>DASPGL010000140.1:0-13271 GCA_035620635.1 Nitrospira sp. | reverse complement strand
TCACCTCGAGGATGCGATTCATCTTCGACACATCGAGGATGATCCCTGATCCGATGGCAGAACCTGTCAGATTGGTGCCGGCGGCTCGAGGCGTCAGCGGGATGCCGCGCGTCACGGCATACTCCATCGTCGCAGCGATATCGGGTTCAGACTCCACGAGCACCACGGCCTTGGGCCGCATCCGGTATATGCTGGCGTCCACGGCATAGGCGGTCAGAGTCGGTCCGTCATCTTTGACTTTGTCTGAACCGAGCCGGTCACGAAGATCCGCTGCAATGGCGCGGGATCGTTCCGGAAGGATGAGGGTCGGTGCGTTCATGATAAACGGTGGCGCATTCTAGACAGCCTTCCGCGGGAAGAACAAGGGCGCGGTTGTGGGGGCCCGGTGAATCTCCTACAATAGCCCACCTGCGAGGCCTGCATGTCGCGTCCTGCGTTGTACGTCACCCAGCTCCTGCCGGACCCGGTCATGGCGGTTATTCGACAGCAGTACCGGCTCATCGCGGAACCGGCGGACGATCCCCCTGCGGCGGACCGTTTTCGGGAGGCGCTCGCCCAGGCCGACGCTCTGCTCTGTACGCTCACAGACCGTATCGACCGTTCCCTTCTGGCCGGTGCCCCTCGGCTGAAGATCATCGCGAATTACGCCGTCGGTTTTGACAATATCGATCTCCCCGCCGCACGGAAACAGGGCATCGTCGTCACCAACACCCCCGACGTCCTGACCGATGCCACCGCTGACCTCACCTGGGCCCTGCTGCTGGCCGTCGCGCGGCGTGTGGTGGAAGGAGACGGGTGGCTGAGAACAGGGCGCTGGACGGGATGGCGACCCACGCACATGTTGGGAACGGATGTGACGGGGAAGACGCTGGGCATCGTCGGCATGGGCCGGATCGGTCAGGCCGTCGCGCGGCGCGCAGAGGGGTTTCGCATGCCGGTCATCTATGCAGCCAACCGGCCCTGCTTCCCATCCTCCGCAGGTGCGGCCTGGTCACATCTGCCTCTCTCCGACGTGCTTCGGCAGGCGGACTACGTGTCGCTGCATGTCCCACTCGCCGCGGCCACGCACCATTTGATCGGGCCGAGCGAGCTGGCCTTGATGAAGGCGACTTCCTTCCTCATCAACACCTCCCGTGGGGCAGTGGTGGATGAGCAGGCACTGGTCGAGGCGCTCCAGGCCAAGCAAATTGCCGGCGCAGGCCTCGATGTCTATGAGGGAGAACCCGCGGTCCACGCGGGACTCACTCCACTGCCGACCGTCGTGCTCCTCCCGCACCTCGGCTCAGCCACCGGGGAGACCCGCATCCGAATGGGAATGATCTGTCTGGAGAATATCGCCGCAGTACTGGGGGGGAAACCGGCGCCGAATCGGATCAGCTGAGCCGGTCGCTAGCCGGCAAGACGAAGCGGCGACGGGGTTGACACGCCCCGTTTCTTCAACGCCTCGAGCCGTTGCGGCACATCGTGGAATGAGGGGATGGACTGGAACGTATGGGCCGCCTTATCCCATTCAGCCTGCGCCTCGTAGAGCAGGCCGAGTTCATAGCGGACGGCCTGGCCTTTCGCGCCCTGGCAACGGGGATCCGACAGCAACGCTTCCAAGCCCTGAATCGCCTGGGACAGCTGATGCTGAGCCTTGTGGCACACGGCCGTCATGAGACAGGAATCAAGATAAAATGCCGTTCCCATTCGTGAAACCTCGAACTCCTCCCTCGCTTCCTGATAGAGCCCCATGTTCTTGTAGGCCACGCCCAGGATGAAATGGGCCTCATGATCCGGTGCGGGTCCGTCCGCTGATGGCTGTTGCCCCGAGGCCGCTTGCGCGACTTGCGCGAACTGCCCGTCGGCTGTGCCTTCCGCTGCCTCGCGGCCGACACCCTGCGCTGCGGCACCAGGCGCCCTGGCCCCTCCCATCCCGGGAGATGCAGAGCCCTCTTTACGCCCTTGTGCAACGTCTCGTATCGCGTCGTCATCCGGCTCCGCACCTTTCAGCGAGAACCCGCCCACCTGCAACGGGACCTTTGCCTCGAATGCATTGGGACTGTCCGGCGCGGCCCCCTCCAGGGAAAAATGCCGGGGCTGTTCCTGTGGCCTCTTCGATGAGGGTACTCTGACATCGTCCGGCTCGGCACCGACAAGCGAGAATCCCTTGACGCTGGCTGATGAAGACATCGCGGCCGACGGTTCTTCCACGACAACCGGTGACTCCGGCTCAGCCGGACGGTCGTCGTGCGACGGTGGCGCCGCCTCCCCCCTCAGCTTAGCGGCAAGGCGCTCGACCAATTCGACGTCCGGGGACAGCACCCGCACTTTCTCGAAGAGTTCTTCGTGCAGGCTTTCCATGCCCGATTCGGGATATTCCAGCAACAACTCGGCCGCTCTGGCGTAGTGCTGCGCCGCTTCCGCTCGATCTCCCCGCTCTTCGCACAGTTCTCCCTGCAGCTCCAGCAAGGGGACGGAATTCGGTTGCGCCGCGAGAAACTCATTGATCAGCGATCCGGCAAGGGCGTAATCCTGCGCGCGCAGTGCCGCTCCCGCCAGGAACCGGTATTCGCCCAGCGCGATCTGGACGTCGCCCCGCTGTAAATGGAGCCGCGCCAGAAGCTGGCAGACCTGCGGATTGCCCGGCTCTCGCGTGAGCATCTGGTTAAGCATCGCCTCGGCCCCCGCATACTGTTTCTCCTCGAGACGACGCGTGGCTTCCGCCATGAGATCGAGCGGGTCGGAGGATTTCTGCGCAGGCGGAGCCGTCCCTGGATTCATCGTCTTGAGGTTTCCGGTTCCGGCCTTCTGTACGCTTTCCACAAACTGTGCGGCTTCGTTGTTCCGAGGGTCGATCTTCAGCACGGCGAGATAGGCGTCTTTGGCTTCGTCATAGCGCCCTTGCGCCGAACGCTCACGCCCGAGCTGGAGATACATCCTGGCGGCTTCATCCTGCAGATTCTCCTGAACACAGAGCTCGGCCACCCGTTGCTGGGCACTCAAGTTGGACGGATCCTGACTGACGATTTTCCGATAGATCTCCAACGCCTCTTTGCCCTTGCGTTCCTTCAAATAGTACTTGCCGAGCGTGAGATAATCCTGCACCGCACTGCTCAACAGCCCGCGCTCGGCATTCAAATCGCCGAGATAGCGATACACCTCGTACCGCGCCGGGTCGATTTTCAGAACCTTCTTGAACGCGGCGATCGCCTTGAGCGTCGCCCCTTCTGTCCGGAACGCCGATCCTGCCTGCAGAAACGCGGTGGCGGCTTCCGCTGAGTTATTTCGCTTGAGATACAGATCGCCAATGGAGTTGTGGATGCTCCCGTCGTGCGGAGTCTCCAGCGCGAGCTTCTTCCATTCGGCGATGGCGGCGTCGTACTGCCCGCGCGAGGCGAGCAGTTGCGCCTGTTGAAGAACTTTGCTGCGGTCCGTTGCCAATTCACACCTCGGAAAGCGGGAATAGGCAAACGCTAGCAGTATCAATGGGTTTTGTCTAGAAAATGGAGGAATCAAACGACGCTGGCGTGAAGATACCAGAGGCCCGCCCTCCGGCTGGAAAGACGGGCCCCCACACTGTTGACCAGGAACGCGAAACTTCTCAGGATGCAGCCACGGCCGACTTCAGCACATTGGCCGCTTGAGGTCCCTTCGCTCCTTGCACAATATCGAACTCGACGTTCTCGCCTTCTTTCAGGGTTTTGAATCCTTCCCCCTGCAACGCCGAATAGTGGACGAAGACGTCCTCGCCGCTGTCCAGCCGGATGAATCCAAACCCTTTCCGATCATTGAACCATTTCACTGTCCCTTTTGTCTTCACAAACCCCCTCCTTTCCTCAACGACCACGCGGAGTTACGCAGCCTACCCACTAAGCCGTGTATCGGAACACCGGACAGAAGACGAGAGAAGAAACCGGCGGGTGAAACGGACGGGCACCTGCGGAGAATTGAATAGCTCACGGAACCCATCGTGAAGATGAAGAATGGCGCTGCATGTAGCACTGCATGGCGCGCGCTGTCAAGCAATTCTTTGGCAGGCAGGAATCGTTCGCGCGATTTACAAGGGGGCAGGACTTCCCTATAGTGTCCCTAGGCTGGCAAGTTCGAGACCCCTGTGACCCTACGAACTCTCCTGGATCGCTATATTTTTTCTGAGCTGCTCTCTCCGTTCGGCCTCAGCCTCGGGGCGCTGTGCTTCGTCATGCTGACTCGGGAACTCCTGCGGCTGGTCGAGCTGCTGGTGTCGAAAGGAGTGGGGCTGTGGGCCGTTCTAAAAGTCATCGCCATGCTCCTGCCTTCCGGCCTGGTCTTGACGCTTCCGATTGCCGGCCTTATCGCCTCCATCACCGCCTTCGGCCGCCTGTCGTTCGACAAGGAACTCGTGGCCATGCGCGCCGCGGGCCTGAGCCTGTTCCGTCTGTCCCAGCCGGTGCTGCTCTTCGCCGTCGGCGTCTTTACGCTGACGCTGGTGCTGTCCCAGTGGGGCCAGCCGTGGAGTTCGTTGAATCTCAAGCGCGTGGCTCTCAATCTCCTGAAAGATCAGCTGGTCCTGGCGTTGGAGCGTGGCACATTCAATGAGCCGATACCCCGTATGATGATCTATGTTCCTGACGGGCCGGTCGAGCGGGCGAGGAACGGCATCTTCATTTCAGACGAACGGACAGCCGAGGAGCCACGGGTGATTATCGCGGAACATTACCAAGTGCTCATGGACGCGGCGCACGACCAGGTGGCACTCCGGCTGGTGAACGGGGTCATCCACAGCCGTCCGGACCAGGTCGATCGCTACCGTCAGATCTCGTTCACGAACTACGATATCAAACTCAACCTCAATCAAAGCAGCTATGCGGCGACCGAAGAGCGTCCGTCGTACGAACAGATCATGGCCCAGCTGGCGAAGTCGAATGGAGAGGACGTGGGCGCCCTGCGCCGGCTCATGGAATACTATAAGGATCTGGCCTTCCCGACGGCGTCGCTGGTCTTCTGTCTCCTGGGCGTACCGGTGGGGATCGTCTCGAAACGATCCGGCCGGATCGGCGGCTTTGCCGTCGGCGTCCTGATCATCGTCGCCTTCTACGTCGTGAATGTCGCCTGCGACTTTCTGGTGACCACCAGGGTCATCGGACCCTTTGCCGGCGCCTGGATTCCCGATGTCGTGTTCATCCTCATCACCCTCGCACTCTACATGAAAATGAGCCGTCAATAACTGTCATGACCATTCTGTTTCGCTATATCCTCCGAGAGTACGCCAAGATTTTCCTGATGTGCTTCTCCGGGCTGTTGACGATCTACCTGGTGATCGACTTCTTCGAGAAAGTGCGGCGATTCCTCCGGTTTGATTCCGGCGCTCTGTCCATCCTGACGTACTTCGTCCTCAAGATTCCCGCAATTTCGTTCCAGGTCGCTCCGTTCGCCATCCTGGTGTCCACCCTGCTGACACTCGGACTGCTCGCCCGCAGCAATGAGATCACCGCACTGCGCAGCTGCGGGATCAGCCTCCTGTGGATGACCTCGCCCTTTCTCCTGTTTGCGTCCGGCGTCTCCGTAGTGCTCCTCGCGTTCAGTTCGACTGTGATTCCCCTCGCGTCGGAAAAAGCGGAGGAGGTCCGCCTCGTCCAAATCGAGAAGCGGCCGGCCCCCGTCACGATCCAGACTGTCCAGCCTTGGGCCCGCATCGGCGCCGATGCCATCATGCGGATCAGAGAAATCGGCGGGGCCGGCACGATCCTCCGTGGCATCCAGGTGTTTCATTTCGACGCGGCCTTCAGGCTCGATCAACTCACCGAGGCCGCCGAAGCCCGGTACGCTTCGGACGCCTGGACATTCCTTAACGGCAACCGACGGGTGTTTCAGCCGGACCACACCGTGGATCTGACCCTGTTTGCGACGCATCCGGGGGACATTCCGTTGATCCCGGATGATTTTTCCTCGTCGCTGACGGGCAACTCCGATAGCATGACGTTCCGCGAGATTCAGAACTACGTCGAGCGCTTCCGGGGCCAGGGCATATCCTTTTCCCGCCTGCTCACGGACTATTACGGCCGGCTCGCCTTTCCACTGGTCACCGTCGTGATGGTGCTGGTCGGTATCGCCCTGGGGCTGCGAGGGAGCGGGGTGCGCGGAGGCAGCATGGCCCTGGGCATCGGCCAGTCGTTCATCGTCGGATTCTGTTATTGGACGACCCATTCGGTCGCCATTGCGCTCGGACGCGGAGGGGCCTTGGCTCCCATGCTGGCCGGCTGGATGGCGAATCTGCTGTTTCTCAGTTTTGCCCTCTATCTGCTGCT
This sequence comes from Nitrospira sp., assembly GCA_035620635.1. Lineage (GTDB taxonomy): Bacteria > Nitrospirota > Nitrospiria > Nitrospirales > Nitrospiraceae > Nitrospira_D. The sequence continues at coordinate 7,002 of DASPGL010000140.1, read as the reverse complement.
GAAAGTCCGCTATTGAACCGTATTGCCAGTTGACTGCTCACAGCGCTTCCGGTAAGTAAGAACCGGTCACGGACCTACTGTAAGGAGATGATGGCATGAGCGCGCGCATCGTGATCACCGGTCTGGGAGCGGTGTCGTCCCTCGGCATCGGTGTCAGTGAATTCTGGAAGGCGGCCCTCACCGGCCGTTCAGGCGTCACGGCCATCCAGTCATTTGAACCTTTTTCTGTCGGCGACTACCGCTCGAGAGTTGCGGGTCAGGTCCACAACTTCTCTCCCGGACAATATCTGCCCGCCAGCCAGGGCGACCGTGTCGATCGCTACGCGCAATTTGCCCTCGTCGCGACGAAAGAGGCCCTCGCCGATGCCAACTTGATCATGGCGAAAGAACTACCGCATCGCGTCGGTGTCATCGTGGGAGCCGGTATGGGCGGCATGATGATGGGAGAACGCGAAATCACCCAGCTCTATCTGAATAAGAAGCCACACCGCGTCCACCCTAATTTTATCCCGACCATCACGCTCAATTCCGCCTCCGGCATTGTGGCCATGGTGCATGGGGCCAAGGGGCCGAATCTGACGATCTCCACCGCATGCTCGTCCAGTGCCCATGCTCTGGGGCAGGCGCTGCATAGCATTCGCACCGGCCAGGCCGATGTCATCATCGCTGCGGGAGCCGATGCCAGCATCACTCCCCTGGTCTTCGCCGGCTTCTGCTCGATGCGCGCCCTTTCCAGTGAGTTCAACAACGCCCCGGAACGCGCCTCACGCCCGTTTGACCGGTCACGCGACGGGTTCGTGATGGGCGAAGGCGCCGGAGCTCTGATCCTCGAATCGCTGGCCCACGCCAAGAAGCGGAAAGCCAGAATCTATGCGGAACTGGTCGGCTATGCCGCCACCAGCGAGGCCTACCATATGGTGATTCCTCGAGAAGACGGCGAAGAAATCGCCACCACGATGACACTCGCGCTGAAGTCTGCCGGTATCCCCGCCGAGCAGGTGGACTATATCAATGCCCACGCGACCTCCACCGCGATCGGTGATGCGGTCGAGGCGAAGGCCATCCGGCTGCTCTTCAGGAATCGTGCGGACAAGATCGCGATCAGTGCCACCAAGTCGCTGGTGGGCCATACCCTGGGCGCGGCCGGAGCTCTCGGAGCCATAGCCTCCTCGCTCGCGATTCACACGGGCCAGATCCATCCGACCGCAAACTATGAGGATCCGGATCCGGCCTGTCGGCTGGACGGGATTCGGCGAGAGGTCCAGGAGCGGAAGGTTCGCACGGCCCTGGTGAACGCCTTCGGATTCGGCAGCAACAACGCGACCGTCGTGCTCAAGAAGTTTGTTGCGTAAAAGACCCTTATGAAGGAGAACCTCTCATGACCCACGGCGAGATTGTCTCCGAGATTATTCAATCTCTCGCCCGCTACCTGAAGCGGGACCCTTCCTCCATCACCGAGAAGCATCATCTCCGAGACGATCTGGGCCTCGATTCGATGGCCGTCATCGAGCTGCTGTTTGAGATCGAGGACCGCTTCAAGATTCAGATTCCCGATCAGGACCTCCCGGGTCTCAGCACCGTCGAGTCTGTGGCGCTCTATGTCCAACAGCGGCTGGCCTCGCCCAAACCGGCAGCGAGTCAGAACGCGGCTCCCGCCAAGAAAGTCGCTGTGGCCAAGGCCCCGAAGAAGAAGGCAACGGCCGGCCCGGCCAAGCGGGTGGCGGCGCCCAAGAAAAAGAAGAAAGTTGCGAGCCGATGAGTGCACCGTCGGCGCCCGGTCCCATCACCCTGGCCGAGATCCATCGGCTCATCGGCGGCACGCTTCACGGAAACGACCAGACCACGGTGTTCGAGCTGGCCGGACTGAACGAAACCAACCCCAGGGCCTTGTCGTTTGTTGCCAATGACAAAGTGCTGCAGGCGCACAAGGAACTCCCCGCCGGAGCCCTGCTCGTCCACCGCCATCTTTCTCAATTCCCGATTCCCCAGATCGTGGTAGGCAATCCCTTCCTGGCCTTCACCCGGGTGGCAGAAAAATTCTTTGTCCGTCCTCCTATCCCTCGCGGCATCGCCGGGGAACTGACGCAGGGCACCGACGTCCGCATCGGAGCCGACGCCTCAATCTGGCCCTTCGTCACACTCGGTGACCGCGTCACGATCGGCGCACGGGTCACTCTGTATCCCGGCGTGTTCATTGGATCGGATTCGACGGTCGGCGACGATTGCATCCTCTATCCCAATGTCGTGGTCCGCGAAGGCTGCACGCTTGGCGCGCGGGTGATTATCCATAGCGGAAGCGTCATCGGATCCGACGGCTTTGGATACCTCCAGCACCAGGGCCGCCACCACAAGATTCCGCAGATCGGCGGCGTCGTTATCGAGGATGACGTGGAGGTGGGCGCGAATGTGACGATCGACCGCGCGACAATGGGACGCACGGTCATCAAACAGGGCACGAAAATCGACAATCTGGTTCAAATCGCGCACAACGTGACCGTCGGAGCCCATACGATCATCGTCGGTCAGGTGGGCATCGCCGGCAGCACGACGATCGGGCATCATGTCATGATCGGCGGACAGGCCGGCATCAGCGATCATGTTCAGATCGGGGATCAGGTGATGATTGCCGCCAGGGCGGGGGTCACCCGGAATGTAGAATCGTACCGGATCATGTCGGGAACACCCGCTCAACCCCACGAAAGCTCCTTGAGAATTCAAGCGGTCATCAACCATCTTCCTGAGCTGAGACAGCTGGTGCGGAGCCTGGAACAACGGGTCGAGACGCTCGAAGCGCAGCGGCAACGTCCGGCGTCGCAGGCCGGTACGACGGCGACACGACGCGGCAGAAAGCACTAACCGCCGGCCCTCTACTTGACAATCCTTCGCCAGAAGAACAGCCGCGCCCAGTAGAACCCCGCCCACGGAAGTAACAGCGCCGGAACCACACTCACCTGCCCGTACAGATAGGCAGCCGCTCCGCTGCCGAGGAGCACGGCCATGCCCACAAGATAGGCCACGGGGATCCACGGTCGTCCCGGGTGGTCGAATTCCGTCGACGGGGATTCCTTCTTGCTCTTCCCTCTGCGTCTGGTGACCCGGTCACGGATACGGGCGGCGAATACCTCCGGGAATTGTTTCAACAGATACTGCTGGTACCGGGTTTGAACCACTCCGATCAGAACCCCCAGGACGACGAGACCCGAGCTTTGGTAAAAAGTGTGCCAGGTATAACTGTCCGTGGCAAGCAGTTGATACCCCAACCCTCCGACTCCTCCGAGCAGACAGGGCAAGCCGACAAGACCAGAGGGAAAAAGGATGTAGGTCTTTATATACTGATGCGCCAGCTGCTGGACCTGATCGGCCCGATGAACCGTCACAAGCCTGGGCACGAACGCCTCTTGTTCCTGACGAAGGGGATCTCCGACCGCCAGGCATTATAGCGATCCACGGTGTGAGTTGAAAGCGCACGACGGGATGCGTCGGCCATCGACACACCCCTCGGCGCATGCGCTCCTCTCACCCTCACCGGGTCCTATCCACACAATCTGTGTGCGACTTGTGGATAGACATGTGGATCGATCGCCGGTACGATGTCGCTACGCGACCACGACCACTATGTCAATTTGTTTGGCAGCAGTTTCTCTCGAATGTTGAGAGGATGCGCGGCTTGGACGGCGTGGCACCGAACCCTACAATCCGTAGGGTCTTGCGAAGGCGCAGGCCCGTTGTCTGATCCGGCTCGTAACAGAGAAGACGACAGGAGAGGATGGTTAGACAGGGAGAATATCTTCGATCGATGCGCGCTCGATACGGCCGAGCGACACCCACTGTTGAGCCATCGGAACCAATGCCATGAGCCGCTCTTCAACGGCCTTCAATCGCTCCGGCAGCGACTCCACTTTCCGATAAACCGTCTCGGTCAGGAACGACTTCAGTCCCTGGAGAAACATCATGATGGTCGTGGCATGCACGGTCTTGGCGCAATCATGTAATGACTCGACATCGGTCAGAATCGGGTCGAACTGAGACGCCGTCACGAAATCAGTAATCCCCCGCTCGCGCAGACGCATGAGGACCCCGACCATCGCCGGCACCCGTAGATTGACTTCCCTCAGGAACTCGTCGTCGAGCCGGTCAAGATCGCGCAGGATGCGTTCGACCCGGTCCACCGAAATATTGTCCTGCCCTTCCGCGACCTCCTCCGCAGCACGAGTGATCACCGCCTCCAGCATATCTCTGGCCGGTTGCACCGTTCGCGCACGGGCCTGCTGCAGTTCCCGCAGGGCCTTGAGCAACGGCATCGAGGAGGCAACGCGTTCCGGTGTCGCCAAGACGGATTCCGGAGTCTGATGGCTCTCCTCAGGACCACCGTGTGACTCAGCCTGAACCGATTCATGATCCAGGATCTGCTCCTGGGAAACATCGACATCGGGCTGTTCGCCGGCCAGACGATGCACGGCCGTCGCAATGCGGTCGAGCCCCGCCTGAAGCGACCGCATCGGCTCAGCGCTCGATTCCATCTCTGTCGACCCGACTTCTCGCAACAGGGGCAGGAGTTCGGATGCCATGGTTTCAATCTCGGACAGTTGTACCGTGGAGGCCGACCGGGCCAGATTGGTGATACCGTTCAGAATAAAGCCGTACAGCTTCGAGCGCTGTGGTCCTTCCGCGCCGGCCCCCAATTTCTTCAACGCCGTCTGGATATGCGCGAGCCATTCGCGGGCCTCCAGCGCGAACAATCCCACGACTTCGTTTCGAAACGGAAGATCTCCTCTGATCGAGCCATCCGGTCCCCCATCGACCTGCCCTGCATCGGGCTGCGTCTCGTTCGGACTGACCATTCGCATCTCAACGACCCCTTGAATCGCCGAGGCGATCGCATCCAGGCTCTCAAGCAGGGAGGTAAAGTGATCGGAAGCCACCACCGGCGACGGAGGCGTCTCGACCATGACCGGCACGCCAGGAAAGGTCAGTTTGCTCATCGCCGGAGGATCAAGTGTTTCAATCACTGACACCAGAGGAGTCAGGCTCAGGTCTACCACGCGCGGCGCCGCGGTCTCGCCGTCATTCTTATCTTCCACCTTCACGACCGGCCGCAGCGGATACCGGCTGTTGACTTTGACAACCGTTCCCACCTCTCCGGTGGTCAACTTCACCGTCGTCCCCAGGGGATAGACCGAGAGTTGTTCGACCAGCGCCTTCAGAATTTCACGCGGGAAGGTGTTCCGTTCCGTCACCAGCAGTTCTCTGACAGCTTCATGCGGCAACAGGCGCTTACGATACGGGCGCTCGCTCACCAGTGCATCGAACACGTCGACCACGCCGAGAATCTGCGCCATTTCGCTGATCTCACGCCCCTTGAGCCTCTTCGGATAGCCTTGCCCGTTGAAGCGCTCATGGGCCTGGCGAATCACCTGAGCCAACCAGTGGTATTCGGACCCGATCCGATGAATGACCTGATACCCCAATTCAGGATGCTGCTCAATCAGCGCCCGTTCATCGCGCGTCAGGCGGCCGGCCTTGGTAATCAGAGAACCCGGCACGGCAAACAATCCGATGTCATGAAAAAGCCCCGCGACTGCCAGGCGCTCCAACTCTTTCCCGTAGTATCCGAGACCGATTCCGATTCTGGTTCCCAGAATCCCGACATTGATCAGGTTCGTGATGAGCGACGAACCGCCCGGACCGGAAAGTGCTTCGACCACCAGCTGATCGCTCTGCTTCAACGAGGAGACCAGGGCCGCCGCAAGCGTCTCGACTCCGGCCATCCGCGGCGGGCGTTGGCTCTGCACCGCTGCGGCCACGTCAGCCAACTCTCGTTCTGCGTCACGGTACCAGGTCATCTCGTAACGAACCTCTTCGATGTCAGGGTCGGCCTTCAGCCGAACAACAGGGCTCCGATGGCTGAACGGTCTGCCCGCCCGTTCTCCACCCAGCTTTCAATGGCGTTGGTGCTCTCGGCCAGTCGTGCTTCCACCGCCTCATATCGCTCAGCCGCCACGACGACGCGGCCCTGCATGATCACCGTCAGAAAACTGTGGAGCCCGCGAAAGAACGTCATCGCGTGAGTGGCATTGATCTGCTGTGCTGTCGACCACAGTTGCGCCACCTGTTCCACAACCCCCTTCAGCCGTTCGGATGACGGTCCCGGAGCCGCAGTTCCCGTCTTGAGTTGACTCATGGCGTCCATCACCGCCGGAATCCGCTCCTCCACGAGCTGCAGGAATTTCTCTTCGCTCGTTCCGGCCTGGGCAAGCGCGTCTCGCAGGAAGGCAACCTTGCACTCCCCGACACCGCTGCGCTTCATTCCCTCTATCTGGGCGATCACCGCCTGGATGACGTTTCGATGGACCGCCCCCGCCTTGAGCCTGTTCGCTTGAAGTGTCTGAAGCGCGGCGAGCATATCATTCACCGTCATCGCGGGCGCAGGCTGGGCAGGGTTCGTCGCTGCCCCTTCGCCCGCAACCCTCACAGCGGATGCGCGAGCGAGGCCGGCGCTGATCTGTCCCAGCTGCTTACAGAGTGCGACGAAATCATCCGCGGAAAGCGTTCTGGCCGGATCTTGGAGGTGCTCGGTGAAGGGGAGTGCAGAGAAGGTCGCGTGCGCAATCTCGTCGAGACTGACGGTGGCCGCCGATCCTCCCAGGTTGGTGAGGCCCGCCTTGATAGTCTGTGCAAGCTTCAGACGGCGGTCGGGGGCGGGATCTTGTTGCAGTTCATCCAGGGCGACATGAATCTGTTCGAGCCATTCCTGTGCCTCCTGAACGAAGACCTCGATCAGCTCTTTTTGAAACTCATCTTCCACTTGGAGGGACATCGGTCTCGGCCCTTCAGGGACACTCCGCCCGTGCGGAGACTCCGCCCGGATGAATCAGGACTGCCCCTTCGCCTTCCCGAGTTGGGATGCAAGTCCGGCAATCTCGCCGAGCTTCCTGGCCATATCTTCAAACCGTTTGGTGGCACTTTGCGTGGCCAGCTCGGCTTCTGCCACCCGGCGGGCGA
>DASPGL010000139.1:0-13358 GCA_035620635.1 Nitrospira sp. | reverse complement strand
CAGCTGATAGAGCCCCTTGACCAACTTGGCTTCGCCTCTGACCACTCCGTCCGGGTGAGTCGCGGGAGGCCAGTACGCCACCGTCTGACCACCTGCCGCCTCGTCGTGTCCCTGCACAATCCGTACGCCGACAGGCAGATTGCGCAACCCGGGATCGACGAGATCCACCACCAGGAATGTGTCCCCTTCACCGGGGATTTCCGTGCAGTATTGCGCTTTCGCCTCGTTTTGCGGCTGATAGGCGTTGAAATGGACCAGGTTTCCACCGACACGGCGCATGCAGGTATCCTCTTCCATGGCCACGCTTCCATGCGCTGCGGCGATACCGGGGTAGAGTGCTGCTAAAAGTATGAGAACTCTGGTTGCGTGAGGTAATGCAGCCATGATCCTTACCTCCTTGGGGTGAAAGACGTTGTGAGCCGACATTACCCTCTTCAGTGAAAGGCTCGTCTCACGAAAGATCACCGATGACATTCATAGCAACATTCAACTCGATAAACTCCCATTCGTCAAGGCTCGTCCTCCCAAACCATTTTCACCACATTGTCGCGTGCGTTTTGTCGAAAGTGAGGAAGAGGAAGAGATAGAGACGCAGGGGGCATTTTCTGTTTCGATCAGGGCATGTCGTTCCGCCCGCTCCACTGGCCGCAATATTACTATTTCGCGTCATTCCTCTTTTTGTTGATCGACTGGCTGGCCGGCGCCAACGTTCGCGCCGTCGGGTTTGCGGCGTATCCGTCCCTGCGGATGGTCTACTACCTGGCCTGCCTGCTCTGTGGCCTGGTCGTCAGGCTGTTCCCCGCCTGGTCGGCGCCGGTGACGCTGGCCGAGAGCGCGGTCAACCTCACGGCGTTGATGCTTTCAGTGCTGACCCCGCTCTCCACGTTCGATGCGGAGAATCCGTCACGACTGCTGGTGGCCTTTCCGAAGCTGGTGATCAATTTCATGATCTCCGGAACCGCCGCGGCGCTCGCCTGGTACCAATCCCTGCAGCTCTCCCAGGCCTGCACTCTCGGTAACCTCTCGGCCAGCTTGGTTGCGTGCGACAGTGCCACAAGCGCCTCGATACCTTGTCGGATTCGTACCATGGAGATGTGGCCCGCTCCCTCCGGTGGGTCTAGTTCTGCGTTCGGCCAGCGAGGGCCGTTCGAAGCCGCTCCTCGTTCTCCCCACTCAGCGAGGTCTTGAGGATGGTTCCCTCGTATTTGGAGATGCTCGTCAGCAGCTTGTCTCCCTGGGCACTCCGGATCAGCAGGAAGATCGAAGAGGTGCCCGGCGAGATCGTGCTTCCGAGGGCCTTGATAAAACTATCGCTGATTCCATAATCGCTCAGGAGGCCGAACTCGCTTGCGGCAGCGGTCATAGCTCCGGCTCCTGCACCGCCCGCGAGGCTTCCCAAAAGGCCTGCGAGGGGATTCATGAAGAGCAGGCCCATGAGCGCTCCCCATAACACACCCAGTGTCACGCCATGAGTGGTCGCACCGCCGAACACATCGACACACTGCTTGATATGAACTTTCCCGTCCCTGTCGCGCACGACGATGACGGCATCTTCCAGGTCCAGGACATATTCCGTTTCCAGAGCGCGCAGTTCGTTCAGCACCTTATCGGCGGTGCCGGAGTCCTTGAATGCGATGCACACAAGTTCGCTCATGATTCAGCTCCTTCGACGTTTTCGTTCTCGTGACCTTGGGCAAGCACTGCCCGCGAGCAGCACCGTGACGAGTGCCGCTTGTGCCACGCTTCACATTGAGGATATTCTTCCTTGCCTCAGAGAACCTTTCAGTCGATTGAATGCGCGGCAGCCGGCCCCTTGTCGAGTCAGGCGTCATCTTCGGCTCGATTGTCACCCCTCGCGTCGAGCGATTGAAAGTCGAAGAGGCGGGGGTCCATCAAAAGCGACGGCGCGACATTGGTCAGGGCAGCAGCGATACTGTCCGAACAGCCCGGCGACTCCCGCTCCCACTCCTGAAGCCACGCTTTCACTTTTTTCCGTTTCAGATCCTCCTGAGACCCGCAGAGATCGCAGGGAATAATGGGGAACGCCCGTAAGTCCGCATACTGGGCCAGATCTGCCTCCTTCACAAACGCCAGCGGCCGGATGACGAGATGTCGCCCGTCCTTGGAACGCAGCTTCGGCGGGATCGCTTTGAGTTTGCCCGTATAGAGCAGGTTCAGGAACAGGGTCTCGACGATGTCATCACGGTGATGGCCCAGCGCGATTTTCGTGGCCCCAAGTTCACTGGCGATACGATAGAGATGGCCCCTGCGAAGGCGCGAACACAGGGAGCAGGTGGTTTGCCCTTCGGGGATCAGTCGTTTCACGATCGAGTAGGTATCGCGTGACTCGATGTGGAAGGGGACCCCCCTGCTGGTCAGATACTCCGGCAGGACATGGGCCGGGAAGCCCGGCTGTTTCTGGTCAAGGTTCACGGCAACGAGATCGAACCGCACTGGGGCGCGGCGTTGCAAAACGAGGAGGATATCGAGTAAGCCATAACTGTCCTTGCCGCCCGACAGACAAACCATGACCTTGTCGCCGTCTTCGATGAGACGATAGTCGGCGACCGCCTGGCCGACAAGTCGGCACAGGCGCGTCTGGAGTTTCTCCGTCGCTTCATCCAGTTTCTGCGGAGGGTCCGCCTGGGTTGTCGCAAGGTGCATGGGCCGGATTGTAACTGCTCCGTCAGGGCCCTGTCGACAGGTGAACAGGCGCAAGGATCGCGGATGACACAATCGATTCTTTTCGTCTGCACCGGAAACATTTTTCGCAGCATGGTGGCTGAATATGCGGTGCGGGCGCAGATCGGCTCGACGGACCAGTATCGAGTCGAATCGGCCGGCATCGAGGCCACGCCCCAGACCATTCACCCCATCATCCGCGTCCGACTCCTTCAGAAAGGTGCGGACCCCTCCGCCCATGTTCAACGGACGTTGACCAGAGATGTGCTGGAGCGAGCCGACTTTATTATCGCCATGGGCCAGAACCACCGTGCCTTCATTCAGGAGCACTTCGGACGGACCGCTCCGCTCTTCAATGAAGTGTCGTTCGGGCGTGCGACGCCGATTCTCGATCTGCATGAAGCCTTCCCCGATTGGGAGCAGGATTTGAGACGGGCCCGCGACTATGTCGAGTCGATCGTCGATCAGATATGGGACGCGGCACCGGCTCTGGTCACGCGATTGCCGCACTACCTTCGCCCGGAAGATCGATAAGCACGTTCGTTTCAGTTCAATCTTGAACTTTTCGGAACAATTGTTCCCTCTTTCGGTCACTCCCGCATCTCCGCCCGCCACTGGTACTGCCCTGGTGCCTGTCGTTTGAACGGCACGTGCTATATTTTGTTGAGCACCGGAAAGAATCACAGAATCCAGACATTGAGCACAGCGCATGGGCACGGACGCACTCAAAACGCCGGTCGTCGGACAGGGAGATCCCATCTGGGCCTCGTGGGCCGATGAAGCGCTCCTCGATCTTCCGATGTGCGAACTCCAACTGGAAATCAAAGGCGGATTCCTCGAAGAGCCGATCGCCGAATTGAGCCGAGAACTTGACGCGCGCCGCCTGCTCTTTCGTCCGCATTTCTGGATCTCGAATGAGTGGTTCACGCCCGATGGAGTGCCCGGTATCGCGGTGCCCTTCTACCTGGCTCATCCCCGCCTTGCCAAACTTGAGCTGACCCAGATGCTCGAAGTGGAGGGCGGAACACCGGAATGGTGTCTGCGCATTCTGCGGCATGAAGCCGGCCACGCCATCGAGAACGCCTACAAGATTCGCCGCCGAAAGACCCGCCAGCAGATCTTCGGGAAATCCTCACAGCGCTATCCGATGTTCTACACCCCGAGGCCCTACAGCCGGAGTTTTGTGCGCCACCTGGATACGTGGTATGCGCAGAGCCATCCGGACGAAGATTTTGCCGAGACCTTCGCCGTCTGGCTGACACCGGACTCGTTGTGGGAAGAGCGTTACCGGGGCTGGCCGGTGCTCAAGAAACTCCGCTACGTCGATGGCTTGATGCAGGAACTCGCAGGAGCGACGCCGCCCGTCACGATCTGCGAGGAAGTGGATCCCCTTCCCAGCTCGAAGAAGACGCTGCGGGAACATTATGCGCACAAGCGCAGCCATTATGGCGTGGAGCGCCTCTCGTTGTATGACCCTGATCTCAAACGCCTGTTTTCGACCCAGCCGGGCCACGCGAATAAACCAAGCGCTGCGACTTTCCTCAATCATTTTCGACGGGAAGTGCGGAGGAAAGTCGCCAGTTGGACAGGCGAATATCAATACACCATCGATCAGGTGCTGGAGGCGATGATTCGCCGATGCCGTGAATTGAATCTCCGGGTGCCGGTGCCGGAAGACCAGGCCAAACTTGATTTCACCATTCTCCTGACGGTCCACACGATGAACTATCTGAGGAGCGGGCGGCACCGGGTGGCGCTATGAAACGACTGCGCGTCCTCGTCCTTATGCATGAAGACCTCGTCCCGCCCGAACAATTAAACGGCCAAGACCTGAAGACCGCGGAGTGGCGGACGGAGTACGACGTCGTCTCGACCCTCAGAAAGCTGGGGCATGAGGTCTATCCGCTTGGCGTGAAGAGCGATTTAGGAGTGATCCACGCGGCCATCGAAACCTGGAAACCGGATATCGCCTTTAACCTGCTGGAAGAATTCGACGGCGTCGCCGTCTACGACCAACATGTGGTGTCCTATCTTGAACTCCTACGCCTGCCCTACACCGGCTGCAACCCTCGCGGACTGATGCTGGCGCGGGACAAGGCACTGACCAAGAAGGTGCTGTCCTTCCACCGGATTGCCTATCCGGAGTTCATCGAGGTGCCCCAGGGACGAACGGCGAAGCGACCCCAATGGCTGATCTTTCCGTTGATCGTCAAATCGTCGACAGAAGAGGCTTCCCTGGGAATTTCGCAGGCGTCGATCGTGGAGGATGACGACAAACTCCGAGAGCGCGTGGCGTTCATCCATGGCAGTGTCGGGAGCGGTGCGCTGATCGAACGGTATATCGAAGGTCGTGAGTTCTACGTCGGCGTGATCGGCAATGGTCACCGGCAGGTACTCCCCGTGTGGGAACTCATCATGGACAAGCTTCCGGATGATGCAAAGCGGATCGCGACCGAACGGGTGAAATGGAGCCGGAAATACCAGGCCAAATACGGGATTACGTCGAGGGAGGCCAAGAATCTTCCCGAGGGGAAGGTGGATGAGATTCAACGCCTGGCGAAGCGTGTCTACCGGGCGCTCGGGCTCAGCGGGTATGCGCGGATCGACATGCGGATGGATGCAGAGGGACGGCTCTATGTCCTGGAGGCCAATCCCAACCCGCAAATTGCACGTGACGAAGACTTCGCCGACTCAGCCGAGAAAGCCGGCTACCAGTATAAGGAACTGCTGCAGGAGATTTTGACCGTCGGGCTCCGCTGGCAGCCCGCGAAAGCGGCGTAGCCCGAAGGACGGCCGCGAGCGAGCCCTGAGCGGTTGAGGCCAATGCCAGCCTCCACCTTCACGAAGCCGGCGGACTTTCTCAACCGCCTTCCACATTCCTTGCCGGCGACCGGCCATACCGGCCTTGTCCGAACCGCGAGCTTGAGGGCTGAAGAGGCGGTGCAGTATCCTGTCGAACCACTCTCGCAGGAAGACGACATCCGATGACACCTCCACAGGCCGCCGCCGCGCTGTTCAACACGATGCCGCAACCGATCTCCGGCGTGCAGCTCGAAGAGTATGGTATCGGAGCGTCTGAAGCCGACACGCTGCAGATTGCCCGTGAGATTGTGTCACTCAACCTCTATTGGATCCTGGCCGCGATCGACGCGCACATTCCGCTCAAGTATCGGCCTGCCATCCGTGAGCTATTGTTCGAGGCGGTCAGGACGCGCTGGTGGGAGTCCGGACGGCTCGGAACCGGGACCTGGGATGACTATCAACAGGAAGTGGAAGAGCGACGGGCCGTCTACGGACGCCTGGTGGATGAAGAAGGGCTGAGCCACATGGCCGTCTGCGCCGAAGCGGCCTCCCGCATCGAGGACCAGGGCAGCGTCTCCTCTGAAGACCGGCACAAGCTGCTGGTGCTCTTGATCGACTACGCGCCGGCGGCGGAATACGGCAAGCTGCTTGACGAGGTGGGGTAAAAACCCTTCGGAGTGAGCGAGATACGCGCGAAGTGTGCGAGAGGCGCGACCCGTGAAGATGAAGGTTTGACCAGTCCCACCGTTCGCGCAAGCCCCGCGAGTCTCGCACGGGGCCCCCTCAGAGATACCGGTGCGACAACACCTTGGCGCTGCCATCCAGCTCGTAGAGCAGCGGCACACCCGTGGGAATGTTCAGCTCCAACACCTGCTCCTTCGACAATTGCTCCAGCTGCATCACCAGCGCGCGCAGGCTGTTCCCATGGGCCGCGACGAGAATCGTTTCGCCGTTGAGCAAGCGGGGCTTGATCCTCGAATCGTAATAAGGCAGCACGCGATCAGCCGTGTCTTTCAGGCTTTCTCCACCGGGCGGCCGGACCTCGAAGCTCCTCCGCCAGATTTTCACCTGTTCATCGCCGTACTTTTTCGCAGTCTCGGCTTTGTTCAAGCCCTGCAACTCTCCGTACATCCGTTCATTCAGCGCCTTGTCTCTCTCGATGGGAATCTTCGTTTGACCGATGGCCTCCAGCACCAGCCGAAGAGTCTCATTCGCGCGGGTGAGCACCGACGTGAACGCACAGTCGAAGGTGAAGCCCCGGAGCTTGTCGCCCGCGTTCTTGGCTTCCTGAATCCCTCGAGGAGAGAGCGGCACATCCACCCAGCCGGTAAAGCGATTTTCAAGATTCCATTGAGATTCGCCGTGACGGAGCAACACCAGCCGGGCCATCATTCCTCCTGTCGATCATCTGACGGAACATGCGGGCCAGGCCCAAGAATACTGCATTGGTGCTTCAAGTCAAGGCGCCGTTCCGTCATAGGCGGAAGATTCTCCTCACATCTCACAGAGTTTTCATCGCGGCCTGTTTAATCGGTCGGCCGGGCGGTTTGTCCAGGTCTGGCGGGCCTTCCTCGATCATCTTGATGAGGGTCGCAAAGAAGATGATATACAAGACGACCCCTACCCAGATGACATAGGGTTGCACCCCCCCGGCCTCCTTGAGTGCCGCTTCCATCCGGGCCTGGTCCGACCACCCTGCTTTCTTGATCTCTGCCAGCTGCTCTCTGCAATGGGAATAGTAGAGGTAGTTCCCCGTGGCCCCCGCCATGATGCTCCAGACGAACCCGCTCGAGAAGTCCCCTGTCAGATAGGTCGACACCATGGGCCCGACCGCATACACGAAGGCATGCAGATACATCTTTCGGTAAAGAAACCAGAGAAATGAGACAAAGAGGAACGCCGGCCAGTTCCAGGACAGGGCAAATCGCGAATGACCGTTCGACGAAAACCTCTTGAACTGGGCCAGATACCGATCGGCGTTGGGACCAATGAATTGACGCCAGAGGGCTTCATCATTCTGAACCGGAGATCGATTGGCGGTCTCGGCCGGGGACACCGCTGCCGTGGCCGGAGGGAGAGAACTCCCGCATTGATGGCAGAAGTTGGCCTCGTCGGGATTCTCTTGGCGGCACTGGCGACAAGACGTCATCGGGGTGCAGCTTATCACACTCAGAACGGGAGCTGATGGCCTCGAGTGCGGATCGATGGCAAGAGTTGGAACAAGAAAGTCTTCACGGGAGAACCGCCTTGTCCCTCTCCTTGTTGCTCTTCCCGGCGACCCTGTGCTAACTTCCCTTACTTTCTAAGGAGATACGTTTGCCATGCCGACTGAGGAAGTAAAAGACGGTGCCGCCAGATATTTGATGCAGACGTATGCCCGCCAGCCCCTTTCGATCCAGCGGGGTCGGGGCTCGAAAGTCTACGACATGGAAGGGCGTGAGTACATTGATTTCGTCGGCGGGATCGCCGTCAACATTCTGGGGCACGGTCATCCGGATCTCGTCCAGGCGATCCAGCGTCAGGCTGCCCAGTTGATCCATATCTCGAATCTCTACTACACCGAGCCGCAAGTGAAGCTGGCGCAGGTGCTGGTCGACCATTCCTTTGCCGACCGCGTCTTTTTCTGCAATAGCGGGGCCGAAGCGAATGAGGCGGCGATCAAGCTGGCGCGACGTTATGGGCATGCGAAGCACGGAGCCGACCGGTATGAGATCATCACCATGAAGAATTCCTTCCATGGCCGCACCTTGGCGACGATGACGGCGACAGGCCAGGAGAAGGTTCAGAAGGGGTTCGAGCCGTTGATGCCCGGATTTGTCTATGCGTCCTTCAACGATTTCGGAGCCATCGAATCCATGGTCAGCGACAAAACCACGGGGATCATGCTGGAACCGGTTCAAGGCGAAGGCGGCGTGCATGTGGCCGACCGGGACTATCTCAGAAACCTGCGCGAACTCTGCACGCAACAAGATATCCTGCTGATCTTTGACGAGATCCAAACCGGTATGGGAAGAACCGGCACACTCTTCGCCTACGAACAACTGGGCGTCCAGCCCGACATCATGACCCTCGCCAAGGGTTTGGGGGGCGGGATGCCCATCGGCGCCTGTTTGGCCAAAGAATCCGTCGCAGCCGTCTTTACGCCGGGGGTCCATGCCTCCACATTCGGCGGCAATCCGCTGGCCTGTGCCGCCGCTCTCGCCGTGTGCCGGGCCCTGCTGGAAGGTCGACTCCTGGATCGGGCCAAACGCATGGGCGAGTATCTCGCAAAAGGACTGGCGGAGTGCAAAGGCCGCCACCGGGTCGTCCGAGAAGTGCGGGGCCTTGGCCTGCTGCAGGGAATGGAACTGGACATCGATGCCAAGGCGGTTGTGGCCGACTGTCTGGTACGCGGGATCCTGGTCAACGCCACCAGCGAGCGGGTGCTGCGCTTCGTGCCGCCGCTGGTGATCACCCAGCAGGAAATCGATCGACTCCTTGAAATTCTCAGCGCGATTTTCACTCAGCGCGCCACGGCGGAAAAGGAGGCTCACCACTGATGGCAGGGAAGATTCTCCACAGAATGTCCCTCCCCGGTCCGGCCAAGGATTTGCTCGATGTGGCTGCGATGCCGCGGAAACAGATCGAAGATCTGTTACGTCTGGCAACTTCGCTGAAAGCCAAACAGCGACAGGCCATTCCTCACCGATTGCTGCGAGGCAAGACGCTGGGACTGCTCTTCCAGAAACCTTCGACGCGCACGCGGGTGTCGTTCGAGGCAGGAATGAACCAGCTGGGCGGCCACGCGCTAGTTCTGCCCATGGGGGATATCCAGCTCTCACGCGGGGAGACCGTCTCGGACACGGCGCGGGTCCTCTCTCGGTACCTGGACGGCATCGTCATTCGGACGTACGATCATGCCATTGTCGAAGAATGGGCGGCTGAGGCCAGCATGCCGGTCATCAATGGGCTGACGGACCACAGCCATCCCTGCCAGGCCTTGTCCGATCTCTTGACGATCCTGGAAGTCAAGGGCCGGCTCAAAGGGGTCAGCCTCGCCTACGTCGGAGACGGGAACAATGTCGCAAATTCCCTCATCGAGGCGGGAGCCAAGATGGGAATGCGGGTGGCTGTGGGATGTCCGGTCGGCTATCAACCCGACCAGCAGGTGATCGACCGGGCGCGAATCGAAGCGGAAACCACCGGTGCCTCCATTGAGGTGTTTGAAAATCCCCACGTGGCCGTGAAAGAAGCGGACATCGTGTACACCGACGTCTGGATCAGCATGGGACGCGAACGGGAGCAGGCCAGACGGTTGAAGACCCTGTCTTCCTATCAGCTCAACGGACGGCTGCTTCAACGGGCGAAGCCGGATGCCGTGGTTATGCACTGTCTGCCCGCCCATCGCGGAGAAGAAATCGCGCCTGACGTCCTCGACGGCCCGCAGTCGGTCGTGATCGATCAGGCCGAGAACCGGCTGCACATGCAGAAGGCGATACTCGTTCAACTCCTTGCACGAAAGAAAGGCGCCAAGTAACACCGACATCATGAGACGGAAACCGATCAAGAAAATCGTGCTGGCGTATTCAGGCGGGCTGGATACCTCCGTCATCCTGAAGTGGCTGCAAGAGACCTATGACGCCGAGGTGATCGCCTTCTGTGCCGACCTCGGGCAGGGAGAAGATCTCAAAGCCATCAAGGCCAAGGCCCACTCGCTCGGCGTGAAGAAGGTCTACGTCGAAGATCTCCGGGAGACCTTCGTCAAGGACTATGTGTTTCCCATGTTGCGCGGCAACGCCATGTACGAAGGCTGCTATCTCCTCGGCACGTCGATCGCGCGTCCCTTGATCGCCCGCCGGCAGGCTGAGATCGCGCTGAAGGAGGGCGCCGAGGCTGTGTCGCACGGCGCAACCGGCAAGGGCAACGATCAGGTGCGGTTCGAACTGACCTACATGGCGCTCGCGCCGGGACTCAGAATCATTGCGCCCTGGCGAGAATGGACGATGCGCTCCCGGCGCGAGCTGATCGAGTACGCCGATCGCCATGGGATTCCAGTCACGGCGACCAAAGCCAAGCCCTACAGCATGGATTTGAACCTGTTCCACATTAGCTACGAAGGAGGCATCCTCGAAGACCCCTGGGAATCGCCGCCGGATGAAATCTTCCAGATGACCGTGTCGCCAGAGAAGGCGCCGGACAAACCGGTGGACATCGAAATCGACTACGAGGGCGGCAACCCGGTGGCGGTGGATGGCAGGAAGATGAGCCCGGCAACCTTGCTGGCCCACCTCAACAAAGTCGGCGGGGCGCATGGGATCGGCCGGGTCGATTTGGTTGAGAATCGCTACGTCGGCATGAAGTCCCGCGGAGTCTACGAGACGCCGGGTGGCACGATTCTCCATGTCGCGCACCGGGGGCTGGAATCGCTGACGATGGATCGCGAAGTGCTCCATTTCCGGGACAGTTTGATTCCGCGCTTCGCCGGTCTCATCTACAACGGCTACTGGTTCAGCCCCGAGCGCGAGATGGTGCAGGCGGCGATCGACGAGGCGCAAAGGGACGTGAGCGGCACGGCGCGCGTAAAGTTGTACAAAGGCAGTTGTACCCTCGCCGGACGCAAGTCCAAGCATTCGCTCTACCGGCTGGATATCGCGACGTTCGAAGAGGATGAGATCTACGATCAGAAGGACGCCGCTGGGTTCATCCGTCTGAATGCCTTGCGGTTGAAGATCAGAGCGCAGCGGAGGAAAGCGTCATCCTGATGGGGAGAGCGAAACGGGGTATCCGGACGTCCACCGCCACCGGCAAGGCCTGGGATGGCAGGTTTCGCGAGAAGACGAATCGCCTTGTCGAGGACTTTACCGTCTCGCTCGCCGTCGATCGACGGCTGTACGAGCAGGACATTCAGGGGAGCATTGCACACTGCCGGACGCTTGGGAAAGCGCACGTGCTTTCTGCTGGCGAGACCAGAGCCATCGTGCGCGGGCTCGAATCGGTCAAGCAGGAGTTGGACCGCGGACGATTCCGGTTTTCGCCTCGCGACGAAGACATTCATATGGCCATCGAACGGCGGCTGACGGAACTCATCGGACCGTTAGGCGGCAAGCTGCACACGGGCCGCAGCCGAAACGACCAGGTGGCACTGGACATCCGGCTCTATCTGCGCGACCAGCTGACCCGGGTGATCGGGCAATTGACGGAGTTCCAGCGCGTGCTCGTCGCGAAGGCGAAGACCAACCGCGCGATCGCGATGCCTGGCTACACGCATTTGCAGCGGGCCCAGCCGGTGCTGTTTGCGCACCACCTGCTGGCGTACGTGGAGATGCTGGAACGGGACAAGGGGCGTGTGCGCGATGCCAGGACACGCCTCAACGTCATGCCGCTGGGATCCGGCGCCCTGGCCGGCACGAACTATCCGGTGGATCGACGATACACGGCCAGACTGCTAGGGTTCACGGCCGTCACGGCCAACAGCCTGGACGCGGTCTCCGATCGCGATTTCATGGTCGAAGTGGCCTCCGCCCTGTCGATTGTGATGATGCATGCGTCGCGGCTCAGCGAAGAATTGATCGTCTGGTCAACCCAGGAGTTTCAGTTCGTCGATCTGCCGGACGCCTTCTGCACCGGCAGCAGCATGATGCCGCAGAAGAAAAACCCCGACGTCCCCGAGTTGATTCGCGGGAAAGCCGGACGTGTATACGGCCACCTGGTCAATCTGTTGGTTATGCTCAAGGCGTTGCCGTTGAGCTATAACCGCGATCTGCAGGAAGATAAGCCGGCGCTCTTCGACGCCCTGGACACCGTCGCTGCCTCCCTTCGCGTCCTGACGGAATTGATGCGCCGCCTCAAGGTCAACCGGGCAGTCCTCAAGCAGGCGGTGCGGAGCGGCGGCCTGCTCGCGACCGAATTGGCCGACTACCTGGTGTCGAGGGGCGTCCCATTTCGCGAAGCGCATGGTATCACCGGACGCATCGTCCGGGCGGCGATCGAGCAGCAGCGTGACCTGACGGATTTGTCTCTGGAAGAGTTGCGGGCCTTTTCCGATCGGATCGAGCCGGGAGTCTTCACCCGACTGACTGTGTCCGCGGCGATCAACCGCAAAGGACAGATCGGCGGAACGGCGCACGCCCGTGTAGACCGGCGTATCAAAGAACTCGAGCGGTCGCTGTCATGAGAAGCCTGGCTGTCCTGTTGATGGCGGGGCTGGCAGCCGCGTGTGGAGTGGTGGGACCACCGATCGCGCCTGAAATGATCGGGGCCGCCCCGGTGATCCAACGGCAGAAGCAGCAACATGAACAGGAAGCGCTTGAAGCGCAACAACGCGAGAAAGCCGTTGCGGATGAGGCGGCCGAATACGACCCGGATCTCCAGGAGCACGAGGTGGAACTGCCCCCGCTTGAACCGGCGGGAAGAAGATGACCGTTCGATAACGATGATCGACATGCGCCTGTTCGAAACAGCGTCGAAGAACCAGGCCCCTGCCGGTGTACCGGGGTTCAGTGAGAGGTTGCCGAATGCATGACTTCGAGTACCGTCACGGCCAGTTGTATTGCGAACAAGTACCGGTCAGCCGGATCGCGAAGGAACTCGGGACGCCCTGCTATGTCTACAGTCATGCGACCCTCGTTCGACATTTCCGGGCCTACGACCACGCCTTCGCGAACATTCCGCATGTGATTGCGTTCGCCATGAAAGCCAACTCCAACCTCGCGATCTTGCGGTTGATGGCGAAGGAAGGCAGCGGGGTGGATATCGTGTCGGGTGGCGAACTGTTCCGGGCCTTGAAGGCCGACGTTCCGGCCTCCAAGATCGTCTTCGCCGGAGTGGGGAAGGCATCCGACGAAATCCGCGATGCCCTTGAGGCGGACATTCTGATGTTCAACGTAGAGTCTCCG
>DASPGL010000138.1:0-12748 GCA_035620635.1 Nitrospira sp. | reverse complement strand
GAAATAAAAAATGGGGACATTCTACGTTTCCACCACTTTCTGAGGTCTACCGATAGGCCGGAGACTTGCCTCTAGTCCTAGGCAGGCGGCGGTCACAACGGTCCACGCCGTTGAGCCGAACGGCGCACCCCGATTCACACTCTGTCGGATCCGTTGCATGTCCGTCTCCACTATCGTCTCATTCACCCAGTCGAGCCACCTCGTTGGACGGGGAACGGGTCCTGCATCCAAGGATGGCGCGGATTGCCTGTTTCCAGCGTAGGCACTCGACCAGCGCCACTCTTCAGCCCGTACGACGAGACCTCCCCTTACGGGGTTCTGTTCGATATAGCGTAAGACTGTCAGCAGATGGTCGTCTTGTTCGATCGGAAAGGCTTTGAATCGGCCTTGCCAGACATGGCCGCTGGACTCGTGATATGTGTGATAGCGACGCACATGAGCAGTCAACAGCCATTGCATCCAACGACTGAGGTCGCCATCGTGGTACGGCCAGAGCGCCAGATGAAAGTGGTTGGGCATCAGACAGTACGCCAGGATCCGCATCGAGATCCGCTGAGACGCCTTGTGCATCAACTTGAGGAACGCGTGATAGTCGCCCTCCGTATGAAAAACCTCGGTCTGAGCATTGCCTCGATTGATGATGTGATAACAGTAACCCCCGACTGAGGCCCGCGCGGTTCTTGGCATACGCCGTCACCTCATGCTCCACCCTGAGCTGCTCGAAAATGTAGAATGTCCCCGTTTGTCCTTTCGCATCACTCATGCTAATGACTTCCGGGATGGCAGGTGAACAGGCCAGGAAGTGGAAGACGCGCAGGGGAGCTAGGGAAGCAAGGCCCCATTCTGTACCGTTTCCTAACTATGAGGGTGGCGAGTGTAGCGACCGGCTCACCCCCTGTCAAGCCGATCTTTTCAGAACCGACAGGAGTCCAGTTGATCGGCTACTCGCCTCGGCAGGCCTCGGCCAATCCAGACTTCCCGTCAGTTTTTTGAGAGCATTGAGCGTGTTGCAGAGTTGAGGTCGGACTTCGTGACCACGAATTGGCGGGTGACTGACATGAAGTGGGGACATCTCGATAGACAGACAAGAACCGCTTCGAGACTGATCATCTCGACGGTTGCCGTCTGAGACTTCACAGAACGACTCGACGTGGCTGGACCTATCGCATACCTAGGCAGCCTGACGGTACCCGTCTGAAGCCTGTCCGACGGCTGCTTTGGGCTCATCAAGCTTGCCGGTCGGTGCAGGGGACACCCCCTTCGCACTGGAGGACAAGCATCCTATACAAAACAATACGGTCGCCACCATAGCCATGAGGCCCACCACAATTCCCCAATAGACCCATGACATAAGACACACGCTCGTGGGCGCATCCCCACAAGTCCTCTCTCCACACCGCCATGAGGCACCGCGCTGCCTTCCCGACTTCGCCATGCCGGAGCCGTCAGATGCCGGCTCCGGCATGGGCTCCCGCTCCTGACGATGAGCGGTGTTTTGACTTCGCCGATGTCATGCAGCACTCCTCCCGCCTGACCGGTCATTGCGGAATCAGCCGATGAAGCCTGCCGTCATCAGCGCGAACACCACGATCCCTGCGAGAAACGTCCCCAATATGACGTACATGGTTGTATCTGTCATGCCAGGCATTTTCGCTCACCTCCTTGCCCTTCTGGTTTGGCAGCTCCCCGGTTCACGCGTTCTGCCCTCTGCATGGATACTGTCCGCACAAACATGACCGACCTCGAATCCCGCCCCCTCACGAATGTTCCGGACAGGATTCTCTCCGCCTCACACCTCCTTCCTGACACCTGTGCCCTGCAGACCGGCGTACCCGCGGATGGACTCACGCCCACGGCATGATGCTATGGCCGGGGACGTTCCCTTTGCCATCGCCTAAAGGATTGAATTGGCCTACACCGTTCGAGTGAAAGAGGAGAGAACCGGCCGGCTTACTTGGCCTGCAGATAGGCCAACACGGCCTCGACGCGTCCGTTGACGGAGAGTTTCCGATAAATATGGTGCAGATGTGTTTTCACGGTATCGATCGAGACACAGAGTTGGTCCGCAATTTCCTTGTTGCTCCGGCCGGCTGCCGCACAGGCCAGAATCTCCCGCTCCCGGTCAGTCAGGATGGAAAGGAGGGCTTTCTCATCACCCTCGACCTGCGCCGCTGTTCCGACGCTGCGCGCGAAGGAATCCGCCATGAACCGTGGCGGCACATGTTCTCCTCGGTACGTGGCCCTGATGATGCGCAAAAACTCGGCATAGTCGGCGTCTTTGAGAATATACCCCGATGCCCCGGCCTGCATGGCCGCGACAATCCGCATATCTTCATCATAGACCGCTAACATCAGGACCTTCGTGTGAGGTATGCGGAAACGAATCAATTTCGTCGCCGCCACCTCGTCGAGGTTCGGCATGTCAACATCCATCAGCACGATATCAGGTTTATGTTCCATCGCCAGGTCGAACGCTTCGCGGCCGTCTGCGGCCTCGGCCACGACCGTGAAATCCCGTTCGCGCTCCAGAAGCAATCGCAGACTTTGCCTGACTAGACGTTGCGCTTCAGCGATGATCAACCTGATCATTCCGGCGCGCGCCTCCCGCCGGACACTCAGTGCAGAATCATGCGCCGTACGTGTGCGTTCTCCTCCCATCATCAGGCCGCCACGCGATACACCCACCGGGAGGCGTCGTACCTCATCTCGGCCAGCGCCTTCTTTTCTCTGCTCTGAGCCGCCCACGAGAGCCCTCCCCAAAAACTGGCCATCAAGAGGACGCCGGCAATCATCAGGTAGCCCATCGGGATCTCGGGCCAGGACCCCGGTTCGGCAGAAGCGGCTGCGCCTTCGTCTTTCGGAGACTCCGTCGCTGCCACGAGGGTACCGCGCTCCTCCGGGACCTGCGCACGAATGGCGGCCATCACGAGACTCGCCAGTTGCTCTTGCGTCGTCGCCCGGACTTCCTCCGCCCCTGTTTGGGCCTGTGTCACCTGGACAAGCGCCGCCCCGAGTCGCTCCTGGAGTGCGCCGGCCCGTCTCTTGTCCTGCTGGATTGCGTGCACAAGATTGCGTCCAAGCGTTGTCTGCCATGTAGACTCGAAGTCATGATGAAGGCGCTGCCCCCTGGCTTCGGTCACGCGAATCATGGTGGTGTTGTAATCGGAATGAGGCAAATCAGCTGACACCCTGCCGTTTCGGACACCCCGGGCGGTGAAGTGGACGATGGCTCTCCCCAGGATACCCTGCACGCGGGCATGGTGCTCCGCGGGGACAGTCATCGCCTGTCGCATGATCGCGCCGATAGACCCCCCTGGGCGGGATCGGAATTCGTGGTAGGCGAGCGTCGCCCGGTTCCACTCGGATGCGGATTGAGCCATGGCGTGATTGGCACGACGTTCGAAGAGCGCCTGATCGACAATCGCTCGGCCCAAGGCCGGCTGAAGCGAGGCTACTCCAAACTCGACCTCAACGGACGGTGCAGGCGAGAGAGACTGTGGGAGGGCCACCTGGTAGGTACCGTTGGCCGCGGCGAAGAGCAGTAGCGCCCCGAAAAGAATCGCACACATCCCGATGCCCACGATAATGTCGATAGTGTTGTAGCGGTACGACATGCCAACCTCCTTTTGACGTCGGGCAGCGCCGCACGTGCGGGACGAGCCACACGACGCCATGATCGCGTCACATGAATGGTGTTCCGGTCATTTTTTGAGATACACCCGTGCTGCACCTCCCGTATGAGGGTGGCGTTGAAAAACAACCGCATGCGCAGGGAACTCCAGCCCGAGAAAGGACGCCGGAGAAAAGCAACTCAGTTATATCGCTGGGACGGGATTGGGTCGGAAGAGGGTCGCACCTGCCATCCCCGTCTCGTTGAATGGGAATTCGAGGGAGGACCATGGCCACCACCTCCAGCATGAGGCGGTTTGTCACCCGTATGTGACTCTACGCCCCCGCGGACGAGCCGGTCAAGGGCGGGGGATCATCAGGATCGTGACATCCGTCCGGAACTTCGAACTCGCAGTATGCCTGGTTCCGTTCGGGCGGCCTGAGGCCGGGAGAGCGGGGATGAGACTGTGCTGCCGGCGGGCTAGAAAATACCCGCCTGTTTTTGGAGCCAACGCACGTATTTCACGATCTGATCGACATCGTCCGGTTTGACGGTCACGATCTTCGGCATATCGCCGAACTGCCAATGATGGGCCTTGACCCCGTTGGCCGCAGCCCGCTGGAAGGCGGCATCTCCGTGGTGATTGGGTTCGTAGATCTTGTGCACCAGCGGAGGCCCTTGGGTGGTCCCGATACCACCAACGCCATGACAGGCTGCGCAGTTGGCCGTGAACGCCTGTTCGCCGGCTTGGAGATCGGCAGGGACCGCTCCAACCTGACCTTTCGGCTGCGTTTCACTCTGGCTACAGGCCGGTGCCGCGCTGAGGATGATCACGATGAGACTGATCCACAACGTCCTCGATATTTTCATCATGTCGTCTTTCCGGCTTCTGAAACGCCTGATTGATCGTGGCTCACATTGATCTTTCGGTCAGGGTACCGCATACGGAATGGGATCTACAACTCCCGCGCCGGCAAATCCTTGTTTGCGGATGAGGCAACTGTCGCATCGTCCGCAGGCTACAGGACCGACAGGATCGTAGCAGCTATGGGTGAGGTGAAACGGAACGCTCAGCATCATCCCCAGTCGAATGATCTCCGCTTTCGTCATGGCGAGCAGCGGCGCTCGCACCTCGATCCGCCTTCCCTCCGCCCCCGCCTTCGTTCCGGCCTGAACAACCGCTTCAAACGCCCGGATGAATTCCGGACGGCAATCCGGATATCCGGAGTAGTCGACCACGTTGGCGCCGAAATAGATCACGGAGGATCCGAGGACCTCCGCATGGGCGGCAGCAAGGGAGAGAAAAATCAGGTTCCGACCCGGCACATAGGTGACGGGGATCTCCCCACCCCGCTCGGGTTCAGGGCGGTCTTTGGGGACTGGAAGATCCCCTGTGAGGGCCGATCCTCCGATGGCCCGCAAGTCGACGTTCAGGACCACATGCTGCTGCGCTCCCAACGCCGCCGCAACCTGTCGGGCTTGTTCGACCTCCACGGCATGCCGCTGCCCATACGCGAGGGTCAGCAGGTACAAGGCATATCCATCCCGGCGTGCCACAGCGGCGGCCACGGCTGAATCCAGCCCTCCGCTGACGAGGACGACCGCTCGAGACGCAGCTTGACGACTCATTGGAGGGAGTCTCTCCGCACCGCTGTCTGATGATGTCGAGCGACAGCCACCGCGCCCGCCCGAGGCGGGGCCTCAGGAAAAGCTGCCCGATGGAACCGCTGAGGACAAGAGCAGGTGGGATCGCGTGGCGAGAACGCCGCCGGAACCATCGCGCACTACTCGCGCTCTTCTTCGCGTTCGATTTTTTCCAACAACTCGGCGCGTGACTGACACTCGACACAGAGCTTCGCGAACGGCACAGCCTGCAGCCGCTTTTCGCTGATTTCCACGCCACACTCGGCGCAAATACCATAGGTGCCCTCGTGCAAACGTGTGAGGGCCTCGTCGATTGACTGCCGGCGCCGGTTGCGCATTTCCATCAGGGAAATGCCGAGCTCACGCTCAAGATCCATGAGGGCCTGGTCACCCACATCGCGCGCCGACTCCAGGCGTCGCTGCTGATCTTCTGTCAACGACTGCCCCAGGCTCTCCTCGATTTCTTTGATGATCTCCTGTCGTTTGCCCAGGAGCATCTTCTGCAGCACTTCCTGCCGCCGTTTCCGTACCTCCCGTTCCTTTGCCGTTTCCTTGGGACGCATCGGTTCGGCCACCATCACTGCGGAGGCGGCCTTCATCGCGATCGCGGCCGTTGCCGTGTGCGTCTTGTTCGAAGCAGCCGACGCTATCTTCGATTTCGCCATGGGTTTCTTTTTCGCTCGTATTTTGGTTGCCATCGAGATCCTACTCCTTGAATGAAGGCCCAGGCAGCCGAGCTGCAGGATATTCGGTGAAGGAGACAATCAGATCGGAAGGCCAAAAAAGTTTGGCATCTATATCACGGCAGATTCTGTTTTACAAGAGGTTGTGGGGAGGCGGACGGAAGGCCCTAGGGATAGATGATCGTGGAATGAACTTCGTGCCCGACCAGTTTGGCTCGCCCATTGAGGCTCTTGATCTCGACGAGGAAATCGATGCCGACGATCTCTCCGCCGAGTTGGCGCACGAGATTCACCGCCGCTTCCGCGGTTCCCCCTGTGGCCAAGAGGTCGTCGATAATGAGGACCCGTTCCCCGATGCCGATGGCGTCGCGATGGATCGCCAACGAGTTCGCTCCGTACTCCAGGCTGTACTTCACCTCGTAACAATCGGCGGGCAGCTTGCCCGGCTTTCGCACCGGTACGAAGCCGGCCCCGAGACGCGCGGCGACGATCCCCGCAAAGATAAATCCGCGGGACTCGATGCCCACCACTTTGGCCACCTGCCGGCCCTGGTATCTCGCCACCAAATCATCGGCCACGCCCCGAAGCGCGTCGGCCCTCTTGAGCAGGGTGGTGATGTCGTAGAACAGGATGCCGGGCTTGGGAAAATCCGGCACTTCACGAATGAGGGACTGGTAATTGATCGCGGTCACGCAGTTACAGCAAATCCGCACGGGTCATGGTTTTCCGCTCGATGGTATGGCGAAGCCGAACCAACGCAGCCATTTCGATCTGCCGGACCCGTTCGCGGGTCAATCCCATCTCACGGCCGATTTCTTCCAGCGTCTTCGCTTCATCACCATCGAGGCCGAACCGCGACACAATAACAGTTTGCTCTTTTTCAGGCAACTCCTTGACCCAGGTCATCAGCTCGGTTCGACGCCGCACTCCGTCCGCTGTTTCGTCAGGAGAGAGACACAGGGGGTCTTCGATTACATCGCGCAGAAACGTGTCGGTCCGGTCGTTGATTGGACTGTCCAGCGAACAGGTGGTGCGGACCAGCTGTTTGAGATCCAGGACTTCTTCCTCGGACGTCTTCATCTTGGCCGCGACTTCGTCCGCCCTCGGCTCACGCCCGAGTACCTGCACCAGCTGCTCGACCCGCCCGAGGTAACGGTTCAAGCGCTCCACGACGTGCACAGGCAATCGAACCAGCTTGCCTTGATTGATGATGGCCCGCTCGATGTACTGCCTGATCCACCAGGAGGCATAGGTGCTGAACCGGAATCCACGCTTGTAATTGAACTTCTCGACGGCCTTGATCAGGCCCAGGTTGCCTTCCTCGACGATGTCGGAAAATGGAAAGCCGCGGTGCATGTAGCGCTTGCCGATACTGATCACGAGCCGCAGGTTGGACTCGATCATCTGCTGGCGCGCCCCCTCATCGCCGGCCATCACCAGTTTTCCGAGCTGCTGCTCTTGTTTGAAGGTCAGGAGGGTCGAGCGGCGGACTTCGCGCAGGTAGCTCTTCAGGGTATCGAGGCCCTCTGACCGGCCGGAATTCTCCTCGGGACGGTCGGGGGTACCCTCACCATCGGCATCGTCGACATCGTCGACGGTCTGCCTGCGAGCTTCCTCCGATCCGAACTGCTCGTCCTGCTGTCGGGCCATGCGGGCGGGGTTCCCTTCGCGCGTGTGTCCTAATACCAGATGTCGAAGCCTGAATAGCGGCCGGTTGCCGCACCCCATACCGTCTCGATGGTGGTCACCTGTCCTGCAGGCGGGCCGGCCTTCAGTTGCCGTAGCAGCCCCTCGATCGCCATTTTTCCGCCCTCCACATCCAGTTCGACCCGGCCATCATCGAGATTTCGCACGCCGCCGAGGAGCCCCCGCTGGGTCGCCGCGCGTGCGGCAAAGGCGCGATATCCTACACCCTGCACACGACCGCTGATCGTCACACGCGCACGGACCGGCGGCTCTGCTCCTGACTTCGTCATCTGCGTTGCCACGCCCCTTCACGGGCCGAACACCCGCCCGGAGGACGCACACAGGATATTCTCACACCTCCCGGGACCCGTCACGCGTTTTGCAAATCTGTGCGACTGAGGAGGCCTTCCGTGATGCGTCGATATGGTCCAGCAGGAATGAGAGGCGCACGGATGGTAAGAGATTGGAGAATGCGAGTACGCGGTACGGGTCAAGCTATCAGATCGATTGCCCTGTGGTGCTTATCTCGTCGCCAAGAACAATCATACGGGCTCCGGGTCGAGTCAGCTCTGTTTGGTCGGGGCGAGAGGATTTGAACCTCCGACCCCTGCGTCCCGAACGCAGTGCGCTACCGGGCTGCGCTACGCCCCGACATCAAGTCACGCGGGAGAAACGAGAAGGCGATTGTCTTACAGGATAGGAATGAAACGCAACCCGTGCGCCTCCGCGACGCCCTGACAGGTGACCTGACCATCCTTCAGGTTGACCCCTTTCGCGAGGCCTGGATCAGCTCGAATCGCCCGATCGACACCGTCAGAAGCGAGGCGCACTATATAGGGCAGGGTCGCATTGGTCAAGGCGAAAGTCGAGGTCCGGGGCACAATGCCCGGCATGTTCGCCACGCAATAATGGAGGATCCCGTCGACCACATACACCGGGTCTGAATGAGTCGTGGGCCTTGTGGTCTCAAAGCAGCCGCCCTGATCAACGGCCACGTCCACGACGACGGCACCCCGTTTCATTTTCGAGAGGACCGACTGAGACACCAGCTTGGGCGCCCTGGCCCCGGGTACCAGCACGGCTCCGATGACGAGATCAGCCTCGCACACGGCTTGTTCGATGATGGTCGAACTCGCAGCACGCGTGACGATGCGGCCTTGATACTGGTCGTCAAGACTCCGGAGGCGCTCGATCTCCAGGTTGATGACGGTCACCTGCGCACCCAGACCCACGGCCATGCGGGTGGCCGAGGATCCCACCACGCCGGCGCCAAGCACCACGACCTTGCCGGGCTCTACCCCGGGAACCCCTCCCAGGAGCACTCCCCGCCCTCCATGCGTTTTCTCCAGATACTGGGCACCGATCTGCACCGACATCCGCCCGGCGATCTCACTCATCGGTTTCAACATCGGCAGACTTCCGTCTCGGGCCACGGTCGTTTCATAGGCGATCGCCGTAATCCTGCTTTCCAAGAGCGCCTTGGTCAGGTCCGGGAGCGACGCGAGATGGAGATAGGTAAAGAGCACCTGACCGGGGCGAAAGAGGGAACACTCGGAGGACAGCGGCTCCTTCACCTTCACGATCATGTCAGCTCTCTTGAACACCTCGTCTCTGGACCCGGCAATGAAGGCGCCGGCCTTGCGGTATTCCTCATCGGAAAACCCGCTCCCCTGCCCGGCGGACGACTCGATCCATATCTCGTGTCCGGCCTGGTTCAACATCGACGTACCGTCTGGTGTCAGGCTGACACGATATTCGTGATCTTTGATTTCTTTGGGAACGCCGATCACCATGACATCACCTAGGGGACTGGTCGCAACGATTGACCGGTTATAATTTCATAGGCCTCAGCGAGGGTGGCCACTTCCGTCACTGTAATCGATCGTGCCATTCCTTTGTCCGTAATAGCAAATGTCTTCTGGCCGGACGGCACCAGCATCTCACGAAACTGCGGGAGGAGATGACAGCCTTCGATCTTGTGTTCCACCCCGCCGACTGCGCCGACCACCAGGTTCGAATCGATGGTGCCTGAAAGACAGACGTCGGGGCGTAATGGATCACCGAGCAATGCCGACGTGACCGCGACGGCCCAGGCCACACCGGCACTCGGCCCGTCGACACGCAATCCGCTGTGCAGCATCGATCCTACTGGAAGTGTCAACCGCACAGCGAGGTATCGGGGATCGAACCGGGTCGCCTTCGCCGCCGCCAGGACTGCCACGGCCAGGGTTTGCCTGGCCCAGTCCTTGAAATGATCGTCGGTGGTAAGGTATGGGCCGTTCCCCCCCGGCAAATAGGCCACGTCAATCTGCACCATCGTGATATCGCCCTTATTGGGAAGGTTCCACCCTTTGGCCCGCATTGCCGGTGAAAGATCATGGTAGCTCAATGAGGGAATGGTCCGCGAGACCGGGGCGAAGGGGCGGGAGGACAGCTGAGGCCCAGCCTTCCTGTCCGCGGGAGTGACCGAGGCTGCCGGCTCCTGGGCCGGTCGGAGTTCAGCGGCGCCGCGTGTTGTCGGCAACCTCGTTGACTGAAGCTCCGGCAGCGTGCCGAGCTCTCGGCAGCCCGCACCCCCTCCATCCTTGAAGAGCACGGTACCGTCGGGCTGGACACATCGCCACAGTTCCGCCTGCCCGCTTCCTGCCGAGCAGAGGGCGACCAACACCGTCGCGGTCGTGAGGTTCAAGGCCCGGCATCGCATGTTAGTCCTTCCACCTGCATCCTGAACTATAGCAGAGGTCGGCGCGCAACTAGACAGTCAAAAAAGCCCTGGTGTAAGATGCGCCCACCTATTCAACAGAACGTTCCCTCACGTGTAGAAGGAGACGCGCATGGACCTCGCGACCGAATCGTGCAATGCCTGTGGTGCCACCGGCACCGCGCTCATGAAATTTTCGCTGGGCAAGGATTTTTTTGGCCGTCCGTATGACCGCCTCTCTCCTTCGTCCGATCAAAGCCCCAAGTGGTATTGCGAAACCTGCTCGATGCAGAAGAATCTTCAACGAGACTTCCGTGATATCCGGACTGAATTCGACAAGTTGACCGCGGGGCACCCCTCGGAACTGTCGCAGAGCGAGGAGTTCCGTCGGGCCTCGCTGCGCCTGCGGGAAATTTCCACGCTCCTGAATACGATCGGGGGGGCATCTCCGTTTCTCGCCGGAAGCGACGTGACGCTGCTCATCGACCGGCTGAGCGCCGTCGCGATGCCGGCGTAACTTGATCACGCCATGCCTCCCTTCCAACGACATATTTTCATTTGCATCAACGAACGTCCCAAAGACGATCCGCGCGGTTGTTGCGCAAACCTCGGATCGGCGCGGCTTCACGCGCACTTCAAGAGTGAGACGAAACGCCTGAACCTCAAGGGCTTGGTGCGCGCGAACAAGGCCGGCTGTCTCGACCATTGTGAACTGGGGCCCAGTGTCGTGATCTATCCGGAAGGAGTCTGGTACTGGGTCGGCAACGAAACCGATGTGACCGAGATCATGGAGCGCCACGTGCTCAAGGGCGAAATCGTCACCCGGTTGCTGATGCCGAATCATCCGGTACCGGATCAACTCGCTCCCCTGAAACCGGCCTAGCGCCGAGAATGAGACTCCCCGATGCCGACCGAAGACAAGTGGAAGGCCAACCTTGCAAAAGTGGCCTTCATCAAACAATTTCCCGGCCTCCTGCGGGAGTGGCAGGCCTGC
The DNA here is from genome assembly GCA_035620635.1 of Nitrospira sp. Classification (GTDB taxonomy): domain Bacteria; phylum Nitrospirota; class Nitrospiria; order Nitrospirales; family Nitrospiraceae; genus Nitrospira_D. The sequence goes on along the minus strand of DASPGL010000138.1, from coordinate 1,430 downwards.
AAAGGGAAAACCGTGGAGGCGGTGACCCCGCTCACAGGGAAGCAGGGCGCTGCGGTCGTGACGTTCACTGACGGCACATTCGTCGTGGTGCCGCCGTTGGCCCCGGAGCCCTGGGAATTGGGCCAGGCCCTCGTGGATGCCAGAACCTACTTGGAACCCAAGCACCGGGAAGCCTATCACGAGCATGACCGCCTGACGACGCAGGACCAGGAGGCGCTCCGCTCGGCCAGGCTGGAAAAGATTATCGGCGCGATTGAAAATAACCTGGAACAGATCCCCGAACTCAAAGATCGCCTCAAAGCGCTCGTGAAGGAGTGGCAGTGAGCAGTCTTCCCGACAGAAACATGTTCGAGATTTTCTCCCAAGGCCTCTTTGAAGGAGTCACGCCCATGATGGTCATTCGCGATCACCTCGTCCGCCACCCCGACCGTTGTACTCACCAGGCCGTCTGCGTACCGATCTGCCCGACCGGCGCCTGGCTCTCCACCCCTCCCTATAAGTTCGACGCCGCCCGTTGTTTGGAAAGCTGCCGGCTCTGCCTGGACGCCTGTCCGTCGCAAGCGATCTACGGGGTGTTCAAGAAGGGTGAGAAACTGCTGGAGCCGCAGAAGAAATAAGAGGAAGTCGCGGCGGGAACGAAGGCGCGCTTGGCCACACCGTGATACGTTGCACCCGAGCTAGCAGGCGGAGTCCCCTACTTATTTCCCGCAGGTTCCTGTAAGGCGCTGCCCTTAGGCAGCATCCGTCGCCCGCATCCCTCATCGCACCGTTTCGTATTCGGTGGGGCCACGGTGGTACGACGTTGCGCATTCGTACCCGCCGCGATAGAGGCAAAAGCGAAACTGTTCAGCGGGCCTTAGCCGTTGTCATACGCCGACGGTCACGGCGTCAAAGTGAAATCCCGTGTGGCATTCCCTCCTGAAATATCCACCGATGGAAGTGCTGGGCTCTGCGTTGCGTACGTCGTCGTGGGAGTCTGAGCAGAGCCATGAATACTATAGACACCCGCAATCTGGCCAGCATCAGTAGGTATGATAGGCAACGGACCAAACGGAGCGAGCGCCGGTGCGGCGATCGGCAGCGTCAGATTGTATTCATAGTCGCCGACTGTTGGAGTATTGTCTTTGAGAGTGGCGTTCTGCGATTTTACCGTCACGGTCGGGCCGCCGACTAGTGCTTGCTTCGCTACGACGTTCACGGTGCCGTCATCGTCCGCGGGGTTCAACATCGCCGTGCCATTGATGCTCTGAACCCCAGAACCATTCAACGAGAGAGGCGAGCCGCTTGTGCTGACCGGAGTGATGCTTGTATTTGTTGCCACCGGCACTCCAGAAATGACAGCGGCCGCCCGGTTGTCTGCGGTGATCACGACGTCGTAGTTGCCAGGATCTAGCCTGGCGAGAAAGAATTCTCCAGTAGTTGCGTTCGGC
>DASPGL010000137.1:0-3161 GCA_035620635.1 Nitrospira sp. | reverse complement strand
TGATGACGTCCAGTAACCTGCCTTCCGGCGGCGGGTACGGCCAGACAGCGACGACCATCCTCAGACATCAGCCTCCGAACGGAGGCTACGATTGCATATCGTGGGGAGCGATCGTTTTCAGTACGGCTGTAGAGGACATCGACGGGGACGGCCTGCCAGACGGGCTGGAAGATGCCACCGGAGGACTGCTGGATCCCGATGGAGAGGAACTCCCGAACCTCAACGCGATGGGCGGCGGCTCCGATCAGCCGGACGTATTCATCGAAGTCAACGCCATGGAAGCTGAGCCGGGAACAACTTGGGGCTCAGCAGATGCGCCTTACGATTCAACCGTCGATACGGTGACGGACAACAATGGCCATCATCATATGCCGACGCCCGAAAACCTGGAGATGATCGGTGATGCTTTTGGTGCCAAAGGGATACGGGTGCATTTCGACGTCGGCAGCCTCGCCAGTTACCAGGCGTTTGGCATTGTGCAGCACAGCGACTGGGTGGACGACTATACCCTCCCCGTCGGGCTGAACAACAAGTACCTCGTGGGGAATGGAATCTTAAACAACGTCGCCAGTCTGGCGCGGGGCGGCGAGATCATCAAAGAGACGGCCTGCACGTACGATCCGGTCAACAACCCGTTCTGTCACTTCCCGGACTATCCCGGAACCGTGCTCTGGAAGCTGGGGCTGCAGGCCTACAGGGACGCGATGGTTGATGATGACGGGATTGAACTCACGGTTGATCTGGTGAATGGCGAATACAAGCTGAAGTATCACCCCGAGGAACCGGAGGATCCCCCCGTTTACTTCAACTGGAACGACCCCAGTCACACGCAGCGGAGACGATTCGATCCGAAGCGCAAAGGTCTGTTCCGCTATCTGTTGAACGCGCACGCGCGCGCCATGCCGAGGTCCCTTCCTTGCCTGGAGGACGGGCATCCGGCGCCGTACGATGTCGTCAGCGAGCTGGGGGTCGGGTCATGTCTCACGGATCCGACGAAGCCGGGCTTCGGCCCCAACCCGGATTTCCAACCGCTCGACTACCACGTGCCCTCCAGCGCATCCGGCATAGCCGACCTGCCCGGCGGCGACGCGCTGGTGACCCTCGGCCTCTGGGACGAATTCGTGGGCCGGCCGTTTGCCCGCGCCGGTACGACCTTCCACGAGCTCGGACACAATCTGGAGTTGTGGCACGGTGGGCTTCCGGCGATTCTGGGAAACAAAGCGCTGAACACTGCGACCTACATCGAACCCAACTGCAAGCCGAATTATCTCAGCTCGATGAGTTACCTGTTCCAGGTGCATGCGCTGTTCGACAACGACGACCAGATCCACCTGGACTACTCGGGGAACGTTCACCAGGCGAACGCCACGTCTGCGATCGACGAGACCATAGTTTTGCTCGATAACGCCCTCTCGCCGTTGCCCACCAGCTATGTGCCTGCCTGGTTCGCGCCGGCCAACAGCCCGCTCGCTCAGGACCTGGGAGTTTTGCAGGCGGGGCGGTTCTGCAGCGGCGAAAAGTTCGATTCGTCCGCTACGCCTGGCAGCCTGAAGAACCCGGTAGCGATGGCTCGGGTCCACGCCGCGAGTACGTCCGAAGCGATCGACTGGGACGGCGACCCCGACACACCCGGTGTGCCCTCCCTGGCGGTGCTGATCCCGGATGTCAACTTCGACGGCGCTCAGACAGGAAGCGTGACCGACTCGAAGCTGCTGAACGGGTTCAATGACTGGCTCAACATCCGCCTGAATCAGATTGGCGCGGTGCCTGTAGGCGCGCTCCCGGGATCTCTGGAGGGCCTGGACGATGCCGCTCTCATATTCTGGGACGGCGGTGGCCTCATCGGCGGTCGAAGCGGGCTCATCGGCGGCCGAAGCGGCCTCATCGGTGGTCGAAGCGGCCTCATCGGTGGTCGAAGCGGTGTCGTCGGCGGCGACGGCTGGCACGAGGGTGGTCTCATCGGCGGTCGAAGCGGGCTCATCGGCGGCCGAAGCGGGCTCATCGGTGGTCGGAGCGGCCTCATCGGCGGTCGAAGCGGCCTCATCGGTGGCCGTTCGGGGCAGGAGGGAGAGGTCACCTACAAGCTCGCCAAGGACTTGGGCAAGACTCGACCGCATGGCCTCACGCTGTGCAACATCGGCACTTCGGGTTGCTCCAATGCTGCCCCGTCCACGCCCGAGTTAAGCAGGGTGGCGGGTTCTTTCAATGCACCTCCATTCGGTACCTTCACGGATTACGAGGTCCAGCGAAAGAGAACGTCAGAGTCTGACGATGACTTCGATCCCATTTCAGTAAATGTGGTACTGGATCCGGAAACTAACAAGCTGACCTTCATCGACTACACCGAGCTCGCAGACGGCGTGCACTGCAAGAGCATCAGAGAGAACGACGCGGAGTGTGAATACGCGTACCGTGTGAGGGGGCTGTCCACCGACGGCAACACTGGCTGGTCTCTCAGCAAGGTCATCGCCGCGGTCAACAACGCGCCGGCCGTGGGTCACGACGGGGTCTATCAGGTCAACAACAAATCGACGCTCACGGTTCCCAGCTCGGGCAACCCGGGCTTGCTCGTGAACGATACGGACCCGGATAGCCCAACGGGGTACATCGGTCGCAGGGCCGTGCTCGTCAGTGGACCGGTGGACGTCAATGGCATGCCAACGGGCACGCTGACGTGTGGCACGTCGGGGCCCTCGCCGGCAATCTGCGCGAACGGCTCGTTCAGGTACGTGCCGCCGAAGGGAGCATCCTTCGTAGGTCTCGTGACCTTCACCTATAAGTCAGACGATGGGTTGTCTAACGACGGTCACAGCCCGCAAGTTCCGCTGAGCAGTTTGTCAGGTACCGTGACCGTCTCGATCAACGTGTTCAAGAAGTAAGGATGAAAACCGCAAGTGATTGAAGCCGCAGGGCGAAATGATTCCCCTGCGGCTTCCTCTCCAATGCTGGGTGCTGCGTCTTCCGTGCTATATGCTGGCGAGCGTCAGTTGCCTGCGCGGCGGCGAACTTCAGGGAGCAGGGGATCTTCCTTCGACTGGCCGCGGATTTTGAGGTACTCGCGGTAGGAATCGGCAAAGGCAGCCGTCTTCATCTCCTCACGCACGCGCCCCTGATAGTAGTAGACGATCGGAAAATGGCCGTATGTGGGATCTTCGAAGACC
>DASPGL010000136.1:0-4849 GCA_035620635.1 Nitrospira sp. | reverse complement strand
CGTGTTCACCATGGAACATCCTCCGGAGAGTCTCAGGCGCATGACCAAACTGCAGCCTCAGCAGGCCAGACGACGCGCGCCGAGTCCCGGCGCTACCAACGTCGCCATCATCGGCGCCGGGCGAGGCGGCACGGCCCTGATGGAAATCTTCGCGAACGATCCCCTTGTGCAGATCGTCGGGGTGGCTGAAATCGATCCGCGGGCCTCCGGATTGAGCCTCGCGAAGCGGCTGCGTATTCCGGTGACGCGCGACTATCAGCAGCTGCTGGCGATGGAGCGGGTCGATTTGATCATCGACGTGTCCGGCAACGCCGAGGTCTGGCAGTTTCTTCAGGACTTTCACCGGATGGGCGTCACGGTCATCGGGGGAGCCAGCGCCAAGTTCATGTGGGAATTGATCGAGGCCCGTATCAGGGCGACCTCAGAAATCGAGAAGACACTCAACAAGTACCAATCGCTCTACCGGCTGTACGTGAAAGAAACCGGCGCCGCGGTCACGGAAGAGCGCACCAGAATCGCCTGCGAAATCCACGACGGCTTCGTGCAGAGCCTGGCGGGCGTCAATTTCAAGCTGGACCTCTGCCAGCAACTCATCCGAAAGAATCCGAAAGCCAGTCTCGCCACCCTCAAGGAGAGTAAGGCGCAGCTCAAGCTGGCCATTCAGGAAGCCCGTCAGGTCATTTTCAACCTGCGTCCGCTCCATTACGACAAGATGGAGCTGATTCCCGCTCTGACGAACTATCTCAAGTCCTACGAGACTCAGGCCCATATCGCCGCCAAGTTCACGGTGACGGGAGATGAGCAGATCCTCTTTCCCCGCACGAAGATCTTCCTGTTCCGCATCATCCAGGAAGCGTTGAGCAACGTGCAAAAACATGCGAAAGCTGACCGGGTATCAATCCGGCTGGAAATCGATCTGGAGATGCTGCGGGTCATCATCACCGATAACGGGGTCGGCTTCGATATGGAGACCGTGCTGCGCGACCCGGAGAAGTGGGATCATTTTGGGATCAAGGGCATTCTGGAGCGGGCCAAGCTGGTCGGTGGAGAGGGACGCGTCGATTCGAAGAAAGGGCAGGGAACGACCATCGTCGTCGAAGTGCCGCTGATGAAGAAGGAGGGGAAGGCTCATGGAGAGGATTAAGGTCCTGATCGCCGACGATCATCGGGTCGTCCGGGAGGGGTTGGCTGCGATTCTCAAGACCAAGGACGACATTCACGTCATCGGTGAAGCGCAGGACGGCATCGAAGCGGTGGAGAAGGCTCGCGCCCTCCTGCCGGATGTCATCTTGATGGATGTGAGTATGCCCCGCATGGGCGGCGTCGAGGCCACCCGGCAGATCAAGCGGGAGTTTCCCCATATCGGCATCGTGGCGCTGACCATGTATGAGGAGCAGCAATACATCTTCGACCTGGTCCGGGCCGGCGCCACCGGATATTTACTCAAGGATTCGGAATCGTCTCAAATCGTCGCCGCCATCCGAGCGATCTATCGGGGCGAGTCCCTTATCCATCCCTCCGTCGCAAGCAAGATTCTGGCGGAGTTTTCCTTGATGGCCCAGAAGAAAGGCAAGAAGCCGGCCTGGGCCGAGCATGACCTGACCGAGCGGGAGATCACCGTCCTTCGGCTGGTGGCCGACGGAAAGACGAACAAGGAAATCGCCAACAATCTGGACTTGAGCGAGAAGACCGTGAAGAATCACGTGCGGAATATCTTTCACAAGCTGCAAGTGTACGACCGTACCCAGGCGGCCATCCTGGCGATCCGAAAGGGCTTGATCGAGCTGGACCCGAAGCGATAGGAGATGCTTCGGCCCGAACACTCGTTCGTCGCGCGTTGAGTGCGAGACGGGCGCGACTACCCCCTCTCTCCCTCAACTCCATAGTCCCCTCCCGTGAGGACGTGCTTTCTTGCGCGAGATTCACTATCCTTGGGGGCCACCGCAAACAGGAGGAAGCGATGACGAGGGCCATGCATGTCTGGGTGATCGGGTTCCTCCTCCTTTCCGCTGCCGGCTGTGTCTCGCAAGCCCGATACGACCGGGTCGTCGAACAGCTCAACGCGATCAGGAATGAACTGAACGTCGCCAAGGCCGAAGAATTGGCTCTCACCAGGGAGGCGGAGGCGCTCAAATCACTCCACCAACGAGCGAAGCGTGATGTGCTGACCGCCTCGGACGATCTCCAACGGGCCAGAGAGGAGGCCGAGGCGGAACGCCACAGGGCTGACGGACAGTTTGTGACGCTCCAGCGCGCTCTCGGTCAACTCAACGTGCAGCTGATCACGCTCAGCGATAAGCTGGCGGAGGCCAAGAGCGATACCGCTGCGCTCAAAGAACTCGTGGCGGTCTATCAAAGGAAAGTGCGCGCAGAGTTTGAAGCGGATGAGCCGACTCCCGCATCGCCTGAGGTCACCGGACCTGAAGCGGCCGGCGTCAGCCTCATGGCTCCTGCACTCGTTGAAATACCGGTAGAGACAACACGTGCTGAGCCGCCGCAGCCGGCGCCGGCTGCGGCATCAGAGGACGAAGGCCTCTTCGCCCCGCTCCTGGACTGGCTCGCCTCCCTCTGGTATTCGATCATGGCCTTCCTACGCGGGCTCTTTCCCTGAGGGCGGCAGACAGAGGCTGGGCTCGATAGCACCGCGCTGCGCACGACCCCACTCCGCTCGCCTCACCGAGCGCTTCAGTCTAACGGAGGAATCCGAGTCATTTCTCGCACCAATCGTGACCGCGCCGCGGCGCTGCCCTTGCGCGATCATCCGCCACCCTCCTAGAATTGCCATCTCTGCGAGATGTCCATGCCCGGGTTTGCTTTCATCGTCCCCCTGCTCACCGGAGTACTGATGCTTGCGTCCTGCGGGGAATCAGTCCACCAGGGACGTCGCGCTTCCGTCCCTATCGACGTGCCTCCTGAGTTGGAACAGCAGATCGATACCAGCATCACCTTTGCGGACGTTTACGCTGCTCCCGCCAAGTACGTCGGACGCATGGTGCAGTTCGGTGGCATTGTGATCCGAGCCAAACGGGCAGCCGATCAAACCGAGCTGGAGATCCTGGAGCTTCCGATGGAAGCCGCAGGGGTTCCCACCACGGAGCGTGTTCGCTCAAAAGGCCGTTTTCTGGCCGTTCGGGAGGCGTTTCTCGATCCGGCGACGTTGCCTGCCGGTACTCCGATTACCGTCATCGGGGTCGTCAAAGGCTCAAGCGCAAGACCGCTGGATGAGAGCGAATACCGCTATCCGGTCGTCGAGATCAAACATCTGCTCGATTGGAATGCGGCGATACGCCGCGGGCCGGGGGATACCACATGGGTGGCGGTGGGGCGAGACTACCTCTCTCCCGAGAGTCAGACGGTGTACATCGATCCAGGCCGTATCAGCAGGGAAGGGCATCTGGTGACGGTGTGGCAATTGACTGACTATAAGATGATGCAAGGCACGGGGGCAGTGATCAATCCGTACGCATTTGGCCGTCTCTACCGGTATCAATTGGCCCCCCACGGATTTTTCTCGACCACCACCCAGAAGCAATACGACTGCGCAGGCAAGCGCGTGCGGTTGCTGGGCTTCACGGAGTTTTCGCACCATATGGGCGCGGGACGACGGAATGACGGGTACGTTGACCGGGACCGGTGGTTGGCCGTGGAGCCGGACACGGTGAATCAGGCTCTGTGGGAACTGGTCTGTGCGACGCCGGTGCAGCCGGCTCTCTGAGCCTCCGGCTTTGTTCCGCGGCATCTCGACAGGCGTCAAGCTATCGGCCGGTGGTCGAACGCGCACGGGTGTCCAGTGTAGAATATCACGCTTCCCCAACAAGCTCGGGCGGAGCCATCAGCCGAGGAACCATGGCCTTCCGCATCAGCTACCCGATTCTCCTCCTCACTCTGTGTGCGCTGAGCGGGAAACCAGCCGCTGGCGAATGGATACCGCTCGAGGAACGATATCAGGAACCCGGACTCCACACGGTCTACGTCGAACCGGATACTCTGCGCCGGGAAGGGGATCTGGTGACGGTGTGGCACCTGACTGATTACAAGATGATGCAAGGGAATGTCGGCTTCGCCGGGGGATCCCATCGATTCTTGTCGACGAAGACCCACACGCAATTCGACTGCGCGAAGAAGCGCGCGCGACTGCTGGCGTACGAGGAGTTTTCCGGCCATATGGGTACCGGGCGACGGGATGATGGCCTTGTCGACCGAAACCGCTGGGTCCCGGTGAAGCCAGACAGTCTGAATCACGCACTGTGGTTACTGGTCTGCGCCAGACCGGCCCAGTCTGGTTCATGCGCACCCGTCGCTCCCACGCATCCCTCCTGTGTTGAAGAGGCGGCGATCGTCAACTGAGGGAAATAGAGAAGGGGGAAGCGCCAGCCGAGGCGGTTCAGGCAGAGGGCTGAATCAGCGAGGACGGCTGATCATCTACGGGGGAGGTGGGCCATGTCCGAAATCGTCAATTGCGACAAAGTCAGCGCGGTGCTCCTTCGGCACGGAGAATGGTATGAGGTCGAGCCGCAGACGCTCACGGTCGTCTCGGCCCCCAACTTTTTGGGCGGCAATCCGGGAACCTGTGCATTTGCCTGGAAGAGCCACGGCACGCGGTTCGCCTGTCCCTGTGACGCGCTCCTGCTCGTCCGCTACTCGACATAAGGGAGCGGCAGAACGTGTTCCGTGTTGTCCAACACCGCACTGGCCCCATCCCGGCGCGCGTACTCGGCAAGACCGGTGTCACTCTCCCAATCCTGGGATTCGGGACGGCCGCCGCCGGCGTTCGCCTCAATACCAGAGACGCCGTGCAGCTGTATGAGGCGGCCTTTCGCGACGGCATCACCTATTTTGACACAGCGCC
>DASPGL010000135.1:0-3605 GCA_035620635.1 Nitrospira sp. | reverse complement strand
CGAACGACTCGTCGCCCTCGTACGACTGAGGAGAACGGTCAAAAGGGACTCAAGCGGACAGGACAAGGCACTTACGCAAGATTACTGCCCGATCAGCTTGTCACCCCATTTGTGGTGTCCCCAACGGGATTTGAACCCGTGTTACTGCCTTGAAAGGGCAATGTCCTAGGCCAGGCTAGACGATGGGGACGGTCGTTATGGGCAAGCAGGCAGGGGCACTATTACCACACTCTGCGTCGCGCTGTCATTATGGGGTCGACCGGTCACGGGGGTTCCAGGGAGGTGCGTGGAGGACGGATCACGCTATTTCCACTTACAAAGGGAAGTGACTTTCCGGGTCGTCTTGTGTAATATCTCCGCTTGCTTAATGGGGCTGGGCTTGCATCCGGGATCGGAGTCCTCGGAGGCGAGGTGCCTGGTATGCAACGTGCACCCTGTTTCTGCGTCGTTCGCGGGAGAAGAGCAGTGAACCAAGGGTGGCCGGCTGGAAACTTCTAACACGGGGTGAGGATGCCGATGAAAGCCGTTGTCGGAGTCGATGGATCGAAATATGGAGAGTGGGCGGTCGAGTGGGTGGCCAAGCTGCCCTTTCGTGCTGTGCCGAAGGTGATGGCCGTCCATGGCATCGATACCCATTCGGCGCATCCAAGCTTCATCGTGCATCCGTCTGTCAGCGGAAGCGAGCCCGATGCAGGAGAGGCGATTCATTTCCTCGAAGCCCGTGCGAAGCAGGTGGTGGAAGAGACAAAACAGCGTATGACGAACCTGCGCCTGGAAGGATCCGTGCGTGTGGAAAAACAGGCCATTGCGAATGCGCTCCTCAAGCATGCCGGTCATAGTGGGTTAGTGGTGGTCGGAAGCCGCGGATTGGATGCGATGGATCGATTCATGCTGGGGAGCGTCTCCACGGCGGTCACGCTGCATGCCTCCAGTCCCGTGTTGATCGTGAAGGAGCCTCCGAAAACGATTCGGCGGATTCTGTTCGCGACGGACGGCTCTCCGTCATCCGGCAAGGCTCTCCGGTTTCTCACCAAGCAATTCAAGGTCAAGCCTGAGGATGAACCGATCGGGATTCTTCTGGTGCACGTGATGCCGTTCCTTCGGTACACCGTGGTCAAGGAGGCCGGGGAGAAATTGCTCGCGCAGGAGGCGGCCAAACTCGAAAAGGCGGGATATCGTGTCAGGGAGTTTCCTCGAGTAGGCCCGGCCGCCGAGGAGATTATCAAGGTGGTGAGTCGTGAACAACCGGACCTGGTAATCACGGGAGCTAAAGGCCGGGGTGCAGTGGCCCGCTTCCTTCAGGGCAGCGTGTCGATCAAGATCGTCCAGCGGAGTGACTGCTCTGTCCTGGTCATCCGGTAACGGACGGTTCCTCAAGCGACGGGCGTTCCCTCTGTTCCCATCTCGCAGCAATAGATGCCCTGAGGGGCCCTTCTGTTCCTTGGGACCTCATCGGAACGACGAACCAAACCCCAAAAATCAGGGGGAGCGTTCCGTTCGAGCCAGGAACACTCCCCCTTTTTACCCACGCTCGCAGCGGGGACCGGTCCTCCAGGTCATTGTCGTTTACGCGCTCTTCTTGTAAACGACCCACCCACCGATCAGCATCGCGAGCATCACGCCAACGAACATCCATAGCATATCCATGACAACTCCTTTCGTTTGAACCCCTTCCACTGCGCCTTCGTTCACACCGTGTCCCTCTGCCTGAGCCCTTGCGGCATGCACCGTATTCGCCGGTGTCACCATCACTGGGTGCACGATCATCTTACGGCTCTGAATCGAGCAACTATCGTGCTTGGCGCACTGCGAGCCGCGGAGTTCTAAGCCCCACAGAATGAAGAGGTTCGTTGCCGCGTTTCTCTGGAGGCAAGGGGACATGGGGAGAATTCCCCCAGCGCTGTCCATGCCTTTGTACACAACGGACAGGCAGCAGGAACATAGCGCTGGGGAACCAGCAGTGGTGCGTGAGAGGGGAGGACTAGGATGACAATCGATCGCGTCCGTGCGGCGCAGAGAGGTCCTGGTCAGGGCCAAGCGGGACGATCCGAGTTGGATTGATGTGATCGTGCGTGATGTAGTAGTGCCGCTTGATGTGGTCGAAGTTCACGGTCCCGGCGATGCCGGCAGTTTGGTAGAGATCCTTCAGGTAGCCGTGGAGGTGGGGGTAGTCGGTGATGCGACGGACATTGCACTTGAAATGTCCGTAGTACACGGCATCAAACCGGATCAACGTCACGAATAGGCGCCAATCGGTTTCGACGAAGTGCGGTCCGAAGAGAAAGCGGCGATGTGCCAGGCGCGCATCGAGCTGATCCAGCGCGTCGAACAGGCGTCGCACGGCCCGTTCATAGACCCGCTGCGACGTGGCGAAGCCCGCCCTGTAGACTCCGTCGTTCACGTTCTCATAGATAAAGGTGTTGAGCTCGTCGATTTCCCGGTGCAGTCCGTCCGGGTACAGATCGAGCGCACTGTCCGTGAAACGATCGAACTCACGATTGAACATCCTCATCACGTCGTCGTCGGAATTGGTCACGATGCATTTCGTGGCACGGTCCCACAACACCGGGACTGTAATCCGGCCCCGATAGTGCGGATCGGTCGTTTCATAGGCCTCCCGGAGAAACTGAAATCCGTTGACGGGGTCGACCGAGTGACCGGGCCCCTCGCGAAAGGCCCAGCCCCGTTCGTCACGGATCGGGTCCACGACGGTCATGCCGATGACGTCCTCGAGTTTTTTGAGTTTCCGCATGATGATCGTTCGATGGGCCCAGGGACAGGCCCAGGACACGTAGAGGTGGTAGCGGCCGGCTTCAGCCTGGTAGCCGGAGTTGCCGTCCGCTGTCACCCAGTGCCTGAACGCATCAGCCTGGCGCCTGAACTCGCCGGCTTCCGACTGTTCCTCGGGAAACTGTGCCGGAATCCCCAATCGAACCCTCTCTGTCGGGCAGTATCTCATATTTGCGAGTCAGGGTGCTCAAATGTCTATCAGAGGCTTCCCCACTGTTGCATTTCACCACGTTCCAAATTCGATACCGGGGCAAAAAGCTACGATCGTATCTTATTTCGCTGTGAATACGCGGGATTTCCGAGGCATGTCACATGCTGTGAGTCCCAAATGGAGAGGTGTAGATCTCACGTGCCAGCCGAATTATGGGAGCCGAGTTTGTGGCTGACTTCCGGTTGAATCCCGGCGCAAATCGAGCAGGCACCCGACGGGTCCTGTCGGGCCTTTTGGCTTGCGGAATGACGCTCGGAGTCGTCGCCTGTGGGAATAAACCGGAAGAGCCCGCTTCCTCCACATCGGAACCAGCTTCATTACAGTCAGGTCTCTTGCGCCTGACCGCTGAAGAGCGGTCTCGGATGACTCTCGAGGTAGTGCCGGTCAGTCGTGGAGTGCATCGTGTGGTCCGCGAGTTTCCCGCAACCGTTCAGGCCAACCAGAACGAATTGGCTGAAGTCACCACTCTGATCCGCGGGCGAGTGGTGAAGGTCCATGTGGATGTCGGCCAGGACGTAAAGAAGGGGGCATTGCTGGCCATGCTCCACAGTATGGACCTCGGCGTTGCGGAGGGAGACTATCTGAAAGCCGGCGCAAGACTGCA
>DASPGL010000134.1:0-18534 GCA_035620635.1 Nitrospira sp. | reverse complement strand
ACATCCCGATGTGCTTCGCACCGGTGAAAGCGGTTGGGGCGAATGGCCTATTCCGTTCTTTGGGCCTAGGCCTTCTTTCGGATACCCTGGGCCTTCTGAGAAGTTGTGTTGAATTTCAGGAAGTTATACTATTCATACCGGTGCACAGATATGCGGGTGCTGGGAGCAGGCGTCTGAATATATGAATTGACAGTCTTTTTTCGGCTTTGCTAGGATGACGCGAATCACGAGCGGCGAATTTGGTTCAATCTATTTTCATCCATCCCCAGTAGTCCGCAGGATTTCTCGCTTATTGCATTTGGGTTGATAATCTTTTAAGCAACGCCCTGCCGTTGCCGCGACATAAGGGAGGTGCCTGATGAGTCTCGATTATGTAAAGTTTTCAAGCGGCTTTGAGAAATTCATGCCGAAGGAATATCGGGACATGGTCGAACATGGCCCTTTTGGTAAGAAGGTCACGGTGTCGCAAATGGGAAGCTTCAAGGAAGTGCTGGAGGAGCATCCCATGTGCGCCGGTTGTGCCATGACGCTCTTTATCCGTCTTGCCATGATTGCCTTTCCCAATCCGGAAGATACGATCACCGTCGGCACGGCGGGGTGCGGGCGTCTTGCGATTTCGCAGGCGGCGATTCCCTTCGTCTACGGCAACTACGGCGACCAGAACGGCGTGGCGAGCGGCTTGTCCCGTGGCCTGCGCCTCCGCTTCGGCGACAAGCCGAAGGACGTGGTCGTGATGGCCGGTGACGGGGGCACGGCGGATATCGGGTTCCAACAGGTTCTCCACTCCTGGTTTCGGAAGGAGCGCTTTACCACGATCATGTTGGACAACGAAGTGTATGGGAACACCGGCGGCCAGGAAAGCGGCATGACCAATCGCGGGGCCGTGCTGAAAATGGCTCCCCTCGGAAAAAAGTTTGAGAAGATGGATATGCTGCAGATGGCCAGAGTTGCCGGATGCGCTTATGTGGCCACGGTTGTGCCGAACAATCCGCGCCGGGTGGAGAGCGTGATCAAGAAGGCGGTGCTGATCGCTCGCGAAGTCGGGTCAACCTATATCCAGGCATACACCTCCTGCAACATCGAATACGCCATTCCGACCGACAAGGTCATGGAAGATGCGAAGGCGGTCGAGAACGACCGGTATCAGTTTACGGAGTATGTCAGCGACGAGGCGAAGCGGTACCTCACCGAGCGCTACGGCTATAAGGAATTTCTCCAAAAGCCGGCCGCTCCTGCTGCCGCGATTCCCAATAAGGCCTAAGCGACTCGAGGAGGCTCAACTATGGCAAAACGCTTCAACATTCGGATGGCAGGAGTCGGTGGTCAAGGCGTCGTCACCGGCTCGCACATCCTGAGTACGGCTGTGATCAACGCCGGTGGCGAAAGTACGATTGTGCCGTTCTACGGTTCAGAGAAACGCATGGCCCCGGTCGAGAGCTATGTCCGTGTGTCGGACGAAGCGATCTATGAAATCGGTGAAATTACGTTTCCGCACATTATCATCATCTTCCACCCTCAAGTCATCACCCACGGGAAGTCCTACACGATGCCGTTTTACTTCGGATTGAAGGAAGACGGCATCGCGCTCATCAACAACGACGGGCCGATGAAGCTGCACAAGGATCAAGCTCGAGAATTGGAAGAACGCCGCGCGAAGCTCTACTATTTCCCGGCGACGAAAATTTCGTTGGAAGTGGCGGGCATGGATCTCGCCACCAACATGGCGCTGATGGGCTGCATCGGAGCCATCACGGGACTGACGAACATGGCGGGCTTAGAACAGGCCGTAAAAGACCGATTCCTCGGGAAGGGTTTCGTCGTGTCGGGAGGAACGGCAGCGCTCGACAGCGTTGTCGAACGGAAATTCAAGAAGAAGCAGGAGCTGATCGAAAAAAACGTGGCCGTCATGCGGGCCGGATGGAATTACGCCGTCGATCACGGATGGGCGTCGGCAGACATCAAGCGTGCGGAAGAGCCTGCTGCGGCCGCTACCGCGTAAAGGAGTACCCATGTATCTCGTAGCCGATATCAATGTTGAAATCTGTGCCGCAAAGAGTTGCAAGCTGTGCACGCAGTACTGCCCGGAAGCCAACACCATCCTGTACAGCGACGAGTTGGGAAAGGATCAGGGATTCAAGTACGGTTCGGCCTATGTAGCGGTGGACCGTTGCAAAGGCTGTGCGCAATGCGTGTGGGTGTGCGACAACATGGCCAAGAACAATGCCATCAAGATGATCATGATTGACCAGTTGCCCAAAGCTGCGTTGACGGACAACATTATCTACGGAGAGAAGAGCACCACGGCGGTTCTGGCGAGTCCGGTCGTCGGGTAGGTCGAGGAAAGGAAATCAGGCGTGGCAACCACACAAGACACGAGAGAGCGGATCATCGTACCGGGTCCAGCGGGGTTCCATCCGCCGTCCGCGGCGCAATTGGGCGTAGCGCTGCCCGACCCGGGTCAGGGACTGTTTTATGGCCTCCTCGAGCCGAACGAGGAAGTTGTCATCGAAGAGATGGCGCGGAAGATGCTGACGAGCCCAAATGCCACCATTTTCCCTGGACCGCTGCTCTTGTGGGCGTGGAACGATCACGCGGTGGAAAAAGCCAAGGCTACGCTTGAAATCGCCGCACAGATTCCTGACGTCATGATTATTCCGATGCCGGACTACCGGCCCAAGTATCCCAAGATCGATCCTGAAGAAGTCATCAACCCCAATCACCCGAACCTGACCATCTGGGGCAACAAGATCGAGGCCTGTATCTTCATCGGGGTACATTGCCACTACGCGAATCTCACGCTCAAGATGATCCGGGCAGGGACCAATTGCTGCACAATGGCGGTTTGCGCCGAGCAGGGGCACGAGGATGCCATGCTGACGATCCGCGACTCCGATGCCGCCAAGATCAGGCATGTGGCACAGATCTTCAAGCGCGTCCGCGAGGAACTGGGCATCAAGTTGCCGGAGAACGGTGAAAACGTGCGTTTCACCGGGACTCAGTCGAAGGTGCATGGAGGGAAGACCCATACCAATCCGATAACATTCGCTCCCTCACCGGGCGCGACCAATGCCGCCGCTGTCTTTGGCCATACGGCCGAGCAGATGCAACGAGAAGGATAAGGGCTGAACAACCAGCCCCAGCCATACCAAGAGGTGAAATCATGAGCGAAGCCCTGGAAGCCCAACAAAAGACCAATCCACAGGGTGATCCGATCACCAGCGTGGCTGCTCCGAAGTCGGACGGGAAGAAGGATCCCCACGGCGAGGCGAAGAGGCAGAGAGTGGTGACGCCGGAGTACATGTTCCACGAGGCGCCCCGCACGAAAGAGTTCATTACCGGAAGCGAAGCAGCCAAGGAAGCGATTCGTCGGTCGAATGTCGATCTGGCCGTTGCCTATCCCATCACGCCGCAGAGTGAAACGATGCAGCTCGTCGGGGTGCTTTATGGCGAAGGCTATGTGAAAGAATACTATCGCGGTGAGGAAGAAGTCGGAGTCATGGCGGCGATCGCAGGCGGTTCACGGGCCGGTGTCCGATGCTTCACGGCGACGGCGGGTCCCGGGACGTTGAGAGGTATGGAGGGCATTGCGTCATGGCCGGGTCACCGGTTGCCGGCTGTGGCGATGTTTACCTGTCGCGTGGTGAACGCCCCGTTGGCCATTCAGCCAGACAATATCGAAGTCGCCTATCTCCTCAACTGCGGCATGATCGTGCTTCATGCGGAAAATCAGCAGGACATGTTCGATTTCATCATGGCCGGGTTCGTCATCGGCGAGAAGAACGATGTGACGCTGCCGGTCGGGGTCTGCTGCGATGGATTCTTCGTCACGCACGCCCGTGGCTATGTGCGTATGCAAGATCGAGGGATCAAGCTTCCGGGGCGCGAAGCGTGGCGTGGAGCGGTGCCGGTGCTCGACGCGGAGAATCCTCCGGCCCGATTGTCGCGCGATGCCCCGGTACAGAAATCGAACTTCATGGCCTACAACATCCATGCGGTGTGGCAGCAGGAAGTGTGGGCGGCAGTGGAACGGTCCCGCAAGTACCTGAGCCGCTACATCGGTGGATTGCTCACCGCCGAGAACGTGGACGATGCCGAGGCCATTATCATCGCGTCGGGCAGCGCCGCAGCGCAGTCGAGAGAAGCGGTGCGTCTCTGTAAGGAGAAGGGTATCAAGGTCGGCTTGATCAAGGTCCGGTCGCTCCGTCCGTTCCCCACGAAGGAACTGCGGCAGTTGTGCGGGAAGGCCAAGCTGATCGTTGTGCCGGAGTTCAACTATGTCGGATGGCTGGCGAAGGAAGTGGCCACCGCAATCTACGGATACTCCAAGGCCAAGATTATCGGCGGGCCGCGCGTCTACGGCGGGCAGTCGATGCCGGTAGAATTGATCGTGGACGAAGTGGAGTCTGGCCTCACCGGAAAGAAATCGACCAACGTGGCCATGTCCTCGATCATGGGCGGCACGGTCAATCCCGAAGAAGTCGCACAGTTCATGCGCAGCATCTAGCACGTGTGTTATCCAAAGGAAAGGGCCTGTCCGGATTCCGGACAGGCCCTTCTGTTATTGGCACGCGACCCGTACCTCGTCAGTCGTCAATCGTTTTGAGACCCGTCCTCGTGCTTCGTTTTTGGAATGACGCCTGACGATTGACCCTTACGGTTCTATCCCTGAATCTCGTCCTCCACCATCTCCTCGCTTGCCGGCATTCCGTAGGCCACGTACTTCGCGTACGAGAGATAGATCATGGCGCTGTCTCGCATGGCTTTCGATCCCTGTGTCATGCGCACGACCTTATCAGACCCCGGCGGCTCTATGTTCTGCAGCATGACCGCGTGCTCCTGCAACAGCTTGGTATAGCGCTCGACTGCAAGCTCGACTTCCTTATAGGCCTGTAAAATGGCATCCGTCATGGTTGTCCTCCTTCGTAGAGTCAGCATACAGTAGGGCATGCGACCCCTGAACAGCAAGGGCCCCGCGACTCTTTCTCCGCTACTGTTACGGACACTCAACAATCTGGCCGGGGGAGAAGGTATTCGGAGTGGCCGGCTCGCACAGGCCGTCCTCGAACTGTCGCGGCTTTTCACAAAAGAGCGGGACACGCTGGGCCATTCGTACCTCGATGACGTGGCTTTTGCCGCGGCATATCTCCAGTACTTCCTGCCAGTCAATCTGTCCAAGATCCAAGTGCTGCTCGACGAGATGTCTGAAGAGACGTATCTCAAACGGCCAACCGAACGATTCTCGGTTCTGGATCTTGGTTCCGGCCCTGGCACGGGAGCCCTGGCGGTCCTGGACTGGTGGCACCACCGGCGGCTTACTCCGGGCAGCGACTTGTTAGTCGTCACTCTCGACAACGTCCAGAATACATTGGGCCAGGCACAGGGTCTGTGGGAGCGGTACTGCCGGGCGGCCGGCATCAGGTCAGCGAAGCTCCAGACCTGCAAGGGTGATCTGGAGAGGCCGGCAAAGGGACCCTGGTTGGAGCAGATCAAACAAGGGGCCCCCTACGATGTGATAGTCCTCGCGAATTGCTTGAATGAACTCTATACCGACGCGGATGACCCAATCACGGCGCGAGCCATTGTAGTGGCAGAGACATTGTCGCTGCTGGCCCCGCATGGCACGATGATTATCGTGGAACCGGCCCTACGGGAGACGTCCAGGGCCCTTCATCAGGTCAGGGATCAGCTACTCCAAGCCGGGAACTGCACCGTCTATAGTCCTTGTCTCCACGAACGTCAGTGCCCTGCCCTGGTCAATCCCGAGGATTGGTGTCACGAAGAACGGGCGTGGGAACCGCCGGCCTCGATCCGTGAGATCGACCGGGAAGTCGGATTCATCAAGGATGCGCTCAAGTTTTCGTATCTGCTGCTTAGAAAAGATGGCAGGACAATCGCATCGCGTGGTCGTGAGACGTTTCGCGTCGTCAGTGAGTTACGGATCTTGAAAGGGGACAAGAGGGCCTGGCTGTGCAATGAATTGGGACGGCCTGAAGTCGGACGATTGGATCGGGCCAGGTCTGAGACGAATGCAGCGTGGGATGAGTGTCAGCGGGGAACGATTGTGAGGATTGAAGGGGTGAAGCGGAAAGAGGGAGCAACGCTGGAGAGAATTCCAGAGGACGCGACGGTCGAGATTATTCGATCAGTCTGATGATGGAAGGGAATCCAGGTGGCGAACGACGCGCACCGTCGGGCGCGGCATTATAAATTGAGCAGACGGGTAGCCTGGTCAATCTCCCTTGCTCGTGCACCGCGCACGCAAGTGGGTTTTATCACGTCGCCAGGATCATTGAGAGAGGCTCCGGGTCGAACAAGTTCTGTTTGGCTGTGCTCGGTGCACGCGCGCAGTAGGAGATCGACCAGGCCGCCCTCTGGAAAGGGAGTGGTGGGAGGGGACCGATCGCCTATAGATCTGCCCCCGCCAGGAAACCATTTCTCAGCGCGCATCCGTTCCACCTGGGCAGGAAAAGATAGAGTGAAACCGGGAACGACCGATCATAGACCGGTCCCCGTTCGTGAATGTCTAGAGGTAAGTCCTTATTCTTTTACCCGAGAAATCGCCGTCTAGCCCCCGCCCTATTGGATCTGGAACCTTTGTCGAAATTAATGGCACACGCTGTATCCTGACCGCCGCGCATGTCTGGCATGAAGCAAGAAAGGCCGATAAGATCGGTTTGGTCCTCACCATTCATCAATCATCGTTCACGGTGGTGCGGGATGGCATCTCTGATAGAGAAATGTGGGGCGGGAAAATTTCGGAACGGGGCCCTGATATTGCTCTACTAAAGCTCGCACAGCCCGACGTAGCCACTATAAAGGCACACAAGTCGTTCTTGAATCTTGTCCACCAGAGGGAAGATCTTGCCGAATATCCTCCAGTGATCGCCAAGGGGTTTTTGGCAGTAACAGGTATGGTGGGAGAGTTCACGGAGTTTCACACAAATGCTGAGACAAAATCTCTGGCATGTCACATACAGGGAGAAGAGCATTCTATTCTGCTGTCCAGGAGGCGCACGAGCATGATGGATATGATTACTTCGACTTGGCTGCAAATTTGAGCCTTCCCGGTGTTCCAAAGAGCCTTGCTGGGGTTAGCGGTGGTGGACTCTGGCAAATCAAGCTTTCGATGACCAAGTCTGGGACCATCTCGGGGATGGGAAACGGCACTTTCGCGGTGTCGCATTCTGGGAATCGAAGAAACCAGATGGTCGTGCAATAATCCGTTGCCACGGCCCCAAAAGTCTCTATGAGAAGGCGTGGGAATCATGGGCGCTTCCTTCTGTAAAGGGATAGAGCTGATGAAGGTCTCGGCTTTTCCTCAGGTTTCAGCTGTTATGAGAGGCATAAGTGCTAGTCTGCGAAGCAGTGTTTTCTCTGTAAGGCGACGGGTCCATAAGCGACTCGTCGCCGTTTCCTTTTTTTAAGAGCAGCAGCAAGTGGGGAGTTTCCCGCCGACTTCACCGGAGGCGCGGGGACCCGCTGAGGTTTCGGCGAGAAGGAAAGCTGGAACTGACCACGGCACCACGGCCGCAGACCGTGGCCATGGGAATTCCAGAAAGCTTCCACTCGCTGGAATCCAGAAGGGTCGCACCAAGAGGTGTGGAGGCGGGAAGCTCCTACTTGCTGATGACCACGAAGAATCTTGCGGAGGTTCTCTTAGTCTGCTTCCGGCTCCGAGCTGCCGTGCTGGTGGGACACCTTGTCCTCTTCGAACAGCTCGGCCATTTCTTCAGCGATCATATCGCGATCGTCCGGCACGGAGATGAGCGGAATTTCTTTTCTCGCCGTGGGTGTCTTTTCAGGCGAGGGCTGGTCGGTCTGTTTCGGCTTGTCGATCATGGGGCCAGTATATACCAACGGTGCCTACGACGGGTGGACTTATTCAAATGCTTCCAGCGATGACTTCTCAGGGAATTCTCGCTTACAGCCCTGGCAGGTCACGAAGTAGAAAGCGTCCCGCACCGACATCGTGGCCCGGAAGTCAAGGCTGACCCCCCGATGGTTGCAGGCGGTGCAGGAAATCTCTTTCAGCCGCATGGGCACGTCCGGTTGCGTCCGCAGGTAAAACTCCATGTCGGCATGGACAGGAAACGTGTAGTAGCATTTCTTGCAGATCCCGCGCCATTCCCCGTCGGTCCCCATGAATCGCTCATCGAGTCCGAAGCTGGATTGTTTACAGACGGCACATTGGACCGTGCTGAGGCGCCGTTCCACTTCCTGCTGAGTCAAAGTGACCATAGGGGGCAACGTCCTTCTGCGTGCTCCGACCAGTCTGGAGTATAACGGGCGGGGAAACAGGATCGCAACTGTGACGAAGGGAATCCCTTGACGCCCTGTGCGATGTCGTTATAGTGAGCGGTTATGCATCAGATTACCGATCGATTGTTCGTCGGCAACATCCACGACGCTTCGCAGCCGCCAGTCCAGATCGGCGCGGTGCTGCAGGTGGCCGAGGAATTCAGCATTGAAGTGCCTCGCTGGCTGGTCTCAGGCCGGATTCCCTTCAAGGAATTCGGTGAAGCGGATCCGAAAAAGCTGGACGATGCCGTGCGTTGGGTTGAACGGCATGTATCGGACAATCGGGTCATGGTCTGCTGTCGTGCCGGCATGGGGCGGTCCGTCTCCGTGGTGATGGCCTACCTCTGTTGTGTGAAGGATATGGCCTATGCCGACGTGCTGAAGATGGTCAAGGCCCGCCGGCCGGGGGCCTTGCCGCTTCCCAATCTTTACGCCGGCATCGAGCAGGTCCGTCAATTTCGCCGTGCAGCCTGAGTCCGCCGATCGCACCGGTATCGCGGCATTTCGATCCCCGCGCCTGTTCCGACGCTCCCGGCCGCATTGCCTTTCGCCCGCTCCCCGTGGCCTAATCCTACGATAGTCTTTCCTCATCCCTGGAAGTCATATTTATGCCGGAGCTTCCGGAAGCCGAAGTCGTCGTGCACCAATTGCGGGGCAAGCTGGTCGGCGCAACCTTGATCGACTGTTGGGTCGGACGAGCGGACATTATCCGTGAGGGGGCCGATACGCTTCCGTGGTATCGAGGCGCCGTCCTGCAGCGGATTCATCGTTACGGCAAGAGCGTGGCGCTGGAGTTGCTGCAGGGAGAGGAAGCCAGATACGTCGTGGCCGAGCTGGGGATGACGGGTTTATTACTCTTCCGATCCGTTCCGGTCAAGCATCCCCAGCATGTACATGTCCGGCTGTCTTTTGACGGAGGCCGCGAACCGGAATTGAGATATTGGAATCCGCGCCGATTCGGTCGGCTGTCGCTGCTTGATCGGCAGGGGCTTCATCGGTACATCGCTCGTCGATTCGGGTGCGATCCGCTTGCTGTGTCGCGGCAGGATTTCACGCAAGTGCTGCGCGAGCGGCGTGGCCGGCTCAAACCGCTGCTGATGCATCAACAAGTGATCGCCGGGATCGGTAACATCTATGCGAATGAAATTCTGTTCCGGGTCGGGCTCCACCCGAACCGGGAGATCTCCCGCATCGGTGATGCCATGCGGGTCAAGCTCTACGACACGATGCAGTCGGTGCTGAAGGAGGCCATTGCCAACGGGGGGTCAAGCGTGCGCGATTTCTTTGCCCCCGATGGCAGTGAGGGCCGATACAAACGGCATCATCTGGCGTATGGGAAAGAGGGACATCCCTGTCCCAACAGGTGTGGTCACCTGATTCGACGTCTCCAAAGCGAGCGAAGCTCGTTCTATTGTCCGCATTGTCAGTCGAAGAAAGTTTCTGGATAGAGCCGGATGAATCAATCAATTCTTCTCTTGCACAGCCCATGATGATTCTACAAGAGTTTTCAGTGGGTTAGAGAATGTCTTCATGGCGCAAAGTCCCAGGTAGGTCTTTTGATCCCCACCGCGTTAGTCCCTCTGGAGTATTGAGTCATCCGGGTGATTTCGCTACAATCCCACTCCCCTTGTAACGGTCTTTATACCCTGAAGGAGCGATGTCATGGCCAAGGTGCTGGAAGGTCCCGGGATGGGACTGATGAAGAAGTGGGGTATCCATGTTCCCAACTATGTCGTCGTCACGTCCGCGGAGGAGCTGACCAGGCTCGGACAAGCCAACGACTGGTTGAAACAATCCAAGCTCGTGGCAAAGGCCCACGAAGCGCTCGGGTCGCGATTCAAGCTCGGCCTCGTGAAGGTCGGTCTCGATCTTCAGGCCGCCGTTTCTACGACCAAGGAAATGATCGGCCGACAAGTCGGCAGCATCACCGTTTCCCAAGTGATCATCTCAGAGATGATTCCCCACAAGGATGAATATTACTGCGCGGTCAAGTCCACCCGCACGGGCAGCGAGATTCTCGTCGCCAATTGCGGCGGGATTGAAGTCGAGTCGAACTGGGACCGGGTGCAACGGCTTACACTGGAGGTCGGCCAGCAGCCGACATTGGATGGGCTGGAGCAACTGGTGAAGGGCGCCGGTTTCACTGGACCCCTCGCCAAGAAAATGGCGGACTTTGCCGGCAAGATGTTCACATGCTTTGACAACGAGGATGCCCAGTATCTCGAAGTGAATCCCGTCGTCACTCGTGAAAGCGACGGCGAACTGGTCGCGGTGGATGCCGTCACCTTGCTCGACGGTGATGCGAAGTTCCGTCACCCCGATTGGAACTTCGCCTTTGCGGCGGAATTCGGCCGTGCCTACTCGAAAGACGAACTGGAAGTCATGGCGGTCGATTCGAAGATCAAAGGCTCGGTCAAGTTCATCGAAATTCCGGGCGGCGACACGGCGATGCTCCCGGCCGGCGGCGGCGCGAGCATCTATTATTCCGATGCGGTGGTGGCTCGGGGAGGGAAGCTTGCGAACTATGCGGAGTATTCAGGCGATCCGCCCGATTGGGCTGTAGAAGTGCTCACGGAGAAGGTATGCTCGTTGCCCGGGATCAAGAACATCATCGTGGGCGGAGCCATCGCGAACTTCACCGATGTGAAGAAGACCTTCGGCGGTATCATCAACGGATTCCGCAAGGCCAAATCCGAAGGGAAATTGAACGGCGTCAAGATCTGGGTGCGTCGCGGCGGTCCACGCGAGAAGGAAGGCCTTGATGCGATGAAGACGCTGAAGGATGAAGGTTTCGACATCAACGTCTTCGACCGGCACACCCCGCTGACGGACATCGTCGACAAGGCATTGCAGCAGTAAAAATACAGTGCTGAGTCCTGAGTGCTGAGTAGCTGAGCTACTCTCCGGCTCAGCACGCAGCACTGAGCACCCAGCACTGAGAAAAGAGGGAGATTCCGATGAGCATTCTGGCAAACAAGGACACCCGCGTGGTGATTCAAGGCGGCCTGGCCGGTGTCAATGCCGCGCGGCGCATGGCCGAATTCTGCTATCTGATCAAGCGCCCGCTGAACGTGGAAGCGTTCGTCTATCCGCCCGACGCCGGAAAGTCCAACGAGATCCCCTACGGCAGCGGGCTCATCGCCATACCGGTGTACAAGACTATCGCTGAAGCCACCAAGAACCATCCGACCATCAACACCAGCCTCGTCTACATCGGCGCAGACCGCGCCATGAAGGGCGGACTTGAAGCGCTGGATGATCCCCATGTCAAGGTGGTCTCGATGATCACCGAGGGGGTGCCGGAAAAAGACGCCAAGGTGCTTGGCGCTCATGCCCGTAAGCTGGGCAAGGTCTTCAACGGACCCTCGTCCATCGGTGTCATCTCGGCCGGATCCTGCCGGTTGGGCGTGATTGGCGGGGCGTTCGACAATCTCGTGCTTTCCAAGCTGTATCGTGAAGGATCCTTCGGCGTCATTACGAAGTCAGGCGGTCTCTCCAATGAGATCATCTGGATCTGTTCGCAATTCGCCGACGGCATCACGACGGCGATCGGGATCGGCGGCGATGCCTACCCCGGCACCGACTATGTCAGCTATCTTGAAATGTTTGAGAACGATCCGCAGACGAAGGCGGTGGTCATTGTCGGTGAAATGGGCGGCGATCTCGAAGAACGGGCTGCCGAGTGGTACCGCACGAAGAAGCGGCGGGTGAAGTTGATCGCCGTCGTGTCAGGATTCTGTCAGGAGAGTCTGCCGAAGGGGATGAAGTTCGGCCATGCCGGCGCCAAGGAAGGGATGAAGGGTGAAGGGTCGGCCCGGTCCAAGTCCGAGGCACTCAAGAAGGCCGGCGCCATCGTGCCGCCCACATTTGGTGCGTTGGGACCTGCGATCAAGGACACGTATCAAGAGCTGTTGAAATCCGGACAGGTCAAGGAAATCGTCGAGCCCACGAGTCTGCCGAAGCTGCCCAAGACTGTCGAAGAAGCGATGAAGGTCGACGAAGTGATGGTCGCGCCACTCATCCGGACGACCATCAGCGACGATCGGGGCGACGAGCCCTGCTACGACGGGTACCCCGCCTCTGAGCTCATCAACAAGGGCTACGAAATCCCCCATGTCATCGGCCTTCTGTGGGATAAGCGGCTCATCTCAAAGCAGGAAGCCGAAATCATCAAGCGCATCATGATGCTCTCCGCGGACCACGGCCCCTGCGTGAGCGGCGCGTACGCGACCATTCTGGCGGCTTGCGCCGGGATCGGCCTGTCGCAGTCCGTTGCTGCCGGATTGATCATGATCGGACCGCGTTTCGGAGGCGCGGTCACGGACGCGGGCCGTTGGTTTAAGTACGCCGTCGAGAATAAAATGACGGTCGAGGACTTCCTGGCCTACATGAAGAAGAACGTCGGGCCAGTGCCCGGCATCGGCCACCGCGTGAAGAGCCTGCGGAATCCGGACAAGCGCGTGAAGGAACTCGTCGGCTATGTGAAAAGCCTCAACATCAAGACGCCCTGTCTCGATTTTGCTCTGCAAGTGGAGCAGGTGACGGCGGCGAAGAAGGACAACCTCATTCTGAACGTGGACGGGACGATGGCCGCCGTGCTGGTCGACCTGGGCTTCCCGGTCGACAGTTTGAATGGCTTCTTCATCCTGTCGCGGACGATCGGACTGATCGGCCACTGGGTCGATCAGAAACGCCAGGACAGCCGTCTGATCCGGCTGTTTGATTACCTGGTCAATTATGCCGCACCCAAACGGCGGGAAGTCCCGCCACTGAAATAACGCGTCGATGGTCAATCGTCATGCGTCATTCGTTGAGATGCTGATGACCAGGCTAACTCAACGGGTGACGATTGACGGATGACGTTTGACGATCTGAAGGAGTAAATCATGTCGTTAGATCTTGCGAAACCCCTCTATGCCAAGATGCCGGATGTCTGTGCCAGGGCTAGAACGAAGTTCGGCCGGGCGCTGACGCTAGCCGAGAAGATTCTCGTGTCCCACGCGGACAATTTTGATGCGCAGCACTGGGAGCGAGGCAAAGCTATGCTGGCGCTGCGTCCCGATCGTGTGGCCATGCAGGATGCCACGGCACAAATGGCCATGCTCCAGTTCATGCAGGCGAATAAGAAGAAGGCAGCCGTGCCCAGCACGATCCATTGCGATCACTTGATTCGTGCCGAGATGGGCTCGGAAAAAGATCTGCTCCGCGCCATGGACGAGAACCGGGAAGTCTACAATTTCCTGGCGTCCGCAGCGAGGAAGTACGGGATCGGGTTCTGGAAGCCTGGCGCCGGGATCATTCACCAGGTGGTCCTTGAGAACTATGCGTTCCCCGGCTGCCTCATTATCGGTACCGATTCGCACACCCCGAACGGCGGCGGATTGGGGGGGCTGGCGATCGGCGTCGGCGGGGCTGATGCGGGCGAAGTGATGGCGGGCCTTCCCTGGGAAGTGCTCCACCCGAAGTTGATCGGCGTGAAACTGACCGGTAAGTTGAGCGGGTGGGCCTCGCCGAAAGACGTGATCCTCTACCTCTGCGGACTGCTCACGGTCAAGGGGGGGACCAACAAGATCGTCGAATACTTCGGCCCGGGTGCGGAAACGATCAGTGCAACCGGCAAGGGCACCATCTGCAACATGGGCGCGGAACTCGGCGCCACCACCTCCGTGTTCCCCTTCGATCAGAAGATGGTCGCCTATATGAACATCACGGACCGGTCGGATCTGGCGAATCTGGCTTCGGCGAACAAAACCCTGCTCGTGGCCGATCCGGAAGTCTATCAATCGCCGGAAAAGTATTACGACCAGATCGTCGAAGTCGATCTGTCGAAGCTGGAGCCGCACGTCGTCGGTCCGCATACGCCGGACCTGGCGCGACCGGTTTCCAAGCTGGCGGCTGAAGCGAAAGAGAAGGGCTATCCGGTCGAATTGAAGGCAGCCTTGATCGGCAGTTGCACCAATTCCTCCTACGAGGATATCAGCCGGTCGGCGCATGTCGCGCAGCAGGGCCTCAAGGCAGGCCTGAAGGCGAAGACCTCGTTCCTGGTGTCGCCGGGATCCGAGCGCATTTATCACACGATGAAGCGCGACGGTTTCCTGGACACCTTCGAGAAATTGGGCGGCACGGTGCTGTCGAACTCCTGCGGACCCTGTATCGGGCAGTGGAAACGTGCCGACGGGGTGAAGGGCAAGTCTGATTCGATCGTCAGCTCCTTCAACCGTAACTTCCCGGGCCGCAACGACGGGATCAATGAGACCCTGTCATTCCTCGCCAGTCCCGAAGTCGTGACGGCCTACGCGCTCTCTGGCGATCTTGGCTTCGACCCGGTCAATCAGAAGCTCAAGGGCGCCGACGGGAGGGAGTTTAAGCTGGAGCCGCCGGTCGGTGAGGAACTGCCGGCCAAGGGATTTGCTAAAGGCGAGGAGGGATACGTTGCGCCGGCGGAGAACGGCGATGCCCTGACCGTCGACATTCCGTCCACCAGCGAGCGTCTTCAACTGTTGCAGCCCTTCCCGCGCTGGGACGGCAAGGATTTCGACAGACTTCCCCTGCTGATCAAGACCAAGGGAAAGACGACAACCGATC
Source organism: Nitrospira sp. (assembly GCA_035620635.1). Lineage (GTDB taxonomy): Bacteria > Nitrospirota > Nitrospiria > Nitrospirales > Nitrospiraceae > Nitrospira_D. The sequence goes on along the minus strand of DASPGL010000134.1, from coordinate 3,651 downwards.
ACATCTCGCCGGCCGGCCCCTGGCTCAAGTTCCGCGGTCACCTCGACAGGATCAGTGACAACATGTTCCTGGGGGCCAACAATGCATTCGGATCGGAGCCCGGCAAGGGGACGGATGTACTAACCGGCGAGAGTGGGTTGACGATCGCGCAGATTGCACGCCGCTATAAGGCGAAGGGTATCGGCTCGGTCGTCGTCGGGGACGAAAACTACGGCGAGGGCAGCAGTCGGGAACATGCCGCCATGTCGCCGCGCTTCTTGAATGTGCGGGCGGTGATTACCAAGAGCTTCGCGCGCATCCACGAGACCAATCTCAAGAAACAGGGGATCTTGGCGTTGACCTTCGCTGATCCGAAGGATTACGAGAAGATCGAGCAGAACGACCGCATCAGCGTGACGGGGCTTGGCAACCTGGCTCCGAGCAAGCCGGTGCAGGTGAGCATACATAAGGGGGATGGCCAAACGCTCACCATCCAGGCGAACCACAGCATGACGGAGCAGCAGATTGCGTGGTTCAAGGCTGGTTCCGCGCTGAACGCGCTGAACTAATTCACGATGCGGAGAGGGGAAGGACCATGACGACCACAGCCTCAAAGATCATCTATACAAAGACCGATGAAGCGCCGATGCTGGCGACCTATTCGTTCCTGCCGATCATCAATGCCTTTACCAAGGCCGCCGGCGTGGCCGTTGAATTGCGGGACATCTCGCTGGCCGGCCGGATCATCGCGGTATTTCCGGAGTATCTGACGGAGGAGCAGAGGCAGCCGGACGCTCTGGCCGAATTGGGGGAACTCGCCAAGACCCCGGAAGCCAACATTATCAAGCTGCCCAACATCAGCGCGTCGATTCCACAGTTAAAGGCGACGATCAAGGAACTGCAGAGCCAGGGGTACAAGCTGCCGGAGTATCCTGAGGATCCGAAGGACGACAAGGAGAAGGATATCAAGGCTCGGTATGACAAGGTCAAGGGAAGTGCCGTCAATCCGGTGTTGCGCGAAGGCAACTCGGATCGTCGTGCGCCGCTCTCCGTAAAGGCTTACGCCAGGAAGCATCCGCACAAGATGTCTCCGTGGAGCGCGGATTCCAAGACCCATGTCTCCCATATGAACGGCGGCGATTTCCGTTCCAACGAAAAGTCGATGACCCTGACTGCGGCCACCGAGGCGCGAATCGAATTTGTCGGCCAGGACAACAAGGCGACCGTCCTCAAACCGAAGCTCGCGTTGCAGGCGGGAGAAGTCATCGACGCCACCTTCATGAGCAAACGGGCCTTGCGCCAGTTCATCGAAGAGCAAATCGAGGATGCCAAGAAGCAGGGCGTCCTGTTCTCCCTCCACATGAAGGCCACCATGATGAAGGTCTCGGACCCGAAGATCTTCGGTCATGCCGTGTCCGTGTACTACAAGGACGTGTTCGAAAAATACGCCGCGACATTTCAAAGGTTGGGCGTGGATCCGGACAACGGCCTCGGGGACTTGTATATCAAGATCAAGGCTCTTCCGGACGATCAGCGCAAGGCCATCGAAGCCGATATTCAGGCGGTCTATCAGCAGCGGCCCGCGATGGCGATGGTGAATTCCGACAAGGGTATCACCAATTTACACGTGCCCAGCGACGTCATCATTGATGCCTCCATGCCGCCGGTCATTCGTGACGGCGGGAAGATGTGGGGCCCGGATGGCAAACTGGCCGACACGAAGTGTGTGATCCCCGATGCCAGCTATGCGCCGGTCTACCGTGAGGTCGTCGAATTCTGTAAGAAACACGGCGCTTTCGACCCCCGGACGATGGGGAGTGTGCCCAACGTGGGGCTGATGGCGCAGGCGGCGGAAGAGTACGGTTCGCATGACAAGACATTTAAGGCACCCGGCAACGGCACGATGCGGGTGGTTGATGCGTCGGGGAAGACGCTCCTGGAGCACAAGGTCGAAGAAGGTGATATCTGGCGCATGTGCCAGGTGAAGGACGCGCCGATCCAGGATTGGGTGAAGCTGGCCGTGAACCGCGCGAGGGCGACCGGAGCCCCGGCGATATTCTGGCTGGACAAGACCAGGCCGCACGATGCGGAATTGATCCAGAAGGTCAATCGGTACCTGCCGAACCACGATACGAAGGGTCTCGATATCCGGATCATGTCACCCGCGGATGCGTGCCGCTTTTCGCTGGAGCGGATGAAGGAGGGGAAGGATACGATTTCCGTGACGGGGAACGTCTTGCGCGACTACCTCACGGACCTCTTCCCGATACTCGAAATCGGTACGAGTGCGAAGATGCTTTCGATCGTACCCTTGCTGAACGGCGGCGGCCTCTTCGAAACCGGCGCCGGAGGATCTGCGCCCAAGCACGTGCAGCAGTTCCAGGAGGAAGGCTATCTCCGCTGGGATTCGCTGGGTGAATTCCTTGCCATGGCCGCGTCGTTGGAACATCTGGCCAAAATGGCCAACAATCAAACCGCCAAGATTCTGGCCGACACGCTGGATCAGGCCAACGCCAAGTTTCTCGAGAGCAACAAGTCACCGGCCCGTAAAGTTGGGGAGATCGACAACCGCGGCAGCCATTTCTACCTGGCGCTCTACTGGGCCCAGGCGCTGGCTGCACAGACACAGGATAAGAAGATCGCGGAGAAGTTCTCGAAGATCGCCAAAGAGTTGAGCGACAACGAAAAGAAGATCGACGGCGAATTGCTCGCTGCGCAGGGCAAGCCGGTGGATATTGGCGGGTACTACCATCCCGATGATAGGAAGGCATCGATGGCGATGCGCCCGAGCCCCACGTTGAACAGGATTGTTGATTCGTTTGCGTAAAGTCCGTTAGGAGTTAAGCGGCAGGCGTGAGGGGTGGTTTCGTGCCCCCCTTGCGCCTCACGATTCGACCTTTCGACAAGCTCAGGGTCCCGAGCGGTTGTCGAGGGATGTCCCACGAGTAAACAATGGCTCAGGAAGACACCAACGTCATCGACCAGCCCGAGGTACTGAAGCCCCGGATGGTGACGATCGAGATGTCCGGCAAGAAATACGAAGTGCCGGAAGGGATCACGGTCGTTAAGGCGATGTGGTATGCGGGACAGGAGGTCATTCGCGGGATCGGCTGCCTCGGCGGATTCTGCGGCGCCTGCGCGACCTACTACCGGACGAAAGACGATCCCAAAGTGAAGACGTGCCTGGCGTGTCAGACGGCGGTGCAGGACGGCATGTCGTTCACCATGATGCCTCCGTTTCCGGCGCGCAAGGCCACCTACGAGATTCAGAAGCTCAAGGACCCCAAGCAGGACCTCTTCAACCTCTATCCAGAGGCGCCGCTCTGCCGGAATTGCAACGCCTGTACGGAGGCCTGCCCCCAGGCGATCGACGTGCGTGAAGGGGTATGGAAAGCCGTGTTCGGCGACTTCAAGAGTGTGTCGGAAATGTTCATGGACTGTGTCATGTGCGGGATGTGCACGCCGGTCTGCATTGCCGATATCGCGCCCAATCTCGTCGCGCTCTATGTCAGCCGTGCACAGGGGGCGCACTTTTCGGAGAAGCCGCTGGGGTTGGATGTGCGGATCAAGGAGATCGAAGACGGCCGCTATGACGATGAGTGGAAGAAGATTCTCGCGATGAGTGAGCAGGAGTTGGCCGAGCGTTGTGCCACAGTGAAGTGAGAAAGTTGG
>DASPGL010000133.1:0-10106 GCA_035620635.1 Nitrospira sp. | reverse complement strand
TGGTTTCTGCTGCGGCCATGTCAGCGTGAGAGTTCTGGGAACGACGCGGTTCCACTCATGCCCGCCAGCACATTGTCCGGCTGCTCTCGAAACCGGCCCTTCACCTTCACCGTCTGACTGGCAGGATCGACATTTGCGCCGATGTCCTGCACCGTAGCCGGATACTGGGCACCCGTTTCATCGATAGCGTACTCGAATTCCGAACCGACCTTCAGCCACGCCAGCGACTTGGAAGGCAGAATCAGCTCGATCTCCAGCAGGCTGTCGTCCAACAGACTGAGCAACTGATCGTTGGGGAACACGTTCTCATGTTCATTCACGATCATCTTGACGACGCGGCCAGGGAACGGTGCGCGCACGGTGCACCCGTTCACATTGACCTGTGCGGCCTTCACCGCAGCAGCGGCCTTCTCGGATTCGGCCTTGGACACTTCGAGTTCAAGCTGACCGACCGCACGGTGCTCTGCGAGCCGAAGGTTGTTCTCGTAGGTTTTCTTCTTCCCCCGATACTCTGCCTGCGCACTGGCCAGTTCGGCTTCGTACCTTGAACAGTCGAGGGCGACCAGCAGGGCCCCCTTCTTGAACCGCTGTCCCTCCCTGAACGGGAGCCGGCTGATGCGGCCCTGAACCTGACTGGCCAGGGTGGCTTGGGCAGTCGCCTTGACGACGCCTCGAATCGTGCTGAGTTGGGCCGCACTGCTTACCGGTTTGGGGTCAGGCTTGGTGCCGGCCATCGAAGGCCCCGACGGGGCCAACAGCCACGTCATGATGATCAGAGCGCCGATCTTCGCTCGGTCTGTATGGATCATTGGAGCCACTCCTTGCTCTTGGCCCACCGGGTGCGCAGTTGGAGGGCAAGATCGGACACGCTCTGTTCCTGCGTCAAGTCATTGGGCAGCACATCTTCCCCAATAGCCGCCAACAACGAGGCCCAGGCAGTCTGGAACTCCGCTTCCATGGCATCGTATCGCAGCTGCGCCGCCACCTGCGCCACCCGCTCGCGCAGGACGGCCTGTTCGCTCATCCGGGCTGTCCGCCATGCCAGACGCGCTTGCTCGGTGATCTGAGATTGCGTCTCGAAGTAGAGGACTGCCGTAGAGACTTCCTTCTTCGCAAGCGCCACCTGCGCCACGCTGACATGCACTTGCGACAGGATGGCCATCGTGAGGGCCAGATTCTGAGTCTGCAGGACCTTGTCCTGCGCCTCGATCGTCTTCGCTCGTGCCGGGTACCGGAACAGGTTTAGCAAGTTCCAGCTGGCCCGCGCCGCATAGGCAGCCCAGTGATTGTTGAACAGAAAGCTGTTGCTGCTGTAATTCCCGCCGACGACGAGGTTCAGACTGGGCATCATCTCGAGGATTGCCGCTTTGGTCTCCTGCGCGTTGATCCGGCGACGGTAATCGATCATCCTCAGTTCCGGCCGTGCCTCCAGCGCCCGGTCCTCCAGGGCCATCATGTCGGGCGGGAGAGTGACCGCCTTGGCCTCCCGCTCAGGAACCATGAGCACCAACTGCTGCTCCTGTCCCGGGGGCAGATTGATCAAGGCGGCCAATTGAATCTTGGCCGTGTTGAGCTCTCTGAACAGCTGTTGAATGTACCGCTGCGTGTTCAGAAGATCGAGCTTGAATTGCAGCGGAACCATCGGCGGACTGAGTTTTTCGTCCTGAACGGCTTGCGCCTTCTCAAGTGCGCTTTTGACCCACTCATCCAGCAGCTTGAGCGAGGGCAGAATCCGTTCCGCGCTGACGGCTTTCCAATAAGCAGCACGCACGTCCTGCATGACGCGGTTGGCCACACGCCGCCGCTCCTCATCAGCAATGAGCACATCGTCGGCCGCCTGCTTCGCCCGGATATAGGAGAGTCCGAAATCCAACACGTTCCAACTGAGCGATAGATCGGCTGAGAAAATGTTCTTTTCCGCCGACGTAAAAGGTTCGAGCACCTGCCTTCCGGTCAATAAGGACTGCGCCAGGCCTCCCGCAAAATTGCTGCGACCGTCGAATCCCGCGTTCGCTGCCAGACGCGGCAGCATGGCATAGTGGGACAGGTCGAGTTGCGTCTGCGCCAGCATCTTGTGCATGAGTTCGACGCGCGCGTCGAGGTTATATTTCAACGCGCGCGCCATGGCTTCGAACAGATCGACGGGGCCCGAGAGAGGCTCCTGATCCTTCCCAAGCGCAGCCCGGTCTTCCTGAACCCGTGACCGCACCTCATCCATGGTCAATGGTTTCGGTTCGATCGCACACCCATTCAGACCCATCGCGGCCAGGCAGATGAGCATCGCAGGGACCAGGCCGGCCAAGCCGCAGGATTGTTCTCGCGGGAAGTTCAGGCTGTTCTCCATGTGGCGTATGACACGCGTATGTTCAATGCGTTCTCAGCGCTCTCGCAATCGCCTGCACCGAAGAAGCCGACACACACCTGCCCTACGATTTCTCCATTGGTTCCAGACCGTCAACTCTGAATAACTTCCTGTCGCTGGCCTTCAGGGTACCCAAGTATTTCCCATTGTCACCATTTTTGTACCTTTACGCATCGAGCGATCGGTTCAGCCGCGACCGAATCATGGCGAATGTTGTGCCTACAGGAAAGTCGCCGCTGCAGAAAACCTGTTTTCTCTTCTTATGCGGCTCATTCCTTGGTAACGTGCGTGTGAAGCTAGCCAGGCCGGTTCGACCCGTGCGGGGCCACCCCTCATCTCAAGCAAAGGAGATCGCGATGAAAGACTCGGGAGCAGGAGTGAAGGCAGCGGACAAGTCTGCGGGAAGACCGGTGCAGGTCGGCCAGTCCGCCAATGCCGGTCCGACAGTGCAGCTGGATTGTTCTAACGTTCACGGGTCCTACGCCAATGTCTGCAATGTGTCGTCGACCCGTGAGGAAGTGGTGCTGGCCTTCGGTATCAACAACGCCTGGGAACGCGGCCAGGCGAACGTACAGGTTCAGATGACCGATCGCATCGTCCTGAACCCCTACACAGCTAAACGGTTGGCGAACATCCTCAATCATGTGGTGGCAGAATACGAGGCAACGTTCGGGCCGCTGAAGAATGATCCCAGCCCTCAAGCCAAGGCGGCCTAACGGGGCGAAACTCTTTTTTCTCACTGTAGATGATTGGGTGCTCTTCTCTTCTTTCCCTGCTCACCACCTCGAGCACGCTTGCTCTGGACAAGATCAGCAGAAAAGGCGTTGACCGCCCGGGACTAAGGGCAGTACAACCAGCCTGCGGGATCACCTATCAACGACATCGTGGGAATGCCAGTGAAACATCCTGCTCGCTTCCTGCTAGAAGTTTTTCCGTGAAAAACCACAGTTGTGCTATTTCCAACACAATCAGTCATTCACAAGAATAGCGAATACACACTTAACTATCATTATGTTATGGCACTGACCTATTGGCATATGAATTGCTCATCCATGACCCCAACTGGCATTTTCTTAGCGCGACGGAGGGCCCGTGCGAAACCAACAAACACTAGCATCGGCGGTAACATGTTCCGGGGTCGGTCTCCACTCGGGTCAACCTGTGACGATCGCGCTTCGACCGGCTCCTCCGGACACCGGGGTGGTCTTCGTCAATCGAAACGGCAATGCCGGCGCTACCCTTCCGGCATCAATCGAGCACTGTGTTCCCACCGAACTGTGCACGGCGATCAGCGGCAACGGGTTCCAGGTGAAAACCATTGAACATGTGCTCGCCGCTCTAGCCGGTCTCGAAGTCGATAATGTCTACATTGATGTAACCGCCAATGAGATGCCTGTGATGGACGGGAGCGCGGCGCCATTCGTCCGCTTGATTCAATCGGTCGGCGTAGTGCCCCAAAACCGAAAACAGTCTTTTTTGAAGATCATGGCCCCGATCGAGGTCTCGGAAGGATCGCGGCGCGTGCGGATCGAACCTTCCTCTACGCCACGCGTGACTTACTCGATCCAGTACGACCATCCACTGATCCAGACCCAGACCTACACACACGAGTGTTCGACCGGTGCCTTCGAGAGCCAGATCGCGGAAGCCAGAACCTTCGGCTTCCTGCACGAAGTTCAGATGTTGTGGGCCCGCGGGCTCGGTAAAGGGGGGACACTAGACAACACGGTCGTGCTGTCCAAAGACGGGATCGTCAATGAGTCAGGTTTGCGGTTCCTCGATGAGTTTGTCCGTCATAAGATCCTCGACCTTATCGGTGACTTCTCGCTCCTCGGAACATCCTTCATCGGCCACATCGTGGCCGAGCGATCCGGACATGCGCTTCACACCCGGTTGGTTCAACAGATCCTCGGACAACCGGAGAAGTGGGTGCTCCTCAATGCGGAGCCCGTCACGGAAGACAAACGGTCGGCCCCAAGTCTGGCCCGTCTCCAGCCTGCAGTCGTACTTCAGGCGTCCTAGCGCTCCATCACTTCCCTGTTCTGAGTAATGCCCTCGGTTCGTCGTGCGGAGGGAATGATCTACTCTGCGGGGTCGGAGTTGGCGGGAAAAACTACGCCGGGAGTGAGTGGCCTCACACCCGGCGCATGAATCGTGGCGGGGCCTACTTCTTTTTCTTCTTCGCTGCCTTCTTCGTTGCCAAGAGTCTCACCTCCCTTCGTCGTTCATATAGTGGATGTCATAATCATCCGTCACTAGACAGCCTGAATCAACATGTCGTCGAGCGCCTCGAACGTGTTGGGACCGACTTTTCTGAAACGCTTGTCGCGCTTGAGCGACGTAGCAATCGAGGTGAGCGGCGTCTTGCCCTTGATCTGCAGTCCGCCCTCCACCAGTCGTTGCACCAGCTCCTTGGCATGCATAGCCCGATTCGATTCGCGCAGAATCTCGTAGGCCGCTTCAGGCACGCTTTTCCCTACGTACTTACTCCTCCCGAGAAGAATTTCGCGTGATTGGTCGGTGACATCCATGACCGGGAGGGACCGGGTCCCCTTGGAATCATCCGTGATGAGCTGGTTGGAAAGACTGGCCAGCTTGGCCTTGTCCGCTTCGACCCGATAAAGCGTTTCCGCGAGCTCTAAATATTTCTTGATGGTTGCGATCTCGTCGTCGAGGCGGCGACGTTTTTTCTCCAGCTCCTGAAACCGGTTCTTGTAGGCGCTGATCCGCTGTTCCAGCCCGACGAGGATATCTGTTAATTCCTCCATGATCCTCCCCAGAAAAGCATGCTTGCTTTATAGCATTGCATGCAATATGTGTCAAGCATTGATTATGCAGTATTCTATCTTACTCGCTAAACTGATTCCTGCGCGCAAGTAAGCATTGCTCATGACGTATCACAAAGCCTTGCTGTGCTGACTTGTCGTGCTACAAGCCTCCAATCACCGCCGTCATTTGGCCAGAACCCCGCCAATACTCAGTTAATCTTTCAAGGACTTAGACTTCTTTCGCCGTGCTATGATGCGGCGTGACGCCTTCACTCGAGCAGATTCCGCACGATGCTCTACTGGATACCGCCGTCGCTGCCGGTAGGGCAGCAGGCGCGCTTCTCCTGGACTATGTGCAGTCGGGATTCCGTATCGAACACAAGAGCACGATCAATCTGGTCACGGATGCAGACCATGCAGCGGAGCAATGCATCATCGACCATATCAGCCGGCGTTTCCCGCTCCACGGTGTTCTGGCCGAAGAGCGAGGGCAGATGGCACCATCCTCTTCCCCCTATCTGTGGATCATTGATCCGCTCGACGGCACGACGAATTTCGCCCACGGCTATCCGGCCTACTGTATCTCGATCGGGTTGGAGTTTCAGGGGCGTTGTATTCTCGGCGTCGTCGTCGATCCCTCACGCAACGAAATGTTCACCGCGGTCGAGGGCCGCGGCGCTCATTTGAATGGCCGGCCTCTCCGTGTGTCCCGGACAAGCACCCTTGATCGCAGCCTGCTCGTCACAGGATTTGCCTATGACATTCGGGATACCCCTCACAATAACCTTGACCATTTTGTCACGTTCGCCCTCAAGGCCCAGGGGATCAGACGAACCGGCTCAGCGGCACTGGATCTGTGTTACGTGGCTGCAGGACGCTTTGACGGATTTTGGGAAGTGAAGCTCAACCCGTGGGATATGGCGGCCGGGTCAGTGATCGTGCGAGAAGCCGGAGGCCGAGTGACAGACTTCTCAGGGATTGATTTCTCAATCTACGGGAAAGCGCTTGTGGCGAGCAACGGGCACATCCATCAGGCCATGATCGAGACGCTCCGCGAAGGCGCCCCGTCAGCCTCCTCGCAGTGACGAGGAGGTTGCGAGCAATATGATTCCATGCATCGCAGACTTCCATCCACCTCTTGGCGGTACAGGGAGAGCGGTCGACGATGTCTCTCGATATACAATCGGACCGTCAATCGGGTATGCTCCTCGGAACCGCTGATGCAAGCGAGGTGTCTCCATGGCAAGCGCAACTCCGCCTTCAGAACAGACAGACGGTCAGCCATCTGCAGATAGCGGCCTCGGCCCCGCTGAGTGGGACGTCGAATTGCTCCGGGTCCTAGTGGACCGGAAAGGCACGCGGGTTGATGCCCAATGGGCCATCCATCCCCAGCTGAAACAAGACCTGCTGCCGAGTGAATGGGACGAAGTCGCAGAACTCATGGCCAAGGTGACCGACATCGTCGGTCACCGCTTTTCGAAAGTCCTCTCGGATGCCGAGCCCACCTCCCCCGGCCATGCCTGATCGAAGCTCCCGCCTGCTGCACGCTTCGTACTCTCTGCCGAACATCCGAATGGAAACAGGAGGCTCATATGGATTCGTACTACCATCCGCATGATCTCGGACACTTCCCGGACATGGGAAAGGGGAACAAGGAGCTATGGGACAAATTCACGGGATATTACCGCGCGGTCTTTGCAGAAGGCGCGCTGACCGAACGGGAGAAAGCGCTGATTGCCCTGGCAGTAGCTCACACTGTCCAATGCCCGTACTGTATTGATTCCTTCACGCAGGCGTCGCTCGAAAAGGGCTCGAACCTTGAGGAAATGACGGAAGCCGTCCACGTGGCCTGCGCGATCCGCGGGGGGGCTTCGCTGATCCATGGCATGCAGATGCGCAACGTCGCGGACCGGTTGTCGATGTAGCATTACGGGTCCGTCAATGGCCCGTCGTCAAGCGTCTCACTTGGAGTCAAACTTGCTTCTCCCGATTGACGAATGACGGTTGACGGCTTCTGTTTCGGTCCGCTCAGAGAAACGAATGCTCCGGAATCGCCAGCGTCAAATACTTTCCCTGTTCCTCGTAGAGCACTCGTTGGGAGGTTAGGTTATGCAGGACTCGGGCGAGATCCCTCTCGCTTGCTTCAACCCGGCCTGCCAGCCCTGTACGAATCTGCAGCGCACTCTTCGGCGCTTCATTGCATGCCTCAATCACGAGCGCGGCGAGCCCGTTGTGTCGAGAGCGAACCGGCGCCGCGGGATTGCGCCCGTCATAGACGGTCACGTAGCCGATCGCCTTGGAGTAGTAAAGAAAGGGACGATCGGCCGAGGCATGAAGGCGTCGCCAGCCTTCCACGGCTGTGACAAGTTCCTGATAGCGATGCGGGTCGACTGACGAGTGCTCCAGCTCATACTCAAAGTCATATGCAATCTTTTGCAAGTCCACCAACCGCTCATCGTACACGTACTGATACGCCGTCCCGGGCCCTGTGATGCGGACTCCGTATTCCTGCGGCCGGCGATGATAGGGGCTGAACCGTTCGAGCCAGAATTTTCCCGTCGCCTCCGGCGGCTGCAGATGCAGCAGTGCCGGAATGAGCGCGATCTGCCGCTGGTAATCTTCATCGGTTTCGCCGGGGAATCCCAGCAGGAGATTCCAGGAAACCACCACACGATAGTAGAGACTCCACTTCAGGCAGACGATGTTCTGCATGGGCGTGACGCCCTTGTCCATCGCGCGTAGCTGGGTCACGCTCAGGCTCTCCAGCCCCGGCTGCATGCATTTCACCCCGCCGGCCGCCAGGGTCCGGATCTGGGCTTTGTGGAGGTTGCTCTTCGTCTCGATGAACATGTCCAGATCACAACGGTCCGCCGCCAAACGGCCGAACAGGCCATCGACATATTTCATGTCGATGATGTTATCGACCAGCCGGAATCTGGTCGTGTCGTAGCGGTCGGAGAGATAGGCCAGCTCTCGGATGACCTGCTCGGGGGACTTCGAGCGGAATTTCATCTGCTGCGCATTGAGCCCGCAAAACGTGCAGTGATGTTTCTCTCCCCACCAGCAGCCGCGAGAACCCTCATAGAGCAGGATGCGATCCAGCCCCTGGGCCGCCTCACCAAGTTCTGTCAGAAGATGGTAATAGTCATCGTAGTCCGGCGGACCGGTCCTGGCGAACTCCGAAAAGAGTTCCTGGTTCGGTTCGTACGCGATAGCTCCGTTTCTCCTATAGGCAACTCCTCTCGGAACAGGTCCTCCCGCCTCGCTCAGAATCTTCTCGACCAGAGGCGGTACCACCAGTTCGCCTTCACCGACGACCACATAATCGATGAATGGGAACGCACGGAGGTATTCCAGCCCCATTTCACCGTCATAATTCGCGCCTCCGAAGAGGATCGTCACATCGGGATACAGATCCTTGATGAGCTTGGCCATGGTGAGGCTGGCGACATTCTGATCAAACGTCGAGGTGAACCCGACGATCCGATACTGCCCCCAGTCGATCGCTGTCAGCGCCCAGGTGAGGAACTGCGGCGCCGTTCGGGTCGCCAGGTCTTCGAAGTACGGGACCGGTCGACCGCTCTGGCCGGAAATCCGTTCAAAGACGGGCTTGAAGAGCCGGGGATACTCGCTACGCTTGAGGTTGTCGCGAAACAGAAGCGAGGAAAAGACCCATTCTCCAAAGAGCGCGCGTGCTTCACAGATCACTTCATTGAGGGGGACACCGATCATGTGCGCGAAGCGCACATTCAGGTGATGACATTCGACGTCGATCCCTTTCGACTTCAGCAAAGCCGACAGACTCCCCAGTTGAATCGACGGGTACTTTGCATAGCTGAACGGCATGTTGACAAGCGCAACGCGCGCCTTGGTGTTCATCGCTTGCCTCTTACGTTCAGCGTCGTTCGATGCCCGGGGAATCAGCTTGCAGCGGCCTGGAATGGTTCGAAGGCCCGGTCGGCCTTCGCCGCCAGGTAGAAATCGCTCTCGGTGAGTCCATTGATCTTATGAGTCCAGATCTCCACCTTGCACTTTCCCCACGCCAGATACAGGTCCGGATGGTGGCCTTCAGCCTCCGCGATCGCACTGACTTTGTTCACATAGGCCAAGGCTTGAGCAAAATCCTTAAATGTGTAGAGGCGTTCCAGGTGTCCCAGCGCGTTCAGTAACCACCCGCGTCCCAGCTCCTTCAGTAAGGCCTGGGCCCGGTCACCAGACAAGGGAGGAACCCCGCCACGACAGGGAACGCACGTGTTGTCCGCAAGACCCATGATGACCTCCTTGCTCGCGTGAATCAGGGAATATCTTAATCGGGCGATCCCGGAAGAAACAAGCGGTAGGAGCTCAGGAATGACTAGCCGGAATCGTCGGACCCCCCGCCTGATCTGGCGAGATCCTCCACCTTGATTTTAGCTGGATCAAATTTCTCCACAGCGCGTGCCATACGATTGATGACCTCGTCAAAGGCCAGCGCCGGAGCCTCCTTCGGACGGAACCGGAGAGGATTCGCACGCGCGACGACGAAGGTTTTGAGGTACGGACTGGCCAGGCCGCGCGCCTTGAGCACCTCGACCTTCGCGATGACAAGATCATCCAGCGCCAAGACCTGCTTCGCCCGCTGCACCCGAAGACTCACGGCAACGCGCAGTGGCTCTGTCAGAAATTCTTCTGCCCGCCGGAGGACCGGGTGGTACGCTCCGCCGCTGAAGCGCGGCCGTTCTTCATAGCAGAATCCGAGCGTGATGAACGCCGGCTCCTCGAACTCCAGCGCGTACTGCTCCTCGGTCGCGTCATCGAGTTGCGCCAGCTCCCTGTACATGCGGATGACCTCCAGCGCTTTCTCACGGAGGGTGTGCGCCTTCTCCGTATTCAGTGCGAGGATCTGGTACGCCACGGACGGCTCCGGCACCACGATGGCCACGAGACTCTTCGCCCCGAGGGTTCGCATGGCCGAGAGCCGGTGGTTGCCGTTCGGA
>DASPGL010000132.1:0-19145 GCA_035620635.1 Nitrospira sp. | reverse complement strand
GTCTTCACCAAGATACGGCCCGTTCTGTACCTCGATGATGTGCACCGTCTCCTTGCCGGGATTCTCCAGTCGATGCTTGGTTTCGGCCGGAATCGCCGTGCTCTGTCCGATCTCCAGATCGAAGGTCTCGTCGTCTCGCGTCACGCGCGCGGTGCCGGCAATGACCACCCAGTGCTCACTGCGCTGGTGATGCAGCTGAAGCGACAGCCGCCCGCCGGGATTCACCGTGACACGTTTCACCTTGAAGCCGGGCCCTTCTTCCAAAACGGTGTACGAGCCCCAGGGCCGCTGAACGGTAAGATGTTCGAGGTGCTCCGGCGCCCGCTGCTGCTTGAGAATATCGACGACCTTCTTGACGTCCTGTGCCCGTGATTTTGGGCAGACCAACGTAGCGTCCGGCGTATCGACGACGACCATGTCGATGAGTCCGATCGTGGCCACCACCCGCCGGTCGGCATAGACGATCGAGCGACGGCTCTCGAGATCGATCACCCGTCCGGCAATGACATTGCCCGCGTGATCCTTCTCCGCCACTTCGTCCAGACTGCCCCAGCTGCCCACATCGGACCACTTGAACGACACCGGCACCACCGCCGCCTTCGTCGATTTTTCCATCACTCCGTTGTCGATCGACACCGATGGCAGACCTCGGTAGACCGCATCGATCGTCGCAGCAGGAGCGGCGGCGCGCTTCAACTCGCGTATCTGATCCAGGCCTCGAGCCAGCCCCGGCTGATGGAGACGGATCTCCTCCAGGATGGTCGCGGCGCGCCAGACGAACATGCCGCTGTTCCAGAAGTAGGTCCCTGCCTTGAGATAGCGGGCCGCCTTGGCCGCATCGGGCTTTTCCACGAATTTCTCTACGCGAAATCCGCGCAGCTTCCCCTCTTTGCCCAAAGGGACGCGAGTGTCCGGCTTGATGTAGCCGTATCCCGTTTCCGGCCGAATCGGCTTGATGCCGAAGGTCACGAGATAGCCGTCGCCCGCCAACTCGGAGGCCAGCCCGACCGCCGTCTCGAACTGACGCTGCCCGGTCACCACATGGTCAGCCGGCACGACCAGCATGAGCCCCTCGGGGTCACGCGCGACAATCTCGATCGCGGCAAGCCCGATGGCCGGGGCCGTATTCCGTCCTTCCGGCTCGAGCACGAATCCGTGCTTGATGTCGTCCTTCCAATCAGCCAGCTGCAGGCGGATCAGATCGGCCTGAGCCCCGTTCGTCGAAATCAAGACGTTGCCCACCGGGGCGCAGCCGAGCACGCGCTTCATCGTCTGCTGGATCATCGTCTGCTCTCCGCCGATTCGTAGCAGCTGCTTCGGAAACAGATGGCGGCTCAACGGCCAGAATCTGGTGCCGCTCCCCCCGGCCATGATCACCGGATACAACGCTTGCTTACCTGCCCCCATCGTTCGTCCTCACCGTTTGTCCTGTTTTGTCGGCTTTGCATCGCCCCGCGCCCGCAGAATCATCTCCGCAATCTCCCGGACGGCTCCCTCTCCGCCCTTCTTTTCACAGGCATAATCGACCACCTGGAGGACTTGGGGCAGACTGTCGGCAGGCGCCGCAGAAAACCCGACGGCTTTCAACGCTTCGACATCGTTCACATCGTCGCCGATATAGGCCACTTCACGGAGAGAGCACCCGTGCCGCGCCGCCATCTCGCGAATCACGGACAGTTTATCCATCGCGCCTTGATGCAACTCCGGTATCGCCAGTTTTTCGGCCCGGCGGGCGACCAGTCTGGTCCGTTCCTGCGTGACGATCGCCGTGATGAGCCCGGCCCGCTGCAGCAGCTTGATGCCCATGCCATCGCGGGTATTGAACTTTTTCCATTCATCTCCCGACTCCGAATAGTACATGCCGGCATCGGTGAGAACCCCGTCGACATCCGTGGCGAACAGCCGGATCCGCTGGAGTACCGCGCGCGAGGGCGGCCGGCTCACGGAATTGCGTTTGACGGTTTGTCTCACCATCACGAGGAGAAACTGCTCCGCAGGAGGTTGAGCGAGGTTCCGCTGCCTTATCCCAGCCTTAGCCTCAACCTTAAATCTTGAGTCACGCTGGCGAGAGCTATCATACCTGCCAGGTGGGAGTTTGCAAAACAGAAAATACGACCTGGCCGGAGAGAGACTAGAACGCGCAGTTCGTGCAATCTATTCCGTCCCTGCGACATTCACCGCCAGCGCACGACAGAACGCCGCGCCCAGTTGTCCCCTGGCGCCAGTGATGAGGATGCGCATGATTCAGTTATCCCTCTACCCCGTGTTTCAGCCGAGCCCCGTACTGCTGTTCATAATACGCGCGGAACTCCCCTGACTTGATGGGCCGCCACCAGGCGGTGTTCCGCTGATACCATTCCACCGTCGCAGTGAGCCCCTTCTCAAACGGAACGCTCGGCTGCCAGCCAAGCCGGCGCAACTTGCTGCAATCCACCGCACAACGCCGATCATGACCCGGCCGGTCTTGCACAAACCGGATCAGGCTCTCGGGTTTTCCCAGTCGCGCCAGCATCTGTCGGGCCACATCGATATTTTCCCGTTCGTTCCCGCCTCCGACGTTGTAGACCTGCCCCGGCTCACCATGGAAAACCACGTGCATAATGGCGGCGCAATGGTCTTCGACGGCCAGCCAGTCGCGACACTGTTTCCCATCCCCATAGAGAGGAAGCGGCTGATCGTCGATGGCATTCGTGACGAACAAGGGGATGAATTTCTCAGGATACTGGTTGGGCCCGTAGGTGTTACTTCCTCTGGTGACCATGACCGGGAACCGATAGGTCACCCAGTAACTGAGCGCCAGGAGGTCGCCGCCGGCCTTGCTCGCCGAATAGGGGCTCCGGGGAGCCAGCCGGTCCTGCTCGGTCGATAGACCGGTCTCGACGCTCCCATAGACCTCATCGGTGCTGACCTGCACAAACCGTTGCACGCCGGCCTGACGCGCCGCTTCCAGCAACACCCCGGTGCCGACCACATCCGTCCGTGCGAAGCTCACGGGATCGAGGATCGAACGGTCCACGTGTGTCTCCGCCGCGCAATTGATCACTCCTTCAATCTGATGCGCGCGGAACACCGACGAGACGACGGGTGCATCGCAGATGTCGCCTTGGACGAACGTATATCTCGAATGCCCTTCCACCGCCGTCAGGTTGGCCGGGTTGCCGGAATACCTCAGCGCGTCCAGATTGACGACCGTGTGTTCGCCGGAGGTCACCAGGCGGCGAACAAGATGCGACCCGATGAATCCCGCTCCTCCGGTGACGAGGATCCTCATGGCGAATACTCCTGTGTCCCCTTACCCCGCTACCCCATACCCCGTCTTTATGATTGGGCCCCCTCCTCCTGGATGCGTGCCATTCTCATCGGTTGTGATCGATTGAACCTGTAGCGGGTCAGGGAACGTTTTGGCCATTATGGGAAGGAGGGACGGGACCAGACGCGGAAACAGGCGGGACAACTACGACACGCGTTGCGATACGGCCGGATGAAAACTCGGGACAAGGCGCTTGAGATCCTGCAGAAGTTCCTCCTCATCGCTTCCAGGTAGATTGGCCTGCAACTCCTGCAGCCACCGGTCCAACTCGCCGACCGGTACCGGGGCGCCGACCGCCCGGTTGATCTTGGCATGGGCAGTGGGTTCGACCCTCTCGGTCGCTTCAAACAGTTCTTCGTACAGTTTTTCGCCAGGCCGTAGGCCGGTATAGACGATCTCCACGTCCTTTCCAGGAACCAGACCGGACAGCACGATCATGTTCCTGGCCAGGTCGGCAACCTTGATTGGCTCGCCCATATCGAGCACGAATACTTCTCCGCCCTGACCCATGACGCTGGCCTGCAGCACCAACTGCACGGCCTCGGGAATCGTCATGAAAAACCGCTTGATCTCCGGATCGGTGACGGTGACGGGCCCTCCTTTGCGGATCTGCTCGGCGAACAGCGGCACCACGCTCCCGTTGCTCCCCAGCACGTTACCGAACCGCACCACGGTGAACTTCGTCATCCCCGTCTGACTGAACCCCTGAATCAAATGCTCGGCAATCCGCTTCGTCACCCCCATGACACTCGACGGATTGACGGCCTTGTCCGTCGAAATCAGGACGAATCGATCGACGCCGGTCTTCAGGGCCGTTTGAGCCACGACGCGGGTTCCGAGAATATTGTTCCGGACCGCCTCTTTGGGATTCAACTCCATGAGCGGCACATGTTTGTGCGCCGCCGCATGAAACACCAGATCAGGCCCGGTCTGCCGGAATACCTCCTCGACACGATCGGGCATCGTCACGTCTCCCACGATCGGACGCACGCCGACATGCGGAAACCCGGCCCGCAGTTCCAAGAGCAGCGTGTGGAGAGTGTTTTCATATTGATCGAACAACACCAGCGAGTCCGGTCGATAATGCGCGATCTGCCGGCACAGCTCAGACCCGATGGAGCCACCCGCTCCGGTCACCAGGACCGTTTTCCCCTCGATGAGGGGATGCAGCTCCTGCCGATCCGTCTGGATCGGCTCGCGTTGCAACAGGTCTTCCAGACTCATCGCCCGCACCTGCTGCAGCGACACCGGGTCTCCCAGCAATCGTTTGACGCTGGGCAGGATCTTGATCGGTACCGTGCAGCCTTCCGACCCGGCCAACACTTTTTGCTTCACCACGGTCGAAGCCGAGGGAATCGCGACGACAATCTCGTGGACCTCCAGTCGGTCCGCCGAGGCCTTGATGTCGGCGATCGTGCCCACGACAGGAATCCCGTGAATCTTCATCTTCCGTTTCACGGGATCATCGTCCACGAATCCCACCGGCCGGCTGTTGAAGGTCGCGTCCGAGAGCATGTCCCTCGCGAGCAGTTCTCCCGCATGCCCTGCGCCGACAATCAGCACCCGCTTCGCCGTAGGACCGCCAATCTGAAGCCATTCTCGAAACCCGCGTACGGCCATGCGCACCCCGGCAAGATAGAGTGCGCTCAGAAGTCCGGTGAGCACGATGATCGAGCGCGGGTAGTCGGTCCATCCCAGCCCCAGATGAAACAGCCCGTAAAACACGCCCGCACTGGCCGAGGACGCCCAGAAAATGCGTCCCAGATCATGCAGTCCGACATACCGCCACAGGCCCCGCTGAATTCCAAACACCCACAAACCGGACCCGAAGATGATGAGGACCGCCGGCAGATATCGCCACACCATTCGGTCGTAGGGCGGCGGAATGTCCGCCTCAAACCGCAGCAGGAAGGCGGTGAGGTTCGCGGCAAGAATCAAGCTGAGCTGCGTTCCGACGACCAGCGGCGAGCGATAGTGCAGCACCAGCTGTCCGTACCGGTCCGCAATCGCATGGAAAAGACTGGCGGCATGGTGCTTCACGGCTATGAGACCCTCGCGATGGGGTCGCAGATCCGATGGCTCCGATCGGCCAACATCGCCTCGGCCGCCTGCATCACTCGACGTGCGGAGAGCTTCTGAAGGCAGTCGCTCAAACTGCGTATATGCCGATCGCACCCTTCGCTGAAACAGGGCACGCAATCCCCCTCAGCTTGGAGCAGGAAGACGTTCCCCTGCCGTTGCGAGCCGTGCGTGGTCCAAGGACTGGGGGTCGACGCGGGATAGTCCTTCGGCCAGGGCCCCCACTTGACCGGATTCGACGGCCCGAAGAGGACAAGCGTCGGAGCGCCGATCGCAGCCGCCATATGACTCACCGCCGTATCCGTTCCGACGTAGAGTGCCGCGCGGCTCAAGAGAAAGCCCAGCGCCGGTAACCCGAGCCGGCCCGCCAGGCTCACCGAACCGGAAGGCATGGCCTGCATGACCTGTTGGAGGTAGGTCTGTTCGTCGGCTGTCGCACCTCCGGCCAGCACCACCGTCAGCTCCCGCTCCGCCAGCCACCGGCCGAACGAAGCCCAGCCGTCCACCGTCCAGGCCTTATAGGAAAATTTCGGCGAGACGTGGAGTACGACGTAGGGGCGGGGGCCGGCGACTCCGGGAAATTCCCGTCGCGCCGCCGCCTCATCCTCATCGCTCCAGCTGACCACGGGAGTCGCAAGCGGTGCGACCCCCACCAGTTCAAGGAGCCGGAGATTCATGGCCACGGTATGGGTGGTCACATTATCAAACGGCACCCACTCATCGAGCAGCCTCCGCTTCCATCGCGACTTCCCGTCCGCCAGCAGAGTTCCCACGCGATAGCGCCCGCCGATCCAGGCGTGAAAGGTGGGCCGATCGCCGGCCAGTACCGAGAGCGCGAGGTCATAGCGGCGCCAGATCGATCGGAGCAACGCCAGATGATGGCCGATCGACGGGCGTTCGGCGATCGTCCAGATGCGCCGGATCTCGGGATAGGCCGAGATCACATCCTGCGTTCCCTCGAACACCAGCATGTCGACCGCGACCTTCGGAAGCGAGGCCTTGAGCGACCGGACCAGCGGAGTGGCCAACAGCACGTCGCCGATCCTGCGGGTACAGACGATCAATACGCTGCCGATGTCCCTCGTCATCACCCCGCCTTTCTCAGATACTGACGCCTGTCGAAGGGACCGCGGTGCGATATCGGTCGAGCCCGACCGCGGCCCGAGTATCGGCCGACCGTAACAGCTGGTCCAATCGCTGCTGATTGGTCGGAAGTCCCAACCTGTCCTGTTCCGGATGCCACAGGTGAAACACCGGCGCGCCGAATCGCGCGCTCTTATGTTTGACTCCTGCATGAATGAGGCGGATAACCAGATCGGAATCCTCCAGCCCCCATCCCTCGTAGGACTCGTCGAGCCCGTTCACGCGGAGCAGGTCGCTTCGCCAGACCGACAGGTTGCACGTCTTGACGCCCTCCCAGCGATCCGGCGACCTCTTGCGAAACGATCCATCCGGCAGCTCCAACAGCGGCAGCAGGCGGTTCACGTCGCGCTTCAGCCAGGATCGCGCCCAATCGGTCCCCTTCCAGGCATGAATCGGAATCCGTTCGCGCACCACCCGGGTCGTAAATTCGGGAGCCAGCAGCACACGGTTCGCGCCGAGAAAATAGCCCGGCTCGGCAAGTTGTTTGTGCGCCTGCACGAAATGCCGGGAGGGGACGCAGTCGCCGTCGCTAAAAATGATGTAGTCGGCATCGGTCGAGGCGACCGCCCGATTGCGGATCGCCGCAGCGCGAAAGCCCCGATCCTCCTGCCACACATGCGTCAACGGAAACAGCCCGCGCCGGGCGAACTCATGCACCACTTGTGCGGTCTCCTCCGTCGATCCGTCATCCGCCACCACCAGCATAAAGTCGCGATCACGCTGCCCACCATAGCCTTCCAGCACGACCGCCAGCGCATCGGCCCTATTATAGGTCGTCACGATCACCGCGGTCTTCATCCGGATCTCGTCCCGTCCGGTTTCCGAAGCGCCGGCTGCTTCGGGATCGGCCAGGCTTCCTGCGCTTCGAACCGCTTGGCATACCGGTAAAACGTCCCTTCGAAGTTGCCCAGGGCAATGACGAACCCCGCCCATCCGTCGAGAAAGCCGCGCTTCGCCACGTAATGTTTCAGGAAGGACCAGAGTCCATGACAGAACGCCCCCCCCATCGAGACCCGCCTATCCGCCAGTTTCAACGCTCCGAGCGTGGAGTACCGGTTCGCCTTCTTCACGACTTCCTCGAAATTCCTGAAGGGAATCTGCCAGATCGCCTGTTCGAGCCGTCCGACCGGCTTGGAGGTCAGCAGTTCGTACCCTTCATGCACCGGAGCCTCCACATACCTCATCGCGCCTTTGCGAAAGAGCTGCGGCTGCCGGAAATTCGGATACCAGCCCGAATGCGTGATCCACCGGCCCATGAAGTAGTTGCGCCTCGGCAGGAGATAGGCGTCGTGCGCGGGAGTACCGGCGAGAAGCGCCAGTATCTCATCCCGCGCCTCCGGGGTGCAGCGTTCGTCGGTATCGATGCTCAGAATCCACTCACCTCTGCAGGCGTCGACGGCCTGATTGCGCAGACGGCCGAATCCCTGGAACGGGATCTGGACGATCCGGGCGCCCAACTCCATCGCGATGCGATCGGTCCCGTCAGTACTCGCCGAATCGGCCACGACAATCTCATCGGCCCACAGAACGCTGTTGACCGCATCGGCGATCTTCTCCGCTTCATTGTAGGCGATGATGTACGCGGAAAGTTTGGCGCCGCCGCGTGGTTCTAGAGCACTCATTCTCCGCTCATGGAGGCCTGTCCGCTTTCAGTTCGCGTTATGGGGAGACCCGATCCGCCTCCACCTGCGCGCATGCGGCGAACACCGCCCCTTCTGATGAAAGTCCGATCACCCTTGCGTGAGCGTCGTGCGAGCCATGGAGGTCGTCGGGGCGCCCGTCACTTCTGTATCGGCGGCAGGCGCCGACCGCGGCCCTATGCCCGAGTAGGCCAGACCGGAAAACCAGCAGTACAGCAGCTTCTCCGTATGGTCGATCAAGAGGGAATTGAACAGGCATCCGACCGCCATCGTGAGCACCAGACCCCGTGCCAGTAATCCGTACGCTGCCCCGTCCGTCAGAGAAGCGAACCGCCACTGTTGCGTCAACAACCATACCAGTAGACCCAGTCCCACGATCCCCACCTGGGCCATGATCAACAGATATTGGTTATGAGGATGGTTGGTGAAGGGAAAGCCGGTCTCTCGCACTTTCTCGGCATAGGCCTTCACAAAGCCCCCGGTACCGACCCCGATCAACGGATGGTCCCGAATGATTTCCACGGTGCGTCGAGAGAACTCCAGCCGTTCCCCGATCGGATCGAGGGCGACGGATTGTGGATCCCATTGGGTGAGGCCGGATGCGGCGAGACTCACCCGATCGTGAAAGGCGGTGGACACCTGGTAGGCTCCCGCGAAGGCCACCGTGAGCAGCACCAGGGCCGCCGTCACACCGCGCCACCCGTACGACAGGTGAAGCCCAAGTAACACAAGCCCCGCCAGCACAACATATCCGGTCCGTCCATGTACCATCAGCACCACATTGCCTGCAGCCAGGAGGGCCAACACACTCCACACCCACCGCCCGATGGTCGCACGAGATTGCCAGGCCAAGACGGCAAAAAGGAACACCCCGAATGCCATCAGCACATTATGGGTCAGGTGTTTCTTGAAGACGAAGGGGTTCGACGGCCACCCTTTGATTAGGCCGCCGGTCTTGACAAGTCCGAATTCCACTCCGAAGGACAGCAGGAGCGTTAGCACCAGACCTGCCGCGAGCGCCAGAACCGCCCGTCGCCTGACACCGGTCTCGACCGCCATGGAGATCAAGAGGGGAATGAACAGCAACCCCGCATATTTCTTCAGGGAACCCGCCCGCTCTTCCAGCGATCCGTCGCCCCAGAACGTGCCCAGCAACATCCAGGCAAACAACAGCAGGGCCGCCATCGCGACCGGATTCGTCTTGATCCGGCGGATCTTTTCACTCCAGTCCCCGCTGACCGCCCAGCAGAGCACCACCAACCCCATGAGGATGCTGTCGGCGACGGCCCAGATCGGAATGGTGAACCCAAGGGCTGTGGCATTCCATCCGGCCACCCGCTTCGCATTCGATTGCAGTCGGTTGAGCTGCCAGGCCATCACTTGTAGGCGAAGGCGATCAGGGATTTTCGGAAGGAGGGGATCGCGTCTTTGATCGCCGTCCCCACAGATCTCAATCGCTCAATCCCCTCGCGATAGCGCCGGGACTTCAGGAAGGAGACCTCGCACCGCTGAAACCCCGCCTCTCGCAGGAGGAGTTCAAGTTCGCCCTTGGTGAACTCCCGATTGTGCCGTCGAGGATAGTACGACCTACCCTTGTAGAGGATCGGCGTCGCGTGGAGATAGTGGTCGGCATAGTCATAGGTGATATGCTTGCCTCGCACGAGACGGCTCCGGTTTCTTAAGCTGGCGACGTTGGGAACATCGATCTCCAGCACTCCGCCGGACCGCAGCACCCGCCGCATCTCACGAACGGCCGGCAGGTGCGAATGGGAGAAATGCTCGAGCACCTGGCAGCAGACGACCGCGTCGAACGACTCATCGGGATAGGGAATCACATCGGCCTCCACATTGCAGACCTGAAACGTAATCCCCTTTCCGTAGGTATCAGGGTAAACCGATGGTTGATCCACGACATCAAGCGCATGGCAGTCATGCCCGAGTTCCGCCAGGAACGAGAGCAGAAGACCCTGCCCGGCGCCCACATCCAGGACTCGTTTGGCTTTATTGAGACGGATTGCAATCTCGCAAAACCGATCGATGCTGCCCTTGAAGAGATCCTCCAGCTCACGGTTGCCTCGGATGTACAGGCGTCCTTCATTGCGCAACTGAATCGCGAGACGAAGAACATCCCCCTTCTTGCTCGCATCCGTCAGCCGATGGTTCATCCGGGTGAAACTGACGTGGTCCTTGGCTGCAGTACCGATCTCAACCATCCCACCGTCCGCATGTGTCGATCATTCATCTTGCCTGGCAGCGAGACATGGCTCACCACACCGGCCTGACGCGAAATCTCGCCATCGCCTCGATGTTCAACGATCACTCTTCGAATACTTCGTCGTGGCACATCCCTGCACATACTTCTCGCCACTCGATGCGATGGGAACTGGGCCTGGCGAGCGGTCTTTTCGTCGTTCCAGTCTATTCACCACTCCCCCCAAGAAAAGAAACATCACCACCCAGGTACCGAGAATGACCAGCCGCCAATTGTCGGTGGCGTGCTGATACAGAACGGCCAATCCTCCACAAAGCATCATGACTCCGTACTGCACAAGCACCGTCCGGCGATGGCCCCATCCACTCAACACCAACCGCTGGTAATAGTGTTCGCGGTGAGCCTCCCAGACCTTTTCGCCACGGAGTGCTCTGCGTATCAGCGTTACGGTCGCGTCCGCAATGAACGGGGAAAAGACGATGATCGGGACCCACACATCAAATATCTCGTCTCGAATTCCAAGGAGCATCAATGTTCCACCCAAGAATCCGACCGTGATGCTACCGGCGTCCCCCATGAAAATACGCGCGGGTGGAAAATTATGGATGAGAAATCCCAACGCGCTTATCGCGACGAAGCTGGCGATCATGAGCATGACCGGAGAACCTTCCTCCCATCCAAAGTACGCCAGAAATCCAAATCCACAAACGGTCATTCCTCCCGCAAAACCGTCCATGCCATCCATGAAATTGTAGAGGTTCGCCATCCAGATCAGAAAGAGGGCACTCACTGGGGCTGCCGCCAACCCCAGCTCGATCACATGCTCTCCAGGAATCGGAATAGAAGACAAGGTCAACCCGACACCCCCGATAATGATACACGCGGAGGCTGTCTGAACGCCTAGCCGAAGACTCGCGGGGAGACCAATACAGTCGTCGGTGAAGGACACCACGAAGACGAGCAGCATGGACCCAACGATCCAGACGCTCCCTGACGCCACTCCTTTTGGCAATAACGTTCTCGTGGGCTGCGTCATTTCAAGGATACTCGCAGCCGCGAGAAGGCCGATCACCACGCTAGCGATGATGGCCAACCCTCCGGTACGCGGGGTCGGCATGGAATGCAGCGCTCGTTCATTGGGATGATCGAGTATTGAAAGAAACGATTTCGATGAAGAGAGGCAGTTGGTCAGCCACCAGGCGCACCCGAACGCCAACATTGCAGGAAGGAGGACCATCATCAGCATGGTGACGTTGCCATCCGACCGGCTCCTGCCTTCGTACGCATGGAGCGGACAAGACAACGGGCTCGGTATTGCCGCCCTCGTGACCTACCGCGCAGGTTCGATGAACTCATTTATACACTGGAATGAAGAGGCAGTCGCCTTCTCATCACAAGACGCTGGAGCGATGGCGCGCCGTCTCTTCAGACTTCGCACGACGCGAGGAGGCCGTTCGCGAACGTTACCGACAGCCTGCCTGTGACGCTCCACGATAATGCGCGATCAGCTCCGGGACAGCCTTCTCCAACGAATGGACGGCACGATAGCCCAATTCACGGGTGATGGCGGCGGAACTGTACCAGGCCCCTCCGATGAGTTTGATGAGCTGTTCGCTGGTCAGCGGCGGGCGTCCCCCGGTGATCGTTTGCAGCAGGTCGCCGCATCGCGCGATCCCGGTCAGTACCCGGAGAGGCACGCGCCACTTCGCCCGGGGTTTGCCCAACCCTGCCCGCAGCCAATCGTACACATCGGTCACACGATAGGGCTCCGCATCGGTGACGATGTAGGCGGGTCGTTCCAATCGCGGCGCCTTGAGACAGAGCAGCACCGCTTGGACGAAGTTGTCGACATGCAACAGACTGCGGACCGTGGACAGTGGCGGCAGAGGCGGAAACAGGCCGCGGTCGATGGCGTCGATCATGCGATAAAGATTGCCCTTCTTCGTCGGACCGTAGACCATCGGCAGACGGAGCGAGACCGTGGTGAGGCCATTCCGGCCCGCATATTGAGCCACCTGCTGCTCGGCCCGCCATTTCGACCGACCGTAGGGAGTGCGTGGATCGGGAGCCTGCGATTCATCGACACACCCCCGTGTCTCTTCACCGAACACTTTGACCGAGCTGGCAAACACCAGACGCGCGACTCCGGACGCCGCGGCCGCCTCGAGCACATGTCTCGTGCCCTCGACATTGATCGCATCGTAGTCCCGCTCTGCGCTTCCGTCATCGAGGTCATGCACTTTCGCTGCAAGATGCACGATAGCTTCACAGCCAGCCGTCGCCTCCTTGATCTTCTGGAAGTCCCTGATGTCAGCGGCAATGGTCTCAATCTCCGGCAGGAACGACGGGGATCGGTTCATATCATGGAGGACCGCTCGAACGCCATACCCGGATCGAGAGAGTTCCGTGACCAGGGATGAACCCAAGAACCCTGCGGCACCTGTGACCAGCACTCTGGTCATGCATACCCATGCGATCGATGCCCTGCGGAAGCAGTGTTCAACAGCTCGTGATACAGATTCACCATCTGCCCCGCGATCGCAGGAACCGACCATTGGGCGGCCACCAGTTCCCGGCCTCGGCTTCCCATCGCCTCGCGGGTTCGGTGATCGACCAGCAGTTCTTCGATTGCCGCGGCAAGGGCCGCGGAGTTTCTGGGGGAGACCAGGATACCAGTGGCGCGATGCCGGACAACGTCCCGGCAGCCGGGAACATCCGCGGCCACAATCGCCTTTCCACACGCCGCCGCCTCCAGAAGCACTTTGGGCAGGCCTTCCCGGTACGAAGGCAAGACGACGACTGTCGCAGCTCCATAGACCGACGCCATGTCCTCACGATGCCCCCACCACTCGACAACCCCTTCCTTACCCCATTCATCCAGCTGTGTCCTCGGTATGGCCGCCGGATTATCCTCATCGCAACGACCGACCAGAGCGAAGCGGGCTTCCACTCCCTTCACCCTCAGCTCACGCGCAGCCTGCACGAACTCCCCGACGCCCTTGTCCCACAACATCCGTGACGGCAACACGATCAGAGGAATTCCTGAAGGAGCTGGTCTCAGCGAGAATCGAGTGGTATCGACACCGGAGCCGGCGATGATGCGAGTGCGGGCGGCCGGTACAAGGCCTTCCGTGATCAACTCATCACGATCGGCTTCGTTCTGAAAGAGGACGGTCGAGCGGTTCAATCCGATGGCGACTTTCAACGCCTTGCGCATCATTCGAGGCAAGACCTCCCTCTGTCGCTCCCGGTCCGTGAAGACATAACCGAGGCCGGCAAACGCGTTGAGGACCACCGGCACCCGCACGATCCAGGCGGCCAGGGAACCGTATAAAATGGGCTTCATGGCGACATGATGAACCAGATGCGGCCGGACAACCCGATAGACCCGGACCAGTTCTGCCACTGCCTGCAGTTCCGAGAGAAGATTGCGGCTTTTTCGGAGAAGCGAAATGGGAATCAGGCGAAATCCTTCCTGCTCAATCCGGTCGCCATATTCACCGACCCGTGTGGCCACGGCCACATCGAACCCCGCATCCCGCGCTGCACGAGCCAGATCGAGACGATGAGACCAGAAATACCAATCCTCAGTGATGAGATACAGCAGTCGCGGGCGACCGGTCATGAGCACTCAGCCAGGCTTGGAACATGAGGACATTCCAGAGGAAGTATTGCCAGTTGCGTCGACCTGAGAGATGGTCCCGCCACTTGTCGCGGATCAGCGCAGGACTCAAATAGCCTTCGCACCGGAGGCTCCGCTCATCCAGCAATGCCTCGGCCCAATCCCTCAGCTCCCTTCGCAGCCACGAATCCAACGGCACGCCGAAGCCCATCTTCGGCCGCTCAATCAATTCCTGCGGAACATAGCGGGCCAGCACCTTCCGCACCAGCCACTTGCCCACACCGTCCCGTACTTTCAGGCGCAGCGGCAGCTTCCAGGCCCACTCCACCACTCGATGGTCGAGCATCGGCATGCGCGTTTCAAGACTCACGGCCATCGCCGCCCGATCCACCTTGGCCAGGATATCATCGGTCAGATATCCGACCAGATCGTGAAACATCATCTGCTCGCTGAAATCCTCTCGGTTCAGCCGTCGAGCCTGTTCATCGGCCCAGGTCTTGTGTTCTTCGGTTCCGACGACCAGCGAGGCCGACTCTCGATGCTGGGAGACCAGGCGCCGATACAGCTCGGTCCGATTCTCGACATCGAGCACCCCGGCCAACTTGTGCACCTTATCGCCAAGCGTCGACATCCGGAGGGATGCCGGTAGGGCCGGGCGAGCCATTCTTCCGAGTTGATCCCACCGCTCCGGCGACACCCGCGTCATGAATCGCGCCATCATGCGCCTCAGGGTCACAGGGACCGGCGCGATCCTGTGCCAGATCGAACGGCCCCACGAGTAACGATTGTATCCTCCGAAGAGCTCATCCCCTCCATCCCCTGACAGTGCCACCGTCACGTGCCGCCTGGCCAGGCCTGCGACCAAATGTGTGGGGATGGCGGACACATCGGCAAACGGCTCGTCGTACATCGACGGCAGGCGCGGAATCACCGCGAGGGCATCAGCCGGGCTGACGTACAGCTCGGTATGTTCGGTCCCGAGATGCCGCGCAACGGCTTTCGCATGCGTGGCCTCGTTGTAGCCATCCTCCTGAAAACCGATCGTGAACGTTTTCACAGGCCTGGTGCTCTGCGCCTGCATCAGCGCCACAACCGTCGAAGAATCGATGCCCCCTGACAAGAAGGCACCGAGCGGCACATCCGCGATCATCTGTCCCCTGATCGCGTCGCGTAAGATCCGGTCCAACTCCTCGATGGCGAACCGATCCGTGCAATCCGACTCTGTCTCCTGTCCCGCAACGGCCAATGCCGACCAGTACGGCTGCGGCTCCGGCCACTGCCCGCTCCGATCCGTCCCGGAAAGTCTGAGATACGTCCCCGGGAGAAGTTTCCGGATTCCGGCATAGATGGAGTACGGCAACGGGATATAGGCATAGCGCATGAAACAGGCTAAGGCTCCGCGATCGATATCACGGCTCCGCCCTGGATACGCCTCGATCGCCTTCAGTTCCGACGCAAAGAGGAAGGCCTGCTGGCACCAGCCGTAGTAGAGCGGCTTCTCTCCCATGCGATCCCGAGCCAGAACGAGTTGCCGATCCGCACGATCCCACAGCGCAAAGGCAAACATACCGACGACCGATTGAAGGGTCTTCTCAACACCCCACGCTTCAATGGCAGCCAATAGTGTCTCGGTGTCCGAATGCCCCTGCCAGGCGACGCCAGCGAGCTGCCCTCTCAGTTCCAGATGATTGTAGATTTCACCGTTGAACGCGATCACGTACCGCCCCGACCCCGAGAGCATCGGCTGATGGCCGGCAGGAGAGAGATCGAGGATCGACAAGCGGGCATGACCGAGCGCGACACCGTGGCTTCGATCGCACCACACGCCCGAATCGTCCGGTCCCCGATAGCGAATGGACGCAGCCATGGCCTCGACCGTCTCCTTGAGGTCAGCCTCCGCATGGCCGAGTATGCCCGTTATCCCGCACATGACTTGGCGGATAGAGAAACTGCGCCACGATTCGACCGAGGCACCCCGCGAGCGATCACGGAGTTCTCCCAACGTCGCTGCCTCGTACAATTCTGCTTGCCTGGCTCACGCCATCCTCATGCCACGGAACCGAGAATGGACTGCACGCGATGGTCGTAGGTGTGATTTGAGCGCACATAGTCATACGTGCGATCGACAAGCGCCACACGATAACTGTCATCTTTGAATCTTGCCAAAACGTCCGCCACATTGGATAAATCTTTCTTGAGGCTGATGTAATGTTCACCAGCTTTTAAGATGCCGTTGTACTGCCCCTCGAGAAGCAGCTGGCAGGTCTTGGTGCCGATGGGTTCGAAATGGCGTGACGAAATCGCTTTCCCGGACACCGGATTCCGGTAATCCTTGAAAAACCGCGCGTACACGTCTTCGAATGTCGCATCCGGCGATTGGCGCAAATAGGCTTCGACCGCCAGTTGAGTCCGGTCATCCTTCTCGAGATAATAAGTACCGGATTCCGCCCCCACGATGCCTTTTGCCTGATTGAGAAACGCGGTCCATTTCGAGCGGTGGTATCGGACAAATTCGATGTCGGTCACCAATCCCCATCGCGGGCCTTGATCCTTGAACGTCCTGATCAGATTCGAGCGTTCGACATCACCGAGCGACAGGCGGTAACTATCGCCTCTGAACCCAATATCTATTGGGCGGGGGCCGGAACCCGGCCGGTACATGTCCGGATTGAGTGCCGGAGGTGCATGCAGTACCTGCGCTGGGGCGCAATCGGAATACAGCCATGAGGAGGCGTCCGGAGGCAATTGAGATGCGATGTACTCAGCGCCCACACTTCGGCTAAAACCGATTTTTTCCGGCATGAGATTGTACTCGTTGCCGAAGAAGACGAGCAGTTTTCCCTTTCGACGCTGCAGCGGCTCAACCAATCGCTTCAGCGCATCCATACTGTCACCGGCGGCCGAGTGCAGGATCGTGATCAGGTCAAACTCGCGGATCTTTTTTGAGACGGATCGAACTTCCAGAAGATTGTTCAGATTACATATCGTGATGTTCAGGCGTGGAGACCGGCAGAAGGCCTCCTGCCAGTCATGAACATAGGAAAGAACGGAGTAGGCATCGGCCAGCAAGGACCGAATGTAGCGGTTCTGATGCCACTCTGCAGGAACGGCGTCCGCCAGTCGCTTGAGCCCCTTTGAAAGACGGAGGCTCCCAACCAGCGTATCCACCATGACCCGTTCCCACCGCGGCATGCCGGTCGCACAGATCAGAAGGGTCGAGAGCTTGTCGCGCACAGTGGATGAAGAAGGGAGGGCCGGCGAATCTCGTCAGGCAACGGCTGTCAGTTTCGAGGCATGCTTCTGGATGCAGCTATCGATGAGCGGAAGATGTTGGCGGGTCCAGTCGATTGTCCGGCGTAGGCCGGTCTGGAGATCGACTCCGACTTCAAATCCCAGTTCGCGTTTGGCCTTCTCAGTGCTGCCGAATCGTTTGCCGGACCGGTCCCAAGGTCGTTCCGATAGAAATTCAATAGCCGCAGGATTCCCCGTAAGCGTGTTGATCGAGGTAGCCAGGTCGAGGATGGACGTCTCTACTCCGCTGGCCAGGTTATAGACGTCGCCGGACTTGCCTTCAGTCGCACAGCACACCAGGCCTCGCGCAATGTCTTCGACGTAAATAAAATCGCGGCTCGCTCGTCCCTGATTTTCCACGCGCAACGGCATGTGTTTCAAGGCGCGATAGATAAAGGTAGGAGTGACGTTTCGCCATACGGTTGCAGCGGTTCCTCGCCAGCGCCCGGCGCCAAGAATCTCCCGGGGCCCGTACACATTCTGGAACCTTGCACGAACGGTGGGAAGCCCATGCTGATGATGGTAATAGACCGAGTAGAACTCACCGACCACTTTTGAGATCTGATAGGGACTGTCCAGTTCGATCGGGACCGGCCCGTCCTCGGTCGTGGCCTCAGCAGGGCCATACGTGTGGGGGGCGAGCGTGCAACCCGACGCCGCATAGACAAGCTTCTTCAGGCGACGAAAGCCTTTCATCCTTTCATAGAGCTTGAGTGTCGTGATCAGATTATTGGCGTGATCTTCGAGAGGATTGGCGATCGAACTCTGATTCCCATGATAGGTCGCGAGATGGAACACGTAATCGAATTCGTCGTTTAGGCCGGCCAGCACGCGGTCATCGGCGATAGAGCCTTCCTGCAAATCCACCCGGGGATCGTCAGGCACGTTGACTCGTTCGGCCGAAAGAAAATTGTCGACGATCGTCATTCTCCCGGCTCCGTTCTCGATCAGTAGCCGCACCAAGTTACGTCCCACGAAGCCGGCCCCGCCGACCACCAGACATCGCGCCCCGTTCAACTCGTCCATTGCTGTTCTCCCCTCCCCTTCGACACGGGCCGCTGTCACTTCTTCTCGTCGACAGGCTTCAGGTGCGTGAACGTCTGGCTGATGCCGAACTTCTTGTACCACTCGATGGCGGCGGTCACCCCCCGCTCCAGCGGAGTACGCACTTTCCATCCTGAAAAATCTCGGATCGTCTTCGAAGGATCCAGAAGAATCGTGAACACATCGTCTGGATTGCGCGGTCGCACCTCTACTTCTTTCTCAAGCTTGATCCCGAGCGCGTGAATCGTCGCATTGAACAGATCCTTGATCGCGAAATCTGAACCCGACGAGATGTGGTAAGTCCCCCCCTGACCCTTCCCTTGGAGCGCCATGAGTACCACGTCCACGAGGTCGTCAATAAACACGAAATCTCTGCGCGTATCCATGACGAAACACGGCTTACCGCTGGTGAGCCGATGATAGAAGGTTGGAAGCGGCCCGCTCAGGTTTCTCGGCCCGTAGGCGTTGGCCAGGCGGAACGACGTCCAATTCAGTCCGCTCAACATCACGTACTGCTCGCCTGCCGTCTTGCTGATTGCATAACTACTGCCCTCGGCCCGGATAGGATGGGTAAGGGTGATGGGCTGTTCGACCGGCTTGAGTCCATAACAGAGCGCCGTTTGAAAATAGATCAGGTTCTTCACCTGGACACGCTTGGCCGCCCGCACCACGTTGACCGTTCCGAGGCAATTGGTCACCGTGTCTTCGACCCAGTTGTCAGGATCTTTGTAAGAAGCCGCCGCGTGCACGACCTGATCAGGCCTGAATTCGTCGAACATCCGATCGACCGTGGCATGATCGGCA
>DASPGL010000131.1:0-9421 GCA_035620635.1 Nitrospira sp. | reverse complement strand
GTCGAGAAGGCTCTATACATCTCTTCGAACAGCCTGGCGGCTTCATCCGAGAAACCGAAGGACTTGAACGTCGGTACCACGGCGCTCAACGGCGCATGTTGAGCCGTCACGGCACGATCAAGCAGCTTTCCCAAGACGGCTGCGACTTGATCCGGACTGTATTCCTCCGGTCCTGCCAGTTCCATGATCCGCCTCCCTTGACCGCTGGCCATCAATTGTTCCGCGCCAACCCGGCCGATGTCCTTGGTCGAGATCATCGGAATCTTGGCTTGCGGCGCAATGAACGTCGGCAGAATTCCCTGGGCCGCGGCTGTACCGACGACCGGAGCCCAGTTCTCTATAAAAGAACACGGGCGAAGGATCGTCAGGTGGCGAGCCACGGCGCCGAGCGCCTGCTCGCCATAGTGCACCGCGCGAATCGGGCCGGTCCCTTCCGGGAAGTGGCCGCCGACCGACGAAAGAAAGACCACATGCTCGACACCGCTTTTCTTGACGGCTTCTGCGGCCCGATCGATGCGGGACCGCTGATCCGCAAGCCAGTTTGCCGCACCATAGTTCGGCGGTACCATGAGATACACGCCTCTCGCCCCTTCGAAAACTCCTGTCAACGCCGAGACATCGTCGAGCGAGGCCACCGCGATCTCTGCCCCCTTCACTTTCAAACGCGCGCCCTTGTCCGCCGAACGAACAACGATACGCACCGGCTGCTTCTTATTCAGCAGGGTTTCCACTACTGCCGACCCCGTATTGCCTGTCGCACCCACAACGACGAACATGGCCATACCTCCTTCTCCAGATGACGGTTACATCCGTTTCGCGATCATGCGATCGACTGACCAGCGTCCACTCCCCGTGATCAAGAGCGCAGTCGCGATGCCGATCACCAGAAGATGATACTCGTACCCCTCGCCCTGCTGCTGGCCGAACCAGTTCATAAAGAACCCGTGGCGGAAGTGAACCATGGCGATTGCGCCCAGCATGATGCCGCCGAAGCTCGCCGCTGTAAAACGCGTCAGGAACCCCGCGAGCAGCGCGACGCTCCCGAATGACTCTCCGATGATCACCAGAAAGGCGACCAGCCACGGCAGGCCCATCTGTTGCACGAAGACACCCGTTGTGCTGTCGAAGCCGAGCCCACCGTACCAGCCCAAGAGTTTTTGTGCGCCGTGGGGAAACATGACGACACCAAGTGTCACGCGGAGAATCAGCCCGGTCCAGCCATCATCGGTGTGAAAGAGTTGACGCATCGTCCACCTCCCGGCGGGACATCCCGATCCGCGGGACTCCGCATCTCGACACAACGTTCACCTGCAGTATAATAGTTCTAATTAGGACTAAGTCAAGTCTCCCCATACTGAGCGACAAAGACCCTTGATTCGCCTCCCCCGGTGACGATTCACATGGCGTGTACGCGCCGGTCAAGGAACCGAATGCCGGTGCACAATGTCGCCCTCGTACGCACTGTGATTGATTTTTCTCACAAAGCCTCTGCATAGTTACAGAATGACAGCGTGAACCGCCGGCATTGGTCATCAGGAGGGGTGATGCGAATACTGCTTGTGGAAGACGATTTGGATCTTGCCAAGTTCATCCGTAAAGGACTGAAAGAAGAACAGTATGCGGTAGACTTCGCCGCCGACGGCGAGGAAGGACTGGCGTTGGCCCTGAGCAACCCGTACGATCTCTTGATCATCGATATCATGCTGCCGAAGCTCGATGGCCTCACGCTCTGCCGCCGCGTTCGAGCCAAAGGCAACATGACTCCGGTGCTCCTGTTGACTGCACGCAACACGGTGGAGGCCAAGGTGTCCGGTTTTGATACCGGCGCGGACCAATTCCTGCCAAAGCCGTTCGCCTTCGTAGAACTACTGGCTCGAGTCCGGGCCTTGCTGCGACGAGGAGGGCCGCAGCAATTGGTCCACCTGCAGGCCGCCGACCTCAGGCTGGACCCGGCTGCTCACCGTGTCTGGCGGGCGGGGCAGGAAATCCCGCTGACGAACAAAGAGTATGCCTTGCTCGAATTTCTCTTGCGAAACAAGAATCGCGTGTTGACGAGGACGGCGATCATCGAACATGTGTGGGACATCAGCTATGACCCCATGACGAACATCGTCGACGCCCATATCCGGGCTCTGCGCGCGAAGATTGACCGGGATTTTTCCCCTCCCCTGATCACCACCGTACGCGGGGCGGGATATATGCTAGAGGAGCCGGAGCCAACCGCATGAAATCTCTGCGTAGCTTGATCAGCCGGTCCGCACTCATCTTGATGGCGGGGCTCCTCCTTTTTTCTGCGCTGGTCTACGTCGCAAGCGAGGCCTTGTTGCACCGTTTTGTGGACGGGCGGCTACTGGCCTTGGCGGAGACATTTGCGGGAATCGTCGAGCGGCACCCCGACGTCATCGCGAATCGCGATGCGGCGGTTCCTCCTGCCGCCGGAGCGAGCCGTAGCCGGAAGGAGCCGTACGACCTGCATGAAGTCACCCATTCGCTGCGCATTTTCTCACCTGATGGCCGGCTGATTTGGAAAAGCCCCAATGCCAGAGCGCAGCAGTCGATTCCTGATCATGTGCTGAAGCGACTCCGGATCGAGAACATGGCGTTCGAAACTGTTGACTCGGCCGATGGCACCCCTACTCGGCACCTGTTCATTTCCTTCCCGCAGGAGGATCAACCGCAGTACGTTCTGCAGGCAGAAACCTCGATGCTCCTCTACCGAAAGACACTGAATGAGCTCGTGTTCCTGCTGGCCCTTGGATCTGGGACCACGTTGTTTGTGGCCTGGGTCGGCAGTTTGTGGCTGGCCAAGAAAGTGCTGGCCCCGATCGAGGCCTTATGCACTGGCGCAGAAACGATGTCTGACACCGACCTCGGAAAACGATTAGCTTTGGATTCCCCCTATCAGGAATTCCGGCGGCTTACCCAGGCGGTCAACTCCGTGTTGGACCGGTTCCAACGGAGCAGTGAGACTCAGCGGAGCTTTTGCGACATCGCGGCCCACGAAATGAAGACCCCGCTGACCATCCTGCAGGGGAACCTGGAGGTCGCGCTTCTGAAAGCACGGACCGCAGAAGAGTACCGCGAAGCACTCATCAACAATCTTGAGCAAGTGGGGCGGCTCATCGCCCTGACGCGTTCTCTGTTAACACTCGCGAAGTTCACGGACGTCAAGCCTCCCGTGCATCTCGTGCCCCTCGCCCTGGAACCCATGATTCAAGATCTCGTGGACGAACTGACCCTGCTGGCCGATGACCGCCGGATTACCTTGTCCTTTGAGTCCCAACCGGTTCCACCGGTGCTCGGTGATGCCCAGTGGCTCAAACAAGCGCTGATCAACCTGCTCGACAACGCCCTTCACTACACACCATCCGGCGGAGCCGTCAGAGTGCGCTTGCAGACGGCCGGGGAATGGGTTGCTGTGGCAGTCGAAGATACGGGCCATGGAATTGAACCGGAGCATCTTCCTCATCTCTTCGAGCGATTCTATCGGACCGATTGGGCAAGGGCCAAGGATGCCGGCGGCACCGGCCTTGGACTGCCCATCGTGAAAGAAATCGCCGAGGCACACGGAGGAACAATTTCGGTCACAAGCCAGGTCGACAAAGGCTCCGTCTTCACGCTGCGTTTGCCGATCCCCGCTCACCAGGCAGTTCCTGCCTAGACCTCAAGCATTTCGCCTCCTCAACATCGCTGACCTCGTTCTCACCAGGTACCGATTCGGACCGGCTGGCGCAACCTCGCCATGGGCGCTTGTCTCACGACTGCTCGAAGGGATGAAGAATTCTTCACAATAGATTCGCGATCGGTTCATCTGAGACTGCTACGTTCCCATTGTGCCCCAAGGAACTCCGGCTTCCATCACCGGGGATCGATCGACCGGGGCTTCACCATGAATTTCGAAAGGCTTGACGAACGAGGAGAGAAAAGAAAGGACGGGTATCAGACATGGCCATTATAACGATTGCGATGATCTACTTTCCGTTCGTGATTGTAGGACTCGGGCAAGCGTTCATCGCGGGAACACTCCCCGCGGGACGCGTTTCCCGCGCGACAGCCAACGCGAGAGTGTGGAGCAATACTCATACGGCATTGAGTGCGGGCAGAAACATACAATCCGATGGTGTCGAGAAGAGGGCCATCGCTCGCCTTCCTCAATCATCGAGACGCCCCGTCGCCAGTCTGCCTCACATTTGAACGGTGTTGAAGAAACCGCGTGGTGGCCTGTCATAAGTGCCTGCCACCACGTGCGTTTTGTCCCCAACTCTCCCCTTCCGACGCCGCCTACCTTCAAGGATTATGAAGAATTCTTCATGATCTTTTCATGGATCGGTCATGTGCCGGTGTTAACCTGCCATCCAGACGCGCAGGGCAATCCGCAGCGCGGTTCAAGGAGGTGAGGAACATGATCGAAGCTGTGATGACATATATCGTGGGCATCATTGCATTGAGCGCAATTCTTGGCGTGTTCTACAAATCGCTTTATGTGGATCGCGAATAGGAGGCGGGTGGTGGGGTGCCGCGTTTAGTTCCGTCTCAAGGAAGGGAGGCTCTATCAATCATGGAACGAAGAACGGAGTTGCAAGAGCCAGAATCCGGCCGAACCTTGGAGCAGGAGGGGAACGGGTACGCTGCTCAGTCCCTTTCGGCAAGGGAACAGTTCTCGACACGGTCCTGCGCTCGCTGTGCCGGTCTGCTGGTGCACGACTGGTGTAATGACGTAGCGAGCACTGACGAAAACACCGCTCACGCCTTGCGTTGCATCCAATGCGGCCACCGCATTGATCCCGTGATCCTGCTGAACCAAAGCCGCCCGGCGGATGAAGCCCACCGCGTGCAGAGGCCACGGCAGAGGCAGTCTCTCAGAACGGCAACGTTGGCGTAAGTCACACGCCCCAGAGCTTCACATAGCCAGCCAGAGGCGGGGAGAGGCCCGCGGCGGCTGCACCGAGCCGAGAAAACACTCTGCGAGGGAAACGCAATGTCTCTTTGGCACTGCGTGCATGTCCTCCCCTACTGCCAGCCGTTCACTTCGTAGCCCTTCTCTTTCATGCAGCGCTCGAACGCTTCGAC
Source organism: Nitrospira sp. (assembly GCA_035620635.1). Taxonomy (GTDB): domain Bacteria; phylum Nitrospirota; class Nitrospiria; order Nitrospirales; family Nitrospiraceae; genus Nitrospira_D. The sequence continues at coordinate 4,351 of DASPGL010000131.1, read as the reverse complement.
GTAGGGCGGGTCAGGAACCAGTGGTTTGAAGGTGCCGCCGAACAATCCGATGATCAATCCGAGTCCTCCACCGGCCGCCGCCCCAATCGTTACACCTGGCAGTCCTCCAATGATGCCGGCCGAAGCCCCGACCGCGCTGCCGAGCAGACTCCCGAGAAGAGCGCCGGTCGCGGCATTCCCGCTTTGATGCACTCCGGGAGTGAGCCCGGCTTGCTCTGTCTTTTCCCGGCAGGCATTGACTTCCTGTTGAGCCGCCTCCCTCCCATACAGTTGCAGCTTCTTATTCGACCGCAGCATTGGCTCCGGTGCCAAACAGGCCGTGACTAGCGACGCCAGCAGCAGCACAACCACCGCTTGGCCTTGCATGCTTCTTTTCATGCTTGTTCTTTAAGGCTCTGCGCGAGGGGGATCCCTCTTGCGCTGACGCGACGAGTACCATCATGCTTGTACCCTATTTTTAGAAGCTCCGCTCTTTTTTTCGCATTCTCTCACAAGGCGGACGGATGGGCACTCCACTGCGCACATTGACCGACCACCGCCCATTTCCCCACTCCTCACTCCTCCGATTGGGCATCGAGGTCGTTTCTTTTGCGCGCATCCAACGAAGGCCTTCCGAGGCCGCGCGTTGGACGAGCACCGAAACGATCTCGGTGCCCAACTCGCCCTCTCTTCATTGCCACCCCGTCACCTCATATCCCTTCTCCTGCAAACAGCGGGTGACAAAATTCCTGTAGGCTTCACTCGGCTGCGAGGAATCTCCAGCAGCATGAAATAAGCCCGTGAGCAGTCCCCAGACCGCGCCACTTGCCGCGCCGATCATGGATCCTGTTCCGGCGGCTCCTGAGATCGCTCCGCCGACTGCCCCGCTGGCCGCACCGACTCCGGCGCCGACAGCAGTGTTCGTCACAACGCGACCGGCTTTGCCGCTACCTTCCTCCGCACCGGCTGATTCCGCCATGTGCTGACACGCCTCGAGATCCTGCGCCATCGTCTCTTTCCCCACCGACTGGAGATGCGCGTTCGGATACAACACCGGATGTGCGCTAGAGCACGCCGCTACCAACAGCGCGCCGAGCAGCGCGCCCATTCTCATGACCTTCATGTGTCACTCCCTCCTCTCTCCCCTCCCGATATCAATCGCTCCAGTGCCAACCGTGCCGAGATCCCCGTTAAGCACAGCCGTTTGTGTCGCCCATCGGTGCCGGACTGGATGAGCACGGCCGTACGCGAAATCGCGCACCGATCGGCGACGAACCGGATGAGTTCGTCATTGGCGGCACCGCCAACGGGCGGAGCCGCGACGCGAATTTTCAGCGCATTGCCATGAATTCCGACGCATTCCGTGCGGGAGGCCTTGGGTAAGACATGTACCGTGAGGACCGCACCCTTGCGGCTGTCCGTTGCGATCACACGGCGGGAGTCCACGATGGGCAGGGCTCAGAAGATGGCTTTGACAAGCTCGAGGATGCTGCGCTGCATGTCCGGATCGTCGGTGATCGGCCTGGCGATCGCGACATCGCAGGCCCGATCCGGCGCCACGCCTTGTTTGATCAGCGTGCCGGCATAGATCAACAATCTGGTGCTGACCCCTTCTTCAAGCCCATGGTTCTTGAGGTTCCGCACCTTGCCACCGAGTTTCACCAGGCTCGCCGCGATGGCCCGACTCACCTCCGCCTCCCGTTCCACCACCGTCGTTTCGATGTCCGGCACGGGGTAGTCGAACTCGATGGCCATGAATCGCTGTTTCGTGCTCTGCTTTAGATCTTTGAGCACGCTCTGGTACCCCGGGTTATAGGAGATCACCAGCATGAAATCATCCGAGGCTTCCAGGACCTGACCCTTCTTTTCGATCGGCAACATCCGGCGATCGTCGCTGAGCGGATGGATGATGACGGTTGTGTCCTTTCGAGCTTCCACAACCTCATCGAGATAGACGATGGCTCCATGCTTCACACCGATCGTGAGCGGCCCATCCATCCACACGGTTTCCTGCCCCTTGAGGAGATAGCGCCCGACCAGGTCAGACGCCGTCAGATCCTCATGGCAGGCGACAGTGATCAACGGACGGCCCAACTTGTAGGCCATGTGCTGGACAAACCTGGTTTTTCCGCAACCGGTCGGCCCCTTGAGCATCACCGGCATCTTTCGGCCCGCGGCGATCGTAAAGAGCCCGACTTCTCCACGGACCTCGGCGTAGTACGGTTCCTGCTGGATCCGATACTGCCCGATATCGACTTCGCGTCCCTGTTCAGTCATGTCGTGCTCATCCGACCGGCGGCATATCCCGTTTCACGTGCGGCGTCCGACCATGTACATTTCCGGCGGCCACAATAAACGGAACGGAGGTGAAGATCAAGCAACGGCGTCCGGCCTTCGTCTCTGCAATCCCTTACGCCACTTTCGCTCCGTCCAGGACTTCCCGCACTTTTTGCGTGAGTACATTGGGCGTAAAGGGTTTCTGAAGAAAAGCCGTGGCCCGTTTGACCCCTCCTTGCGAGAACACGGGGTGGTCGGGATACCCGGACATGTACAGCACCTTGATGTCGGGCCTCACGACCATCAGTTTTTCCGCCACCTCCGGTCCGCTCATCTGAGGCATGACCACATCCGTGAGCAGCAGATGAATCGGCCCCATGTGCTTCGCGCCGGTCAGTAACGCCTCGATCCCGTGGCGCGCCACCAGCACGTCATATCCGCTCAGGCGTAAGGCTTCATGCACGAGACCCCGGACCGCCGGATCATCTTCCACCACCAGGATAGTCTCACGCCCGTGCGCTCTGCCGGCCACTCCTCGGGCGGCCTGAGCCCCCTGCGCGCTTTCGTCCACTATCGGAAAATAGATTTTACACGTCGTCCCGCGTCCCGGCTTACTCTCGATGCCGATCGAACCGCCGCTTTGCTTCACGATACCGTACACGGTCGATAACCCCAGCCCGGTGCCTTTCCCTTTTTCTTTGGTGGTAAAAAACGGTTCGAACAGGTGGGCTTGCACTTCCTCGCTCATGCCCTGACCGGTATCCTTGAGCGCCAGGAGCACGTAGGCTCCTTCCTCCAGCATCATCGTTTCCCGCCGAGGCCCCTTCGTGATCGTGACGTTCCGTGTCTCGATGATCAGCCGCCCGCCGGTGGGCATGGCGTCCCGCGCATTTACCGCCAGATTCATGATGACCTGTTCCAGCTGGCCCGGGTCAGCCTTGATCGATCCCAATTGCGGTTCAAGATCCGCACAGAGTTCGATGATATCTTCTCCCAATAACCGCCGCAGCATGCCGTCCATATTCATAACGATGGCGTTCAGATCCACGACCTTGGCCGTTACGAACTGGCGTCGGCTGAAGGCCAGCAGTTGCCCTGTCAGCCCGGCCGCTCGATCGGCTGCCTTTTTCACTTCCTCCATTTCCCGGCGCGTGTGATCGTCGGGCTGCAGGCGGCTTAAAATCAGTTCGCTATAGCCCCGGATGACCGTGAGCAGATTGTTAAAGTCGTGGGCGACCCCACCCGCCAGCCGCCCGACCGCTTCCATTTTCTGTGACTGGCGCAGCTGCGCTTCCGTCTGATGCAGCGCCTCTTCAGCTCTGGCGCGTTCGCCGAACTGCCCGATCTTGAGCCCGACATCAGCCACCATGGTGATCAACTCGTCATCGGGTTCCCGCACCTGGCGGCTAAAGAACTCGACGACGCCTTCGATCTCACTGCCAACCTGAATCGGAAACCCGAAGGCCCCATGAAGGCCGGCCTGTGCCGCCACCTCGGCCCGGACGAAATCGGGGTCGGCTCCGACGTCTCGGACCCAGGCCGGCCGCCCGCTCTCCCAGATGCGTCCGGGCAGGCCGACGCCGGGCTTGAAGGACTGCTGTTGGGTCGCCGCCATGAAGGCACCGGCGTCGAGCGTTGCGGATTTCCACTGATCAAGACAGCGCAGCGTCCCAGACAATTTGTCGAGCCGCCAAAAGACGCCCATCTCCCATTCCAGACTTTCGCCCACCGCCTGAATGATTTTAGGCACGGCTTCTTCGAGCGTCACGGCTTCCGCCAGCACACGCGTCACAGCATAGAGCGAGGCCACACGCCGCTCGGCGCGCCGCCGATCCGTAATGTCACGAATAAACGCGCTGAAGATGTAGGCCTCACCGATACGGGCCGGCGACACGGACAGTTCGACCGGAAACTCCCGCCCGTCCTTATGCCGCGCGACGACCTCGATCCGCCGGTTCAGGACCGGACCGACTCCAGTCTTGAGATACTCTCGAATGCCTCGGAGATGCGCCTCGCGGTCACGCAGGGGAATGATCGTCTCGGAGAGCAGCTTCCCGAGCGCCTCTTCGCGGGTCCACCCGAAGATCACCTCAGC
>DASPGL010000130.1:0-13171 GCA_035620635.1 Nitrospira sp. | reverse complement strand
CAGACCCAGGTAAACGAGGAATCGTACCGGTACTGGTCGTGATACACCCGCTCCCACGACCGATCCGGATAGTCGCCCAGCGGATTCCCGACTTCAATGACCGGCTGCAGCGCGGTCAGGGCTAACACCTTGTCCGCCACCGCCACCGCCGCCACCGTCCCCGCCGAGACCTTTAAAAACTGCCGACGTGACAAAAACATTGGGCATACCTCCTCACGTTGAGGGCGTTACAGAATCTTCGCTCTTCCAAACATCATCAGCAAAGCTCAGAGGCGTATTAAGGAGCGTAACGATAAGGATCACAGCAAGAGCGTTGCCAGACCGTGAGGGACTCAGCTGCAACGAAAATTGTGACTGCTAACACATTGAAATAGAATGGACAATAAGCGAAATCGAGAAACTTTTGAGGAGTGGGAAGACGGGGTGGCCTTTTTAATCGAATACGGCGATATGCATCGTTTCGACATCTGTTTTATTTCATTTAAAATAACAATGAGTTACTCGAGTATATCAATATATTCGTCATGAATAATGCGCCAGTGTCCCATTCGAAAAGAGGTCACGAATCAATTCAGTGGGCAACGCTGCTACCTAACAGAAACACGAGAAGGTGAGAAGAGGCAGGGGATCAGATCAGTGAATGGAGAGACTGTTACGAACCGGCCACACAGACCTACTGATTCTCAGCAGCCTCACCTCCCAGAAATCGCTTCATGAGCAATGAAAAATGTTGTCGTGGAATACCGCTGTGCTCAGCGGCCTTCGTGATGACACCGTCATGCTGTGCGAGTTTGACGCGCAGATATGTTTTTGTAAATTCTTCGACCGCTTGCTCCTTTGCCTTCGTGTAGGGAAGGATCGTCAGACTCGGATCGATTGATATGAGACTCTCGACTTCAGTCTGTGGTAGCACGCGTCGGGCATCTCGTTCCATAATGGTATCGCCAGCTGCGAGCATGACCATTCGTTCCACGGCATTACGGAGTTCTCGCCCGTTTCCCGGCCAGGAGTAGTGCACAAGGACTCCAAGCGCCTCTTCATCAAAATGACACGGCGCCTTGCCCATTGCACGAGCCAAGCGGCTGAGCAAATGACGTGCGATCACGGGAATGTCCTCCCGACGCTCGCGGAGCGGTGACACCCGAATCGACACGACGGCGAGCCGATAGTACAAATCCTTCCTGAAGGCCCCCTCTCGCACTCGCGCTTCAAGATCCTGGTTGGTTGCAGCGATCACGCGCATATTCACGCGACGAACTCTGGTTCCCCCTACAGGGCGTACTTCTCCCTCCTCCAAGACTCGCAGGAGCTTTGCCTGCAGGAGGAGCGGCAATTCTCCGATTTCGTCGAAGAAAATGCTGCCGCCGTTCGCGAGTTCAATGAGCCCGGGCTTATCAGCGATGGCACCCGTAAAGGCCCCCCGTACATGCCCGAACAACTCGGACTCCATCATTCCCTCGGGAACGGTCGTACAATCGATGACTTGAAACGGTTGATCGCACATGGCACTCTGCTGGTGAATCGCCCGCGCAATCATGCCCTTACCGGTTCCAGTTTCTCCGGTGATCAAGACTGTGGATTGAACCCGAGCCGCCTCGCGAATACTTCGCATAATTTGCTCGAACGCAGCGCTACTCCCCACCAAACTATTGGATTCGAACTTCTGCCGGTCCTGCTGCTCATAAATCGCATGCCGGCGCAGGATTTCGGAGATTCGAATCGCCCGATGGAGGCGCATCCCCAAGTCCTCGGCATTGACAGGTTTAAGCACATAGTCGAACGCGCCTCGCCGCATCGCATCCACGGCCAGGGGAACCGCGTTCATCCGCGTGACCACCAGCACCGGCAAGTTCGGATCGATCGTTTGAAGGCGGCTGACGAGATCCAACCCGTCCATCCCCGGCAACACCATATCGGTAAGCACGAGATCAACCGCCCGTTCCCCGAGCAGTTTCAAGGCTCCTTCTGCTGTCGCCCGGACCTCCAGATCGAAGTCTCCTCCGAGCGATTTCAGCTCTGCTGCTTCAAGGGCGTGTAGGATCAACTCCGCATCCGTCGCGTTATCCTCGACGATCAGGATCGTGAACGGCACTTTGGATTTGGGCCTCGTCGATCGCATGACTGCAACGCCACCATGTGTCATCAGTCCCCCCTTCCTCTCAGAACCGCCCGCCGAGCTGCTCCAACCACGTCGAGAGCCCTCGACGACTGAGTTTTCGCATGAACGAATCCGCCATGGTCATGATGCTCCTGAAAAGTCGGGACCGTGAATTGTACGGTGCAGCCCGGTCCCTCGGCTCCGTCGATCCACACGGTGCCGCCGTACAGCTCCACGATGCGCTGTGTGATGGTCAGCCCGATCCCGGTGCCGGATGTCTCAGCCATCAACAGACGGACAAACGGTTGAAACACCCGAGTCCGTTGGGACAAAGGAATGCCGATTCCGTTGTCTTGCACAGTGAACGTTGCCATTGAGCCTTGGACACGTGCGCTGATCCTTACCACGGGCGATTCTCCCGCCCGCGTGAACTTAAGCGAGTTCGAGACGAGATTATCGAACACCTGCCGGAGGTGAGGGCCCTGACAGGCGACAAGCGGGAGCCCCGGTTCCACGGATACCGTGGCGCGGAGCCGTTCAATTTCATCGGCTCTCGCCTTCAAGACCTCACCAACCATCGCCGTTGGATCGACGGCCGTGAGCACCTCAGACTCAGCACCCACACGAGCCACGGTCAAGAGACCTTCCACCCGGTGCACCAGATCTCGGCCGTTCTCTTCGATCAGAGACAGCCATCGCTTCGTCCTGGCGTCAAACTGCCCAGTGTCCTGTTGGACCAGTAGCCGTGCAAGTTCTTCCATCCGAGCCCCCGGCCCTTTGAGATCATGAGCCAAGGTTTCCGCCAGATGTTCGAGTTGCCGAAGGCGCGCGACCAACTCACGCTGCTTCTCTTGCGACGCTTTGTGCAGACGCGCGTGTGAAATGGCTAGTGCAGCCTCCTGTGCCAAACCTTCAGCCAGGCGCTTGTTCCACTCATGTGCTGCGCGGAATTGTTCGCTCACCAACGAAAGAACACCGAACGGAATCCCCTCCGCCAAGAGTGGAATGGCTAGCACGCTGCCGTTGATCAAGGTGCGTCGGGCGATCTGTGGCCAGCCATCCGAACAAGACGGTGTTCCGGTGGCAGCCTCACGCGTCTCAAACGCTTGAACGCTGACGGGTAGGTTCTCCCACGGCATTTCCGATCTCTTCAATCGGTCGTTCCACTCGCCCGACGCCGCTTCAACGATCCAACAACTCCCTCGTTCATCGCGAAGAAGTACCAGACCAATATCCGCCCGCAGCAATTCCGCTGCGCGGTCAGCAATTTGCCGGAGCACCCCATCGAGATTATCCAGGCCGATGGTGTTGATCTCTTGGCCGATTGTATCGAGCGCTTCGATCTCTTTGATCTTCGTCTCGATACGGCGAGCCATGGCGAGGTATTCCTCCGCCAACTGACCGAGTTCATCCTTCGCTCCTCGGCCAGCGGCCAACAGCTGGGTGATCCCGGCCACATCGACTTGGGCTCCGATCCTTGCAGTGGCGGATTGCAGCCGTGTGATCGGATCTGTCAGTGCACGGGCCAGTAGACGCGAAACGAGCCAGCCCAGCGCGACCACTCCGGCCAGCGTGACCCACAGGCCGGCGAACGTCCGTTGAGACAGCACATCGGCTTGTTCGTTCAATACGTTGCGCTGTCGCTCCAGCTGATCTTCTACCTTCCGGAAATCTGCGCGCAGGAGATCGGACAGTCGTAGTCCTTCGCCCGACCGCACGTACGCTAGCGCCCTGTCCGCCGGTCCCTTTTGAATGTCTGCGATCAATTCATGCTTTGATTGCAGAAGGGCTTTCAACTGTTGTGCGATTGGCCTGAGACTAATCGGAGTTCCCGATAGTCTCGCGAGTGACTCTGTGGTATCCAACAGCGCCTGGTCGAGTCGCGCTTCTGCTTCAGCCAGTGGAGCAAGAAAGACGGGTTGCTGAGTTAAGAGGTACCCGCGAAAGCCGTCTTCAATGTCGATGGCGAGGCGTCCCAGCCCATGCATCTTCTCATCAGCCAGCATGAGTTCTTGTCGGTGCTGTTGGAGCACGAGCAGTTGTTGGACGACATACAGATGAAGCGCAATGCCTGCACTGAGTGGCACGCAGAGCAGCAGAAGCGCCGCCCATACCTTGTGTTGAATGCGGAGCTGGCCCACCCACTGTGCCGCCCATCGGTCTATCACGCGGGGTCCTCTCATGTTGAGCGAGGTACGCAAAGATTGTCGGTTGAATCTGGGCCTGAGAAGAATGGAATGTCAAGAGCGGGTACCCCAAACCTCCATACTGGGCCACAAATACGTAGAGGAGCGGACTTGACCTGAGAGGATCTCCATAGATGGACTCGGGATGCTGCTGGTGATGGCGGGAATGCTCGTGTGCGAGATTTTCACCGTTGTGTTCGGAGGATGGTTCTTCACCTTTCTTATTCAGTCCGTGGCCACCATGACGTCCGACTCTCGGCTTCACACTTCAGCCGGTCGCCACGAGGAGCCGCTCCGGCGGTAGATCGTTTGGGCCGCTGATGGCCCTCACTCAGGCTTGGGGCCGGCTCCTTCTTTACCGATCAAAAGATCGTAGGGGGCGAAATCGTCGGTCAATTCAACTCCGGTGGGCCAAGGCTCCACACGGCGAGTGTGCAGCAGTGCTACCGCCTCCATCGGTATTTTCCTGGTCGCGGCCATCTCCGTCACTTTTTCGACGAGGCGGTCTGTGGAATCTGTTTCGATCGGACGACCTCCGAAGAAGATCAGATTCTTGGCCTGGGTCATGCCGGTCTTCCACGGGCCTTCGACGGCAAAAGTTTGAAGGACCGGGAAGGCGCGTTTCATGGTTTGCACTACTGCCGCTGCTCGTGCGAGATCGCCCTCCCGTCCGGACGACGCCAGGTTGACCGCCACGACTCCGTCAGGGTTCAAGCGTGAACGCACCAGCGAGAAAAACTCGACGGTCGTCAGATGAAACGGGATCATGTCCCGCGCGAACGCATCGATCCACATCACGTCATAGGTGCGATCCGTCCCATTGAGGAAGGCGCGCCCGTCCTTGACGGAAACATGGTGGTTGGCAGGGGGGCGATAGTCGAAAAAGTCTTCCGCCATGCGGACGACGCTCGGGTCGAACTCCACGACGTCCAACTCCAGCGTGGGCCAGTACCGTGCCAGCCATTTGGCCAGCGATCCTCCGCCATGGCCGAGAATCAGCCCGCGGCGCGGTTCGGGGGTCAGTGCCAGCGAGGAGACCATCAACTGGCTGTACGGAAGAAAAAGCCATACCGGATCGGATTTCCACATCGTGGCGTGAAAGGTCCGGTCCAGCACAAGGTAGCGAAACAACTCGTCATCGCGAATCCGGACTTGTTGATAGGGGCTGTCTTCCTGATAGACCGGCTGGTTCAACCTCTGGACCGGATGCAGTGCCAGGCCTCCGAGTACGACAGAGCCTCCGAGGCCGATGAGCAGCAGTGAGAGGCGGCCCGGCGCGGTTTTCAAGAGCCACCAGAGGCCGAGCCCGACTTGAATGCCGCCCAACCACGCGATCAACGACTGACTGCCGACCCAGGAGAGGAGAAAAAACGCGGTTCCCCATGTTCCGGTCAGACTGCCGACTGTTGAGAGGGCAATCATGCGGCCGGTCTGCCGGCCCAGATGATCCATGTCCGCGACTGCCAGCCGCAACATCGCGGGCAGTACCCCGCTCAAGCCGAAGGCGGGAGGCGCGAGGAGTATCGTGGCGGCGAGGCACGGACCGACACGCGGATCCTGCACGACCTTTTCAATTTCAAACAGAACTGGCTGGTTCCCCCATGCCACCAGGAAAGTCCAGGCTCCTGAGAAGAGCAACAGCCCGGACAGAACCGTCCCACCGGCATGACGATCAGAGATCCACCCGCCGAACGCATAGCCGCTGCTCATGGCAGCCAAGATCACCCCGATCAATGCGCCCCACACATACAGTGAATTCCCAAAGACGGGGGCCAGGAGGCGGCTGCCGAGAATTTCGAGCGCCATCACGACCGCGCCGGTCACCAGGGCGGTGAAGAGAAGGAATCCGCGAGAAATGTGGGTGATGTGACGAGTCATCGACTGGACGGAGGGCAGGTGCTCTTCAGGACCAAGGTGCCGGTTGCGGACATCGCGTTCTTCCTCTGACGCATCGAAGAATTGGAAGGCGCCGGATTGTACTCAACGCATTTTCCCGGAGTCAACGAAGCAACTGAATGGCGATCACACAGTGGTCAAACACCACAATTTATTGCCCGGCCAAACTCTCGTTGGTATACTCACCCGGATAATACTTCATTAGGGGGAGATCAGCGCATGCACATCAGCGTCATCGGAACCGGCTATGTTGGACTGGTTACGGGGGCATCTTTCGCGGAGTTCGGTGTGAACGTTACGTGTATGGACAACGATGCCGGGAGAATCGAGAAACTGGAAAAGGGCGAGGTCCCATTCTATGAGCCGGGTATTACGGAACTTGTGGCGAAGGGTGTGAAGGAAGGCCGGTTGAGTTTTACCACCGATATTGCTCAAGCGGTCGACAAGGCGCTGGTCATTTTCATCGCGGTCGGCACGCCTCCTAGTGAGGACGGATCGGCGAATCTGTCGTTTGTGGAAGAAGTAGGCCGGGGCATTGCCCGTCATATGACCGGGTACAAGGTCATTGTGACCAAATCGACCGTGCCTGTCGGGACAGGAGAAAAAATCCGTGAGGTCATCAGGAACACTCAGAAAGAAGCCATTCGCTTTGACGTCGTGTCTAATCCTGAGTTTCTGCGGGAAGGGTCGGCGATCGAGGATTTCATGCGGCCCAATCGTGTGGTCATCGGGGCGGACAGCGACCAAGCCGTTGCCATCATGAAAGACCTCTATCGCCCGCTGTACCTCATTGAAACGCCGATCGTCGTCACGGATGTCCCGACGGCCGAGCTCATCAAGTACGCGTCCAATGCATTCCTGGCGACGAAAATTTCATTTATCAACGAGATGGCGAATCTCTGCGAGAGGGTCGGCGCCGATGTGCAGATGGTGGCGAAGGGAATGGGGCTTGACCACCGAATCGGGTCGAAGTTTCTCCATGCCGGCCCCGGGTTCGGCGGGTCCTGCTTCCCCAAAGACCTGGCAGCCCTCATTCAGACGGGCGAGCGCAACGGCCATCCTATGCAGATTGCCTCCGCCGCGTCGCGGGTGAACGATGTACAGCGGGCGCGGATGATCGCCAAGATTCGCGAGGCTGTAGGAGGACTGAAGGGGAAAACCTTCGGGATGCTGGGCCTCTCATTCAAACCGAATACGAATGATCTTCGGGAGGCACCGGCCCTGGCGATCAGTCGGGAACTCATGTCAGAAGGGGCTACGATCCGCGCGTACGACCCTGAGGCGATGGAGGAAGCCCGTCGCCTGCTGCCAGAGCTGCAACCCTGCCGAGACGCCTACCACGCGGCCGAAGGGGCGGATGCTCTGGTGATCATGACGGAGTGGAATCTCTTCCGGAACCTGGACTTCGAGAAGTTGAAGGCGGTGATGCGCAGTCCGCTGTTGCTTGACCTGCGCAACGTCTACGATCCTGCGCGAGTCACGGCCGCCGGATTTACACACGTGTCGGTGGGGCGGCCGGTGCGACGCCCGAGAAGCAGCTTCTGATCGAACCTAACCGAGTCGGGGCAGCTCGGCTGAGGGTTCGCTCTTCGTTTTCGGCTTGTACCCCATCCGGTCCAAGACCTTCATGATTCGAGTCTTCAGTCGATCATCGGCATCCGTGAGAGCGGTGGCCAGGGGTTCTACGGCCGGCTTGCCTATCTTCCGGAGAATTTCCGTCGCCGATTGACGGAGTTCATCTTCCTCCGACACCAGCAGCGGAATCAGTGAAGGCACCGAGGCGCTGCCGAGCTTGATCAGGGAGTCATAGGCGCGCTGCCGCACGTCGCCCACCTCGTCCGTCAACGCCTCCACCAGCGGAGCGACGGCGCGTTGTTCCTTGAGCTCACCCAGAACCTCCGCTGCGTACTTGCGATTGAGCCAGTGCGAATCTTTCAGGTCCAGCAACATGGCCTCAGCTCTGGCTGCATTGGGATCCTTGGCGCGAATTCTGAAGGCCTTCGCGATGCGTTTCCCGCCTTCTTCTACGACACGGATCGTCGCGCCGTCTCCGGCCTTGAGCTTCTTGAGGTCCTCGATCGCTTCCTCCGCCACCTCGAGGACGACGGTCTTGCCGTCATAGGCGAGCAGCTCGACCTCGACCTGCTTGGCCTCCGGGTTGACTGCCACCACCCGTTCGGTGACCAAATTGAACCCGTCCTTCTTGTCTCCGCCCTTGGGACCGATGTGAATCAACTTCACCGGCGATTCATCTGCCATGACTGGTATCCTTCGTGTAAGGTGTTTCGTTACGGCGTCGGCTTCCATCCGAGGCTGGCCAAGACGCCATCGACCGTTTCCTGGACCATCGCATTCTCATCCTCGAGCAGCGGCAGCAGCGGTTGAATGGCTTCCTTGGCGCCCAGTCTGGCCAACGATTCTGCCGCGTTGCGGCGGACGAGCCAGTCTTCATCGGTGAGCGCTTGGATCAGCGGGCTGATCCCGCGGCGGTCGCCGATCTTCCCCAGCGCTTCCGCCGCGTGCCGGCGCACCATCCAGTTGGTACCTAACAGTCCGTCGATCAGGGCCTCAACCGCCCGGACATCACCGATTTTTTTGAGCACGCGTGCGACATCCTCCATCAGCAGACTGTCCGCGAGCGCCTCGATCAATCCGGGAACCGCGCGAGGATCGGCGATCCGCTCCAGCGCCCAGACGGCCGCCGTGCGCACGGCCCCGTCCCTGTCTTTCAGCGATCTGACCAGCGGATCGACCGCGCGCGGCTCCCTCAGCTTCCCGAGCGCAGACGCGGCCTGTTCCCGCACTGCCCATTCATCATCCTGCAGGGCTTCGAGCAGAGGCTCGACGACCGACGGCCCGATCCGGACCACTGCGCTGGTTGCGGCTTCCCGGATCACCGTGTCTTCGTCGGCCATCAGGCCGATCAAGCGGGATAACGCATCCGCACCGGCCTGGCCCAGACTGGCGATCGCGTGGTCCCGTAAGGCTTCGTTCTCGTCACGCAAGGCGGCAATGAGCTGATCAATCCGGTCGGAATCCGTCTCCTTACTCATCCTCGTTGTTCCCTTCACGCTCGTGGAGCGCGCTTCCCGCCAGCGCATCAAGCTTATCGGCGATCAGGCCTGCATTGTAGGCTACCAATCCGTCGCGATCCGTTCTCAATCGATCGAACAGTTCCTTGTGCGGTCGCAGGACCTCCACATCCTTGATCTTGGCCAGCGCCTCCATCGCATAGACGCGGAGCGGGCGGATCGGAATGGCTTCGAGATAGAGCCGGGTCGGTCGGGCATCCCCGATCAGTCCCAACGCTTTGATCGCCAGCTCTTTCACGCCGGTGTCTTTGTCGCACTCGAGCCGCGTCATCAACGGCTCCACGGCCCGCACATCTCCGATTTTCCCCAGCAGATCTGCAGCCGCTTCGCGCACGAGCCAGTCGTCGTCTTCCAGGTACTCGATCAGGATCTCGACGCTCGAGCGCCCGATGCCGAGCAGATCAATCACGGTCGCCATCCTTGCTTCTTCCCGCTCGCTGGCACCTTCGACCTCGCGCAGGGCGGCGAATGTCTGGTCGATCCGCTCGCGAATCGCCCCGAGTTTCTTGAGCGTGCCGACCGCGATGTCGCGTACCGCCGGCCGCCCCAGCGCTTCGATAAAGGCGTCGACCGATCGAGGATCCAAGAGGTGATCGAGCATGGTGGCCGCCGCAATCTGTGCTTTCGGGTCAGGATGGCTCATCATCTCGCAGAGCGGCATGACGGCGGTCGGAACGGCCCCGAGCAGGTGCGTCAAGAGCTGGCGGGAATTCCCGTCAAGGCTTCTGGGGAGCAACGCCACCAGTGCCGAGGCCGTTTCGACATCGAGGACCCCGGCCATCTGCTCCAGCGCGGTCGCGCCGGCCTGCCGGACCGCGGGATCATCGTCCTCCAACAGGCCGACGAGCGGCACACCGGCCTGCGGATCCTTCATGCGGGCCAGCATCGCCGCCGCTTCCTTCTTGAGATCCACCGTCCCGGAACGCAGCGCCTCGATCAGCGCCAGTACCGCTCGCGGGCCGCCGGCCACACAGGCCGCCGTGGCGCGCATCCGGCGCCAGTCTTCTTCGTGGATCAGCTCGGAAACCAGTGTTTCGATCGATTCCTTCGGCATGGGTGTCGTCAAGACAAAATCAAAAATCTAGAATGTGCACGGGTCAATTGCTAGAGGCGTCCCGGCCTCCAGCCCAGCGCCATCAAGGTGTCCTTGACGTGAGACCGCACATTGTCGTCCCGGTGGCCTGTCAGTAGGGAAAGGAGTGAAGGAATGGCCTTGGTCCCCAAGCGTGCCAACGCCGCCGCTGCCGCAGCCCTGGTACACGTGGGTTCGAGTGCCGCCACCAGGAAAGGGAGTGCGGATTCATCGCCGATGGCGCCGAGCGCCTGTACCGCAGCGGCCTGCGTGATGACTTCCTCGCTCCACTGATCCCCGCAGCCCGTGATGGGGCGTGTCGCTTCCGGCGGATGGGTCCCTCTCACGATGTCGATCAGGAGCGGCACCGCCCGACGGTCCCCGATGCGTCCGAGCGCCTCGACAGCCAACGTGCGAAGATGCGGCTCTTTTACGACCGTCATGAGGGGGACAACAGCCTGTGAATGTCCGATCTCTCCAAGGGCGCGAACGGCATCTTCACGAACGGCAGAGTCGCCGTCATTGAACAGCGCGAAGATCAGCGGCTCCACCGCGTGGACAGATCCTGTTCGCCCGAGCGACTCCACGGCGTGCAGGCGGACCAGCCAATCCCGGTGTGTCAATGCGTCCACCAGCGAAGGAATCGCCCTTTCCCCGATCGCGGCCAACGCCGAAGCGGCCGCTTCCCGCACCGCCTTCACATGATCTTGCAACAACAGGATTAAAGGTGGAATCGATCGGGTGTTCCTGATGCGTCCGATGGCATTCGCTGCATGCATGCGAACGATCCAATCCGGACTCCGCAAGGCCCGGAGAAGAGGATCGAGCACACGCTCGTCCGCGATCGATGCCAGCACTTTGGACGCGGCTTCCTGAACCGGCAGTTCCGGATCGGACAGGCAGGTACCCAAGGCGACCACAGATGGCTCTCCAATCGTCGTCAGGGCTCCGATGGCCGCATCCCGTACGGAGCGGTCCCCGTCCCTGAGGATCGAAACCAGAGGGTCGACCGCCCGCGGATCCTTGAGACTGCCCAATCGGGTGGCCGCTTCCTCGCGAATAGCCCAATCTTTGTCCCTGAGGGCGGCAATCTGTTCTGCGACCGGGTCTCCCACTCGTCCCTCACGCACTGAGCCACTGACCCTAACACAGGGTTTTTCGAAGGGTCAACGAAGGGGACCCCGCTGAGAATCTCCTCTGGAAACTGGAGTCCGAAGAGTGCAGTATGGGGACCCGAACTCCCGCTGCGAGGGACATACGGACCGGAGGCTATCATGACCCGCTTCGAACGCACCTTGTTCCTGCAACCCTTGTTCTTCTCCGCGGCTCTCCTGGCCGTCCTTGCGTCGGCTGCTCCTGCTGCCGAGGCGTATGAAGTCTGGGTGACCGACCAGTCCGATACCGCGAAGGAGAGCGGGGGATTTCTCCACGTCTATGACGGGGCGCAGTTGGCCGCCAATCCGTCGTCGGCCAAACCGGCTCTGACCATCGACTTTGCCGGCGCGATCGGAAAATTCTGCGAAGAGGCCACGAAAAAATCCGTCCGTCGACCGCACATGCTCTTCTTCAACGCCGCCCAGGACCACGCCATCATTTCGTTCTTGAGCGGCCAGGTCCTCGTCATGGATGCGGCTACGAAGAAACCGGAGGCCTGTCTGTTGATGGGGAAGAATGTCCATGCCGCCTGGCCGACCCCGGACCAGAAGATGGCGATCGCCGCCAATATCGCCGAGAAGAAATTCATCCGTATTTGGACGGATTACGCGGCCCACAAATACAGCTTCGATCTCGACAAGGATGTCCTCAACCTGGCCGCATTCGAAGGCGGTGAACGTCCGGACACCTCGCCGATCTGCCCGATCACCGACTCCTCCAGTCAGTATGCCTTCGTCACGCTCCGTGGCGGGGGCCTCCTCGTCGTGGATGTGACGACCACGCCTCTGAAGGTCGTGGCCACATTGGACAACAACCAGATCCACCCGGCAGGCTGCGGCGGCATTGAAGTCGGGGGCACGATGTACATCAACTCCGGGGGCGGCTGGCCGATCGCGCCCTTGTCGTACGATGTGTACGCGCTCGATATCTCCAAGCTTCCGCAAGCCGTCTCGGCCAAGCTCGTTTCGCAGCGCGATGACAGGTTCGCGGACTCTCATGGCATGGCGGCGGTCGGGCGCTATGTGTGGAATGCGGACCGGGCCGGGAATAACATCGAGATCATCGATACGGTGAGCGATCTGAGTGTCGGCTCAGTCGAACTGGCGACCGGTGCCAATGCGGATCCGGCCCCGGATTTGATGGATGTCGCGCCGGACGGCCAGTACGTCTTTGTGGGCCTGCGAGGGCCGAATCCGCTCACCGGGAATGATAAGGATGCGCAGAATGCCAAGGGGACGATCCCAGGCGTAGGCGTGATCCATGTCGATGCAGGCGGAAGAGCCGGCCACTACAAAGGACAGGTGGCGATCACCAACGTCAAGGACGGAAAGGAAACCGCCGATGTCCATGGGATTGCCGTGAGGAGATAACGCTCGGGGCTCAGCGGTCCCGTTGTGCTCGACTAGGCCATATCCCCCGAGGGACCGAACCGACCGGTCTCTCCCAACGGCCGATCCACGCGGAGGTTGTCCGCCCGGCTGGAGCTGATCTCAATATCCTGAGCCGGCGGCGACCACCCCAGCTTCTCCAATGTTTCCAGTACAATCAGCCGAAGCGCATCCTTGGCAGTCAGCCGGACCGACGCATAGGAAAGGACCCGTTCCTGTTCCGCCTCGACCTCGGACGCTTTGGGGTCGTAGAGGAAGGCGATCAACGGTTCGATGGCGACGTC
>DASPGL010000129.1:0-18734 GCA_035620635.1 Nitrospira sp. | reverse complement strand
GGAGGCGGTTCGTACCCCACATGCTGCGAGTGCTGATCCTGCATGGCCCCAATCTCAACCTTCTGGGAAGCCGTGAGCAATCCGTCTATGGGACGGCCACGCTCGATGCCATCGATGCGGCTTTGTCGAAGCTCGGCGACGAGTTGGGGGCGGCTTTGGATATCCGCCAGTCGAATCATGAAGGAGAATTGGTGACCTGGATTCAGGAGGCCCGCAGCGGCTATGACGGGATTATCATCAACCCGGCGGCCTATACCCACACCAGCGTGGCCATACGGGATGCGCTGTCCGCTGTTGAATTGCCGACCATCGAGGTGCATCTATCGAATGTTCACCGGCGTGAGGAGTTCAGGCATTGTTCGTATGTCTCAGGAGTCGCCCTGGGGCAGATTTGCGGGTTTGGGCCGGCCGGCTACCTCTTGGCCCTCCGGGGACTGTGCGAACATCTGTCCTCTCGGTCTGCGGGCGCTGCTATATCACGGAACAAGTCAACGCGTGGCCATGGAATGCGCAGGAACCGATAACATCCTCGGTGCAGTGCTGGTCAGAATGGAAGGGAGTTCAGGGTGATTTCTACGGTTGATTTCAGGAACGGGGTTCGTCTCATGGTCGAAGGCGAGCCGTTTTATATCGTCGAGTTTCAGCATGTGAAGCCGGGCAAGGGCGGCGCTTTCGTCCGTACCAAGCTGAAGAGTTATCTTTCGGGGAATGTGCTCGACCGCACGTTCAGATCGGGAGAACGGTTCGAAGAGCCGAATTTGGAAGAGCGGGATATGCAGTTCCTCTATGCCACCGGTGATTCCTATACGTTCATGGATACGGAGACTTTCGAACAGCTGACCTTCGAGAAGAATCAACTGGGTGAGAACGCCGATCTCTTGAAGGAAAACATGATCGTGAAGATTCTGATCTATGAGCATCGACCGATTGCTGTCGAACTGCCGATCTTCATCGAGCTGAAGGTCGTTGACGCGGAGCCTGGCGTACGGGGAGACACGGCGTCGGGCGGGACCAAACCGGCGATTGTCGAAACGGGGGCGACGGTCAAAGTGCCGCTCTATCTGGAAGTGGGGACGGTCATCAAGATCGATACCCGCACAAGATCCTACGTGGAGCGCGTCCGGTGAACAGACGCCGATCCGGTCGTTCAAGAAAGACGCCGCGCCCGATTGTTCTGCCGGCATCTGTCGGCGAGCCGTCTGCGGAGTCATTGCTCACGGGGACTCAGAACCGACAGATCCAGGACCTCATTGATCTGCTGCGCCGGAACAATCTGACTGAGTTGGAACTTGAACGGCAAGGCGTGCGCATTCGAATCCGCCATGAGGTCGGGGGCAAGTCCTCCACGGCATCGGTGCAGGAATCCGTTCCGAGCGCGTCTCAGCAGTCGGCGCAGCCGGTGGCTGCGACCGGTTCCTCGTCGGAACAAAGCCCTGCCATGGTCACCATCGTCTCGCCCATCGTCGGCACCTTCTATCGGTCTCCTTCACCCGATGCGGACCCCTATGTCGAAGAAGGCGATTACGTGAAGAAGGGCCAGGTCCTGTGCATTGTCGAAGCGATGAAGCTCATGAACGAGATCGAGTCGGAATCGGATGGGCGCATCGTCAAGATTCTGGCGGACAGCACCAAGTCGGTCGAATACGGTCAGGCACTCTTCCTGATCGATCCTAACGCTGCTCCATAGTCGGCCCTCGCCATCGCATCGGAGCTGAAACGTGTTCAAAAAGATTCTCATCGCCAATCGAGGAGAAATTGCATTGCGGGTCATCCGAGCCTGCAAGGAACTGGGTATCCGGACCGTCGCCATTCATTCCGAAGCCGATGCGGCGAGCATGCATGTGCGGGCCGCCGATGAGAAAGTCTGCGTCGGTCCGCCGGAGGCGGCGCTGAGTTATCGCAATATCCCCAACGTCTTGAGCGCCGCTGAAATCACGGGGGCGGACGCCATCCATCCCGGGTACGGATTCCTCTCAGAAAACGCCCACTTCGCCGAGGTCTGCGAATCCATCGGCATCAAATTCATCGGTCCCACCACCGAAAACATCGCGATGATGGGAGACAAGGCGAAGGCGCGTGAGGTGGTCGCCAGGCGGGGACTTCCGGTGACGCCGGGCAGTCCAGGGGAATTACGAAGCGAGGAGGATGCCTTGCAGGCCGCCCAGAAGATCGGCTTTCCCGTCATCATTAAAGCGACGGCCGGAGGCGGGGGGCGGGGCATGCGCGTGGTGAACCATGCCGAAGCCCTCGGGCGGGCGTTTCAGTCCGCTCAGGCCGAAGCCAAATCGACCTTCGGCAACGAAGGGGTGTATCTCGAGCGGTACTTCCTGGAGCCGCGTCATATCGAAGTCCAGATTTTGGCTGATCAACGCGGCCACGTGGTGCACCTCGGAGAGCGGGATTGCTCGATTCAACGCCGGCATCAGAAATTGGTCGAGGAAACGCCCTCGCCCGCGGTCGATGAGAAGCTCCGCCGGGAGATGGGGCGAGTCGCCGTGGAGGCCGTGAAGGCCGTGCACTACCGCAACGTCGGCACGGTCGAGTTTCTCCTCGACAAGGACAGGAACTTCTTCTTCATGGAAGTGAACACCCGCATCCAGGTCGAGCATCCGATTACCGAAATGGTGACCGGCATCGACTTGATCAAGGAGCAGATCCGCCTGGCGGCGGGCCATCCGCTTTCAATCCGTCAGCAGGATGTCGTGCTCACGGGTCATAGTATGGAGTGCCGGATCAATGCCGAGGACCCGGAGAAGTTCATTCCTTCGCCCGGCCAGGTCAGCAGGTACAACGCTCCGGGCGGTTTCGGCGTGCGGGTGGATTCAGCCATGGAATCAGGCGCCATGGTCGTGCCGCACTACGATTCGATGATCGCGAAGCTGATTACCCACGGCCATGATCGGCAGGAATCCATGATGCGCATGAGACGCGCGCTTGATGAGTTCGTCATCGAGGGCATTAAGACCACGATTCCTCTGCACCGTAAGATTTTTGACGATCCCGACTTCCAAAAGGGGCACGTCTCCACCACCTTCCTCGACAGATTCCTGGCCACCTGAGTCCTTCCTGAAGGCCGGTGACAAGCCGAGACCTGCCGATTCCCGCGCGTTGTTCTGTGTCGGCCGTATTGGGTGAATCGCCCGAGGCTTCCTGATAGAATTGCTGGCATGTCGCGGGAGAAGAGCATGCGACGTTTTGGACTCATGATCGGAGTGGTGGCCATCGGGCTGGCCATCGGCGGGTATGTGTTCTTCAACGGCGAGCGGAAGCCGCCGGTCCGCTATCGCACGGCCGCAGTAGAACGGGGAGCGGTGGTCTCGATGGTCAGTGCGACCGGTACGATCAATCCGGTTGTTTCCGTGCAGGTGGGAACCCAGGTCTCGGGGATGATTAAGAGCCTCCACGCGGATTTCAATTCCAGAGTCAAGGCCGGAGAAACGGTGGCGGTGATCGATCCTGAACCGTTCAAAGCGCGGCGCGAACAGGCCTTCAGCAATCTCGAGATGGCGCGATCGAATGTGGCCCGAGCCAAGACGGATCTGGCCCAGCGCAAGCGGGAACTCGACCGGGTTCAATCACTGGTGGCTCAGCAGTTTGTCTCACAGAATGATGTTGATGTCGCGTTCACCAATTACCAGAGTGCAGACGCACAAGTCCGGGTGGCTGAAGCGCAGGTCAAGCAGGCGGAGGCCGCCTTGAACTCAGCGGAGTTGGAATTGAAGTACACCGTGATCAGGTCTCCGGTCGACGGCATTGTCGTCGCACGCAATGTGGAGGTCGGGCAGACGGTGGCGGCAAGTTTTGCCACGCCGAACCTGTTTCTCATCGCGCTCGACCTCACCAAAATGCAGGTGGATACCAATGTCAGCGAGTCGGACATCGGCGGGATGACGGAAGGCAAGGAGGCGACCTTTACAGTGGATGCCTACCCGGGTGTGCAGTTTTCCGGGGTGATTCGCCAGGTCAGATTGGCGCCGATCAACGTGCAGAATGTCGTGACCTACAACGTGGTGGTGGCCGTCGATAATCAGGATCTTCGGCTGAAGCCGGGCATGACGGCCAATGTCTCCATCGTGGTGGCGCAGAAGGATCAGGTGCTGAAAGTGCCGAATGCTGCATTGAGGTTCACCCCGCCCCACAGCGATCGTCAGGATCGGGCCAGCAGTGACGGGGGCGGCATCAGAACCAGCGGGAGTTCCGGAGAGGGGAGGACGGTGGCCGTCACAGCGGAATCCGTTGGGCAGACGAGAAGGGTGTGGACGCTGGGAGCGTCGGACGATCTGGAGCCTCTGATGATTCAGACGGGCATCTCCGACGGGATGTCGACCGAAGTGGTTGCCGGTCCCGTGAGTGAGGGAGACGCGGTGGTGGTCGGGGTCGAGTCGTCCCGTGGCGACCGGCGGACCGGCGAGTTGCCACCCGGCTTCGGCGGTGGCCAGCGTCGGACTGTCCATCGCCGCGGATTGTAGATGCCACCGCTCATCCGATGCGAAGACCTTTGGAAGATTTATTCCCTCGGTGATGTCGAGGTGCAAGCGCTCCGAGGGCTCACACTGTCCATCGAGCAGGGGGAGTTTGTGGCCATTATGGGTTCGTCGGGGTCCGGCAAATCGACGCTCATGAATATTCTTGGCTGTCTGGATCAACCGACCAGAGGGCACTACTGGCTCAACGGCATCGAGGTGGCGGCTCTGCGTGCCGACCAACTAGCCGACCTCAGAAACCGACAGATCGGCTTCGTTTTTCAAAGCTTCAATCTGATTCCACGGACCAGCGCGCTGGAGAACGCGCAATTACCGTTGTTCTATCGAGGGCTCCCTCTGCGCGAACAGCGGGGCCTGGCCATGGCGGCCCTCGGCCGTGTGGGACTTCAAGGTCGCGAACAGCACTATCCCACCCAGCTGTCAGGCGGGCAGCAACAGCGTGTGGCGATCGCCAGGGCGTTGGTCACCTCGCCCTCGCTGCTCCTGGCCGACGAGCCGACCGGCAATCTGGATAGCGAGTCCAGCCGTGAAATCATGACCATTCTCGACAGGTTGAACAGGGAGCAGGGCATTACGATCATTCTCGTTACGCATGAGGCGGATATTGCAACCTATGCCGAACGTGAACTGGTGATCCAGGACGGTCGTGTCCGGACCGACCGCCGGACCAGACCGGGCCTGACGCCATCACCCGGGGGGGTCTGATGCCGGCCTTCGTGCTGCTCACGGTGTTGACGGCCATCAGGATTCTTGGCCGGAATCGGCTGAGAGCCGGGCTGACCATGCTGGGGATCGTCATCGGGGTGGGCGCGGTGATCGCGATGGTCAGTATCGGAGAAGGTGCCAAGGCGGCAGTGGCTCAGCGGGTCGCCAGCATGGGGACCAACGTCATTATCATCCTGCCTGGCTCCACCACGACCAGTGGGGTGCGTGGCGGGCAGGGAGGGGCAGTGACGTTGACGGTGTCGGATGGGCTCGACCTGAAGAAGCGGATTCCATTGTTGCGTGACACAGGCTGGGCGAAGCGCGATGTCATGCAGATCGTCAACGGAAACAAGAACTGGAGCGGGCCCGTCAACGGAATTTCACCCAGCTATCTGACGATCCGGGACTGGGCGTTCGCCAGCGGCGGGCCCTTCTCACAGCAGGATGTGGAAACGGCGGCTCGGGTGGCTCTCCTCGGGCAGACCGTGGTCGGCAATCTGTTCGATCCTGGGGAAGAGCCGGTCGGGGCGATGATCCGTATCAAGAATGTTCCGTTCCGCGTCGTCGGCGTTCTCGCCCCGAAGGGACAGTCGGCCCAGGGGTCCGATCAGGATGACATTATTTTCATTCCATTCAGTACCGCAGAGCGCAAGGTGTTCGGGACTCAGTTCCTGGGGTCCGTCGGAGCCCTGTTTGCGTCTACGGAGCGGGTGGAGGACCTGGGCTCGGCAGCTGAGCAGATTCGCGAGGTCCTGCGGCTTCGGCATCGACTGCAACCTGAACAGGAGGACGATTTCACCATCCGCACGCAGGTTGATATCGGGAAAGTTCAGGAAGGCACCAGCGAAACGATGACCGTGCTCCTGTTCACCGTTGCGTCTATTTCACTGCTTGTCGGTGGGATCGGGATCATGAACATTCTGTTGGTATCGGTGACGGAACGGACGCGGGAGATCGGAGTGCGGATGGCAGTGGGAGCCAAACGGCGGCATATCCTGGTGCAGTTCCTGATCGAGGCCATGACGCTCAGTGTGGTGGGCGGCTGTCTCGGTATTCTGTTCGGGGTGCTCGGTGCCCGATTGACGACGGTGATCGCCGGATGGCCGACGATCATTTCGGGGCAGACGGTGGCCATAGCCTTTGTCTTTTCCCTCGCGGTGGGCCTGTTTTTCGGGTTGTACCCGGCCAATAAGGCGGCCCGGCTGAACCCTATCGACGCACTGCGCTACGAGTAGCCCAAGATGGCTAGGCAGCGCGTGATGATCAGGGCAGGGCCTGGTGCGGAGAGAGCGGAGACGCCCCGCCGAATCCGGTAATCAGCTCATCGTAGGTGTCTGCGATCATCAGCATGCGCGTGCGTGCCGAGGTGAACTTACCCTTGGTCTCCCGGGAGTAACCGCTGCCGTCGAGGTAGGCGTGGTGTTCTCCGATGAGCTGGAGCACGGCCGGCTCAAATCCTCCCTGCCGTTCCAAGACCAATGCGCTCAAACGCGGGTGCGTGTGAAAGAGCTGTTCTTCCCGCTGCGGCAAGAGAGGAGAGGTCATGCGAGAGCGTTGGATCGCGGCGGGAGGTATCTAAGGAGTGCGGAACCATGAGACGTCGAGCCTGGCCACGTCCATGCCGATGCGCAGTGCATGAGTTGGAATCCGAGTTGTGGCCATGGCGCTGTCCCTGTACGGACACGGAGTGTGGTGCGGAATATTCCGGTCGCTCACTTATCGGTCTGAAAGGAGAGAGACTGAAGCCGAACCGTGACGGAACCCGGTCAATCTGCAATGGCGCGTGGAGCACGATCGGAGATCGGGGACAGTGTGACTTCGATCCGGGGATGAGCCCGATCCACCCGTTTGTACAGATGGGTTTCGATGATGCGATTGTCGTTGAGTCCGAGGCCTTCACAGAGTGCGTCCTGGGCGATTTTCAGGCCGCCGTCCACATCGCGCCGCAGGGCGGAGGTGAAAAAGAAGCGGATGGAAAGGGCGAGCGGTTCGGATTGAAGGCGGTCGACCAGCGACGTACGGGAAGGTGATCGAGAGAGGGCAATCCAGACCTGCTGTCCGACCTGCGCCTTGTAGGCACGCCCGGCTGACGAAAGCAGCCGGCGACCGTTCACCGTGGCATACTGATGGTTGATGCTGGGCGGGACCGGCAACGTGAGCGAGATCTTCTCGGCGGTCACCACGGAAGCCGGCAGGGGGGCCTGAAGGGTGAAAGGACGGGAGGGGGTCTTGATTTTGGCCACGAGGGTATCGCGATCGATGGGCCGCAATGGCGTCGGCGCCGTCATACGGTGCTGCGGGTCGGAGGGGCGGTAGGAACTGACCCGGACCGAACGCGTGGCTGACTGGGCGGCTGTGCGACGTCGGCCGGATGGCATGGAGCCGGGCTACAAGAGATTCAGGATCTTCGCCATGTTTTGTTCGTACCGATCTTCTGTGCGGGAAATATAGCGCCGCCATTCGCTGGGATTCCAGATCTCCATACGATGGTAGAGGCCGACCAAAATGACCTCCTGATCGTCATCGACCGGCACCAACTTTCGCAATCGACCGGGGATGAGAATGCGTCCGGTCTTATCGATATCGGATGTACCGGCCTCGGACACGACGAAGTGCATGAACAGCCGGCTCTGGTCCTCGTCCAGTGAAGACTTGGTCCGTTCCAGGACCCGTTCCCATTCCCTCGTTGAGTAAATCAGCAGAGACTGTTCCGGCCCCTTCAGAAACACGACGGCCTGGCCGTCCGCTTCAATCTGCTCGCGAATGGGCGAAGGGACGATGAAGCGTCCTTTCTCGTCGACTTTGCAGAGGTATTCGCCAGCGAACATCAGCGGAATCCTAGTTCAGGAGTTGACGGTGGACCGGGTGCGCTCGCGAATCCACTGCTCCAGATCCGAGCGCACGAACCGCCATTCTTTTCCAAGCTTGAAAGCGGGAATCTGCCGCCTGTGCAAGTAGCGATACAACGTGCGCGGGGTGATCTTCAGGTAACGGCAGGTTTCCGTGACCGTCATCAATTCGCTTTTCGGGGCAGGCCCCATCGCGCCACCTATGGTCTAGGGCGTGGTGATAGATCATACGGGTTCCGATAATGAGGGTATTCTAGGGCTCGCCGGAAAAATGTCAAGTGAAAATATATGACAATGGCTGTCACACACTGTCAGTGTCTGCCGGTGTTTCCCCTTCGTCCCCTCCCTCATCCAGCATCGCTTCCATGTCCTCACCGAGATCCTCGCCCATCTCCCGGCCCATCTTTTTCATCAGTCGGGCGACGCTCTGCGGATCATGTTCGTCCAGATCGCCAAGGTTGGTCGGGTCGACCAGCGACTCTAGCCGGGCCTCCTCAGACTTCGGAGCGGCAAACCGCGAGAGCAGGCGATCCACGTTCGTGCTGCCGCATTGTCGGCAGCAGGCCGGGCCGGAGGCGCGGATGTTCAACACCAGGATGGAACTCCGTTTCCGGCAATCGCGACAGAGGTATTCGTAGATCGGCATGGATCAGATTCCCGTCAACCCCGGAGCAGGGGCAGCCCACTGGGCCAGGAGCCGGTCGGGGACTGTGCCGGCGTCCATGGTGCGCCCCAATGTCACGATGAAGACATCACCGGATCCGGCCTTCCGCAGGGTCTTCGCACATTCGTTGACGGTGGCGCCGGTGGTGAAGACGTCGTCGATCAAGAGAATACGTTTGCCCGCGATCGTGTCGGGCTGGCGTGCCGCAAAGGCGCCGCGGAGGTTCTTGAGTCGTTCCTTGCGGGTGAGAGTCGTCTGTGCCGGAGACGGCGTGGTCCGGACCAGGTTGTCATACGACAGCGGGACGACGAGATGACGGGCGATCCGGTCTGCCAGCAGAAGCGCTTGATTGAATTCCCGCTCGCGTAAACGCCGGGGGTGCAGAGGCACGGGCATGACGAGATCCACGACGCCGAGCGCAGGAAGCCGGCTGATCATGAGGCGGGCGAGCGGAGAAGCCAGCGCCACCTTGCCACGATATTTGAACAGACAGATGGCATCCTGCAGCGGGGGCAGATAGGGATACAACGTCCAGGCTCTGGTGTAGGATGGCGGGCGCTCCGCGCAGGCCTGACACACATGGTTCGGGCTGTACGCAATCGCGGCAGGAGAGACAAACGGGCGGTCGCAACGGGGGCAACGCGTCAAGGGCGGTGATACAAGAGTCCTCCAACAGGCAGCGCAGAAATGGGGAATCGGATCCGCCGTCAGCTCCGTACCGCACCGGGCGCACTCGACCGGCAGGAGAAATCTGATGATCCGGCGCAACATTCCTTGTGCGGAAGCGGAGAAGGATTGACCCATGGAGGAATCTCAGGATCCGTCACATGACCACGACGTTTTGTAGGGTGTGCAACGGGCCTCTGTCAAGGTTGTTCCCCTCTGAACGGTTGTGCTATACGAATGTGCACCCCAAGCGCAACCGGTCCGGCCGTTGGCCGTCTGATGTTCCCTGAGCCCCACCGATGGTGACGCTGAAGCAGCTGTCGAAAACCTACGAGCGCGGAGCTGCGACCGTGGTGGCATTGCATGAGGTGAGTCTTGAGATCGAGCGCGGGGAGTTCTGCGCGTTCGTCGGGCCGAGCGGGTGCGGAAAGAGCACGTTGTTGAATCTGATCGCCGGGCTGGATCACCCCACGTCGGGCGAGATCGAACTGGACAGGCGATCGACCAGGAACTGGAGCAGTTCCGAGTGGACGACGGTCAGGCGGGAAACCATCGGCATCGTGTTTCAGGCGTTTCATCTGATCCACGGGCTGACCGTGGAGGAAAATATCGCGCTCCCTCTCTTGCTGCGCGGCGAGGGCGGGCGTGGGGTGGCCATGCGGGTGGATGAGGTGCTGGAGATGGTCGGCATGACCCGCCGTCGGCACCATCGGCCAGGGGAGTTGTCCGGCGGGGAACAGCAGCGCACGGCGATCGCGAGAGCGCTGGCACACCGGCCGCGCCTGTTGCTGGCGGACGAACCGACCGGCAACATCGATTCGCACCAGGGAGCGGACATCCTGACGCTCATCCGGGCCTTGGCGAAAGAAGGGGAACAGACCCTGTTGCTGGTGACCCACAGCGACCAGGCGGCGCAGACGGCCGACTACACTTGGACAATGCAGGACGGGCGTCTCGTCTCGCGGACAGAACGAGCGCCCGACCTCGTCGTGTCATGACGGATTTGTCTACCACCATCGCCGGCGTACGCTTCCCAAGTTGCTTCATGAATGCGGCCGGGGCACTCTGTGTGACGAGGGATGAGCTTGTCGCGCTGGGCCGGGCGCGCGCCGGAGCGATCGTGACCAAGTCGATGACGCGGGAGGCGCGGCGGGGGAATCCGGAGCCGCGCTACTACGGATTTCCCGGCGGCTCGATCAATTCCATGGGGCTTCCGAATCTCGGCTATCGAGCGTACGCCGAGCTGATTCCTGAATTGAAGACATTCGGGAAACCGGTCATCGCGAGCGTAGCGGGCCTCACCGAAGACGATTTTCCTGCCATCGCGACCACGATCAACGCCGCCCGTCCTGACCTCGTCGAAGTCAATTTGTCCTGTCCCAATATTCCCGGCAAGCCTCAAATCGGCTATGACCCGGAGACATCCGAACGGCTGCTCCAGCGGGTGCGCCGGGTGATTACCGTGCCGATGGGGGTCAAGCTGCCTCCGTACTTCGACCCGGCGCATCACGAAATCATGGGCAAAGTGATCGGGCGCTGCGGCGTGGACTTTCTGAACATGATCAATTCAGTGGGCAATGGACTGGTCGTCGATCCCGAGCGGGAAGCGGTGGTCATCAAGCCGAAGGGCGGATTTGGAGGATTGGGCGGCGCGATCATCAAGCCGGTCGCGCTGGCGAATGTCCGTGCCTTCTATAAGTTCTTCGAGGGACAGATGCCCATTATCGGTACCGGCGGTATCGTGAACGGGGTAGATGCGTTCGAGCACCTGTTGTGCGGAGCGTCTGCCGTGCAGGTGGGGACGGTCCTGGTGGAGCAGGGCGTGGAGGTATTCGGGCGGCTGGAGGCAGAGCTGGCGGCGATTCTGGAGAGCAAAGGGTACGGATCCGTGGGGGAATGTCGCGGAAAGGTCAGGGAGTTGTAGGGCTATTTTACCCCGAAGTTGCGGGGCAGGAGGCCATGCTGCAGCGATTGGCGCAGCAGCTGCGCCACGTTACGAACGTTGAGGCGGCGCATCAAGTTGAAGCGATGGACCTCGACGGTGCGGACGCTGATATCCAGCGAGGCGGCGATCTCGCGGTTGGTATGGCCCATCGCGACCATCTTTAGGATCTCGCGTTGGCGCGGGGTGATGCGCAGGGGTTCATGGTGTCCCCGTTCGGTCCGTTCCAGCTGCAGTGCGGTGTTGCCTCGACTTCTCGCCATTCTGGGCTCCTCTTCGACGTTCGACTGCGAGTCTAACAAAGGAACGAAAGTGTGTAAACGAAACGGCCGATATGTGCATCGACGCGTCGGGCGCCCTGCGCGTGTGTCTGGATGTCCTGGCTGGCGAATCGATGCATCCTGTTCATCACTCACCGATCGCTGATGCCGTCCTTCCTCAAACTCCTTCTTCTACTGCTGTGTTCGCACGTGGCGCAGTGGCCGCTGCGCGCGCTGTTGACCGTCGTCGGTGTGGCCCTGGGCGTGTCCGCTTCCGTGGCGGTGCGGACGGCTAATGTGGATGTGCTGCGCTCATTCGAACAGGCCGTATTAACGGTAGCGGGCCCGACCGCGTTGGAGATTTCTGGAGGCGAGTTGGGACTGGATGAGCGGCTCCTTCCTGCTGTGAGGACAGTGTCGGGCGTCACGACGGTCTCGCCGGTCATTCTACAAACGGCGGTCAGGATGAATCACGGGCAGTATGCTGAAGCGGTGCAGGTGATTGGGCTGGATCTTCTGGCCGAAGTCGAGACGCGAGGATTTCGTCTGGGGCAGCAGTCGGCTGACGGCTTGTTGGAGTCGGTGCTGAATTCCGACACGATGCTGGTAGGGCGACGGCTGGCAGCCGACTGGAAGGTGTCTGTAGGGGACCGGGTGGAACTGCAGATCGGAACCGGCCAGATCACCTGCCTGGTGACAGGCATTCTCCAAGACACGTCCGATCGAACCTCCTCCTGGGACCGCCTCGTTGTCATGGACATCGCTGCGGCGCAGATCACATTTGGCATGGTGGGGCGAGTGGACCGGATTGACGTGACGACCGATTCGGAGCAGACGGTCGAAACGGTCGCCCAAGCCATCCGTACGGTCCTTCCGCCGCACATCACGGTCGAGCGACCGGCCAGACGGACAAGGCAGGTGGAACAGATGCTGCAGGCCTTTCGTCTCAATCTGACAGTGCTCAGCTGGGTCGGACTCCTGGTGGGCATGTTTCTGATCTACAACACGATGGCCTTCGTCGTGGCGCAACGCCGGCGGGAGATCGGGATCTACCGGGCCATCGGGATGACACAAGCGAGAGTGGCGGGCCTCTTCCTCGCGGAGGCCGCGGTGTTCGGATTGGCGGGAGGGGGGCTCGGAAGTGCGGCGGGAATGGTGCTGGCCCAGAAGCTGATCGCGCTGCTGAGCCGGACGATTTCTGATCTGTACGTTCCGGTCGCCGCTTCGACGGGCCTGCTGTTTGATGAGGGCTGGTTCTGGGAATTCACCTTGGAAGGTCTGGCGATCGGCTGCGTCGTGTCCATGATCGGATCGATCGGACCGAGCGTGGACGCCGGTCGCACCGCAACAGTGCGCGCCCTGGCCCCGGGTGATTACGAAGTGAGCCGGCAGCTGCGCGTCGGTGTGCTGGGAGTGATCGGGCTTGGGCTGCTGCTGGTGACGGGACTCTTGAGTCTGGCCGGTCCCCTCGGTGGAGTTCCGGTGCTCGGATATCTGGCCACACTCTGCCTGCTGGCCGGCCTGTCCTGTCTGGCACCGATCTGTGTCACCTGGCGGCCCAGGCATCGGCGGGAGGCTCGCGTCTCTGGGACGAGCGGGGTCATGCGCGAGATTGCCGTAGACCACGCGTCCAGAAATCCTGGCCGCAACGGAGTGACCGTCTCCGCATTGATGGTGGGGCTCGCGATCATGATCGGTGTTCTGGTGATGGTCAGGAGTTTCCGTCACACTGTCGAATTGTGGGTGGCCGAGACCGTGATCGCGGATATCGTGGTGGCGCCCTCGATGTGGCTGCGAGGGACGGAAGCGGGAACGATCGGACGAAGTCTTCCGCCCGCATGGATGACGCTGCTCGCCAGCGTGCGCGACGTCGAGGCGGTCGATTCCTATCGCGATGTGCGCGTCACCGTGAGGGGCCAACGCGTCGCGGTCGTCTCGCGCGACTTGCGGTTGCACGCGCAACGGAGCCGGTATTTGGTCCGGAGGGGCGAGTCATCAGGCCAGTTGAATCGCGCGGCGGATACCGGCGGAGTTCTGATCTCAGAAATCCTGGCCAACCGGTTCGGGATCCGCGAAGGAGAGCCTCTCGAGATCCTGACGCCGCAAGGAATGCAGACGTTTCCCGTCATCGCGGTGTTCTATGATTATGCGACGGACGGAGGGAAGATCCTCATGGATCGCCGGTTGTATCAATCCCTCTGGCAAGACGAACTGGCCACCGTCTTCCCCGTGTACCTGGCAGCCGGCGCGGATCTCGATCGTGTGAGGCAGGAGATGGCACGCGTATTGAACCAGACCGACAGCGGCAGGCTTCCGCCACTGCTGATCAGCAACGCGGAACTCCGCAAGGAAATCCTTGATATCTTCGACCGGACGTTCTTGCTGACCTATGTCCTGGAAGCCATCGCCGTCATCATCGCCATGCTCGGCATCGTCAATACCCTGGTCACGTCGGTGCTGGAGCGGCGAAGGGAGTTCGCGACCCTGCGCGCTATCGGCGGCAGTGCGGCTCAGATCAGGCAGCTCGTGCTGTGGGAGGCCGGCTATCTGGGTGGGATCGGTATTGCGTTAGGGCTCATCGGCGGGGGACTGCTGTCGCTGCTGCTCATCAAGGTGATCAATAAGCAATCGTTCGGTTGGACGATCCAGATGATCGTGCCGATCGGGTCCCTCGTTCAGGCGGTCGGCCTGGCGGCGGCGGCTACGTTGGTGGCGGGCTATTTCCCGGCCCGCTGGGCCGCGCAGCAGCCGGTGGTGGAGGGGTTGAGGGAAGAATAGGGGCGACTCGCGGCAATCCTCTGTGCTCGCGGAACGCGCACGCGAAATTGATCGGATCTCAAACGAAGGGCGGTGCTCGTTCCATGCGCGCAGGTGAGGATTGCCGAAAGCCGCCCCTCGAAGAGCAAAGTGGGGAAGCTTGGAAACACAATCGGAAGTCTTCATGACCCGCATGAGTCTCGGTGAGGATCGCACCATCGGCAGGATTGCCCTCTGGAGTTCGCCGGGGATGCTTGCGAGACAGGAGAAGCGTGGTTGCGTGAGGGGGCAATGAGTGCGACGGGGTCGCTCTTCATCGGCATTGTGGGAGCAGTCATGTTTTTGCTCGGCGTGTTCTCTTTCAGCCAAAGAAACTGGAGAGCCGGCTGTCTGTGGTTGCTGGCCGGAGCAGGGTTGATTGCGTTGTTGACCTACATGGATAAGCCGTCTTCGGCGTGGTGGTGGTGACGGCACCAGCGAACGTCGACACAACGGACCGGAGGCAAGAGGTTATTGAATGAAGATGTTTCAGGTGCGACAAACCATTCACTATGATTTGACGATCGCGGCAAGGACTGAGCAGGAAGCCATATTGAGCGCCGGAAGTGTCCCGTTGGCTCAGTGGAAACAGGGAGAAGCCGAGATGACCGCCGAGTTGCTGGATGAAACGGATGAAATCGACGACTACTGACGTTCCAAAATTTCAGATGATCTAAGACCATCGTTGCGTTCGGCCACTCGATGGCACGAGAGGGGGCCGATCAACCTGCCCATTTCTGGGCTGTTCCTCTGCTGCCCCCACCTGCGCCGATTGCGTATTTCCAAGGTCCCTTCTCGACCGGCAGGCAAAGGACGCGCTCGTGACGGGGCGATCCTCGGCTCTAATCCGCCGTCTCCTTCGCTCCGGTTTCCTGGACAATTTAGTCTGCGAAAGACAATAAATTGTTCAGGGGAGTGCCGGCTTGACCGGCCGGGCAGAATCGCTGGCCGGCAGCTCCAAGGTGAAGCCGGGAATCCATCGGAGAATCAGCACATTACGAGTCGGAGTGTCCACGTCACTGCCTGGATTCCCGTGTCAACAAAGGCATTGGACTTGCTCCGCGAAGAACACAAGGTCACATCCGGGGGGCATCACCGCTCCTCTACCCATGGTCGAGGGAACGAGCCCTGACAGGAGAAGGGGTGGCTCAGTAGGGATAGTGAGCCGGCCCGAGATGGTTCCAGGAATGGAAGTGAGGAGGCTGAGAGCGCCCTTGTTCGCATGAAACCTCGATGAGCGACGGAGGACGGTTTATGGATACACTCGTGGAGCAGCGTAAGCACCAACGTCACCCTGTCCATTTCAAGAGCATTTTCTCGACCGATGGGATGCGGATCGAGGACGGGTGCGTGCTGGACCTGTGCCTGGACGGATGTCGGATGATAAGCGGCACGCAACTGCCTCCTGGCACGGTGCTGGAACTTCATATTCGTCCCGAACAGCACGCCCCTGTGTATGTTCCCGCCGCGGTGGTCCGGTGGACCGGGGATTCCACCTTCGGTGTCCAGTTCAACGACTTGCCGGAAGTCGAGTCCGCAACGCTGACTCGCCTGTTGTATCTGTTGCCTTCCATGGAGCATGCGGCTTGATGAGGTTTCTGCTCCAAGGTGTACGATCCGGGCCATCTCTGTAGCACCGACCTCGGTTGCTGAGTCGTTGGACTCTCTCACCAGCGA
Source organism: Nitrospira sp. (assembly GCA_035620635.1). Classification (GTDB taxonomy): domain Bacteria; phylum Nitrospirota; class Nitrospiria; order Nitrospirales; family Nitrospiraceae; genus Nitrospira_D. The sequence goes on along the minus strand of DASPGL010000129.1, from coordinate 2,691 downwards.
GCGCTTTCTCTTCCCCGTACCTCCTAGGGGGCACTCTGACCCAGATCGAACGGGTTCCCCCGCCGGCTCGGCCCTGGTGCCTGCCCCGCCAGCTCTTACAGAGGGGGCAGCCCCCTCATACGTTTCCCACGAAGGAGGCGGACCCCCTTCGAATCCCCCGGTCCCTCGTTCGATGCTGTTGTGCGTGGTTGGAGATGGTGGCGGTGCCCCGGATCGAACGGGGGACCCGCGGCTTATGAGTCCGCTGCTCTGCCAACTGAGCTACACCGCCACACGATCGGCATGATTGGTCAGTTCGCGCGGGTGATGATAGCCGAAGAACGAGGGTAGTGTCCACCGAATGCCCGTCACCGCGCCGATTTCTCTTCGGTGAGTGCGGGTCGCCGGCCGATCCCCGGCCTTCCGCTGCTGGCGATGGATGACCCGTTGCCATAAAGCTGCTATTGTCTGGCAAGGTACCGAGGAGGCGACGTATGTCGATCGGGCAGGGCAGGGCCGTGGTGATCACCGGGGCCTCGACGGGCATCGGCGCCGCCTGCGCGCTTCACCTCGATCGATCGGGCTTCCAGGTCTTTGCCGGAGTGCGGAAGCTCGATGACGGTACGGCGCTCCGGCAACGAGCCTCAGAGCGACTGATCCCGCTCGTGCTCGATGTGACGGACCAGGACTCCATTCACAAATCCCAGGTGATGGTGTCGGAAAGAGTTGGAAAAGACGGATTATTCGGGCTGATCAATAATGCCGGTATCGCCGTGGTCGGTCCGCTGGAGGCCGTGCCGATTTCAGAGCTTCGGCGGCAGTTGGAGGTCAATCTGATCGGTCAGGTGGCGGTGATTCAAGCGTTCCTCCCGCTCATTCGGCAGGCCCGCGGACGCATCGTGAACATGGGATCTATTGCCGGTCGTGCGGCCCTGCCGTTGATGGGACCCTATGCCGCGTCGAAGTTTGCGCTGGAGGCAGTCACCGACGCGTTGCGCTTGGAAGTGCAGCAGTGGGGGATCCGGGTCTCGATTGTCGAGCCCGGCGCCATCGCGACGCCGATCTGGGAAAAGTCCGGAAAGGAGGCCCGTGACCTGGAAGCTGCGACAACGGCTGAACTGCGAACCCTCTATGGAACCGTGATCGCAGAGGTGAGAAAGGTCGTCCAACAGGCGGCGGGCCGTGCGATTCCTTCCGAAATCGTTGCACATGCCGTGGAAGACGCCTTGACGGCCTCCCATCCAAAGACGAGATATCTGGTAGGAGCCGATGCGAAGATCCGCGCGCTGATGGTGAAATTCCTTCCGGATCGAGTCTCAGATCGGCTGCTCACCTGGGTCCTCAAATTGCCTCACTGACTGCGACTCTGCGCCGCCGCCGTCCCCATGCCCACATCCTGTTTCGAGACGTCGAAAGAGAACCGCAACTGAACCGCGAGATACTTCTGTACCAGTCCTCCTCGGTCTAACGGGCGATCCTGTTCGTGATACACCGCCAGTTCCGCGTTTCGCCAGCGCAGAGCGAGTCCCACGATCCAGTCCAGTTCCGTGGGGTTGGCCTTGTTATCGGCATCCCGGTCCGTGAACAGATTGACGTCTCCGAAGAGCACCACCTTGTTCTTGTAGAGATCAAGATCGACGTGCGCCACGTAGCGGAGGAGCGCACGTCCCGTATTGTCCGGTCGCGCAAAATAGTTGCTGTTGTGAAAAAGCCAACCGGCACCGGCATAGGCCGTCAGGTTCTGGTGTGGCAACAGACGTCGCCATCCAGGGAGATCCTGGACCGCCTGGAACTTGGCTGTCACCAGCGCGTCGGCATAGGCCTGCTTGATCCCCCGTCGATCGAGCGGCGCGTCCCGTTCGTACTGCAGGCGCCAGCTGACGTGGCTCAACACGCCGGTCAGCGCATAGGTGCCATCCCATTCGGTCAATTCGATCCATCCTTTCGTCCGGTCGGAGAAGAAATTCTGGTCTGTATAGAAAGTCAGGTATTGTTTGTAGAGGTCTGTCTCCAGATGGAGCATATGACGCAATCCGACGAGACCGGTGTTATCCGGCCGGGCAGCAAAGGTCGGGTTGGATGCAAAGACGCCGGTAAGGAAGTAGCCGGCGAAGAGACTTTCCTCGGCTTCGCGCCCGTTCTCATCGGCGCCATCCATGGAGGGGAGGGGCCGGCCATACTTTTCCAGTGCCAGCGCAGGGCTGGACCAGGCCACCAGGAGCGTGACAGTCGCCACCGCCACAATCGCTGAATCGCGAGACGCCGGATTCATCGGCTACGCATAGCACGATTCCCGATCTCCGGCTAGGCGGAAAGAGAGAGACGGCACGGCCTGACGCGGAGCGCTACGGGAGGCACGGCTCGAAAATCTCCTCGCAATCGTTCGATGCATCGAAGCTGGAAGGGACAAACCGGTAGCGGACATCTACGACGCGATCATCAGCCAGCACGACGGTGGCCCAGCACCCGTGGCGAATGGTTGAGACACTTCCTTTGCCCACGGGCTGGGATTCCTCGAGGATCGGCGCCTCCCGATAGTAGCGAAGGAGGGTGAATGTGCCGTCCCTGGTCTCTTTCCTGGGTTGGCCGGCGCAGGTAAGGATGGCCGACTTGGGCGTGCCGACCATCCGTTGTTGATTCGGATACTCAGCCACCTGAGCCGGTGCCGTGCAACTCGTCAGCCACGCGCACCAGCAGAGCCCGAGGGAGAGG
>DASPGL010000128.1:0-18089 GCA_035620635.1 Nitrospira sp. | reverse complement strand
CTCAAAGAGGTTGATGGCCTCCATGGTGCGTTTGGACATGAACGCATGAGTGCCGTCACGGTGTAGCGTGTCGACTTTCTCTTTCCGGCGCACCAGCCGGTTACTCCGCCAGTTCAGAATGACGTGCGCCGTTTGCTGCAGCCCCACGACGAAGGTCACAATAACCGCTCCGATGGCCATTGAAATCAGGACGAGCGTAACGGGGCTGAGTTCGAATTCGAGCGTCGGACTGGTGTGGACGACGACCGTGCCGGGGTTGAGTTCACGGAAATAACTGTAGATGAAGACGCCCGCGCTGACGAGGAAGATCGTAATCAACAGTCGCAACATGATCAGACCGTCTTTTGCGAGGAGGCCCTGCGCACGATAATCCGCTTCTTGGGTACGGCCGCCGGAGGAGGCATGTCGTCGGCCACCGGGATCAACTGCGCGTCGCTCCAGAGCCGCTCGAGGGCATAGTGCGACCGCGCATCTTGCCTGAAAATATGGGCGACGACATCGCCGAAATCGAGCAGCACCCACTGCCCGGAAGTCGTCCCTTCGATACTCAGCGGTCGTTGACCGGCGTGGGAGAGTACGCCGTCGACATGGTCGGCAATTGCGCGAGCTTGCCGGTCGGATTCCGCCGATCCAATCACCAGATAATCGGCAACGGAAGTCAGCGGGGCGACGTGGAGGACTTGGACATCGAGGGCCTTCTTGTCGAGCATCGCCCTGCCGATGGCGAGAGCGGTGGCCTTAGATGTGCGTGCGATAGCGATCCTCCTGATACAAGCTATGGCGAAGTATATAAGATTCAACAGGGGCCGGCAACAGATTTGCCAGCGTTGCGCCGCCCTTGATCGCTTGTCGGATTGCAGACGAGGAAATCGGACAGGGGGTTAGGGGCAGGCAGATGATGCCCGGGCCCGAGGGAATCGGGATATCCAGCCTGATCAGGTTGCCGGAGTCCAGTTGATCGAGCCCGTGGGATTCGAGGTTCGGAAGGAGGGGAAGCCGTGCCAGCGACCGGAAGGAGTGCCCCGGTCTGGGGACAACAACAAACCGGCAGGCGCGCAGGAGTTTCCGAGGCTCTTTCCAGTCCGGGAAATCGAGAAACGCGTCGAGACCGATGATGAAGAACAGCTCGGTGGATGGGCCATACTGTTGCTGTAACTCCTGAACCGTATCGATGGTGTAGGACTTACCTGTCCGGTTCACTTCGATGTCCGATACCTCGAAATACGGGGAGCCGGCGATTGCGAGACGAACCATTTCCAACCGTTCCGGTGCGGGAGCGAGCGACCCGCCGCGCTTATGGGGCGGGTCGCCGGTCGGGATGAACAGCACCCGATCGAGCTGGAGCTGTTCGCGGACCAGGTTTGCAATGGTGAGATGGCCACGATGGATGGGATTGAAGCTTCCACCGAGGAGGCCGAGGCGTTTGATATGCAGTGCTGAGCATTGAGGATGAGAAGAGTTCATAACTCAGGACTCAGCACTCACATCTCACTAGAGGATGACCAGGTTGTCCCGATGGATGACTTCCTCATATTCCTGGAGGCCGATCTGTTGCTGAATGTCTTGCGTCTTGAGACCCTTCATCCGATTCAAAAGCTCGGAGGAAAAGTTGACAAGACCCTTGGCGAATTCCTTTCCGTCCGGATCCAGGCAACTCACCGGATCACCCGCTTCGAATTGGCCGGCGACCTCGACGATGCCGGAGGCAAGGAGACTCTTACCTCGCTTGGTCAGAGCTTCAACAGCGCCCTGGTCTAGGCGAACCTGCCCGCGCGGACGGAGGGTAAAGGCGATCCAATGTTTGCGGCTGGTCAGGCGCCGTTCACGGGCCAGAAAGAGGCTGCCCCCGGGCCCTCCGGCGAGCACGCTCGGGAGGAGTCCCGGCCGTTCTCCGTTGATGATCAGAGTGGACACCCCATACTCGCCGACTTTCTTGGCGGCGCGCACTTTCGTCGCCATGCCTCCGGTGCCCTCGAATGAGCTGGATCCCTCGGCACGGCGCTCGACTTCTTCGGTAATCTCCGAAATCAGGGGGATCAGTGTGGCCGAGGGGTTCTTCTGAGGGTTCTCCGTATAAAGCCCGTCCACATCGGACAGAATCACCAGCAGATCGGCATCCACCAGATGGGCCACTTCGCTGGCGAGGGTGTCGTTGTCACCGACCCGGATTTCCTCCACCGCCACAGTGTCGTTCTCGTTGATGACCGGGAGAACGTCGAATCCGATGAGCGCCGTCAGGGTATAGCGGGCATTCAGGAATCGCCGGCGGTCGGCGAGGTCTTCGTGCGTGAGAAGGATCTGGGCCACCTGAATACCGAGCCGCTCGAACGCCTTTTCATAGGCCCACATGAGCCGGCTTTGCCCGACGGCTGCGGCCGCTTGCTTGACCGGCAGGCTCTTGGGGTATTCCTTGAGCTGGAGCTTCCTGATGCCGGACACGATCGCGCCTGAGGATACGACCAGCACCTCCCGACCGCTCGCCCGGAGTGCTGCGATCTCGTCGGCCAGGCGCTCGATCTGCTCAGGACGCAGTCCTGTTCCACGGGAGGCGATGAGCCGGCTCCCGATCTTGATGACGACCCGCTTTGCACGCGTTAAGAGCTCGTCTCGCATAACGTCTTCCGTAGGTCGGCGACCTGCTTGCCGACGAAGGTCACCAATTCATCGAGCCCCTCGCCGGTCGCGGCGGAAATCGGCAGGCAGGCATACCCTCGATGCCGACAGTAGGCCTGCAGCTGCGCCAGCCGGTCGCGGTTTCCACTCACGTCGAGCTTGGTCGCCACAAGGGCGAAGGGACGAGTCGAGAGCGTCTCGTCATAGGCACGGAGCTCCTGCCGCAAAATCTCGAAACTGGCTACCGGTTCCTGCGTGGCCCATTCAGACACGTCGATCAGGTGGAGAAGAAAGGCCGTGCGCTCAATATGGCGCAAAAACTGGACTCCCAGACCTTTCCCTTTATGCGCGCCTTCGATCAGGCCGGGGATGTCGGCGACGACAAAGCTACGGTCAGATCCCCAGCGCACAACGCCGAGCTGCGGGATCAGAGTGGTGAAGGGATAATCGGCAATTTTCGGCCTGGCCGCCGAGATGGCAGCGATCAGCGTGGACTTTCCTGCGTTCGGAAACCCGACCAGCCCGACATCAGCGAGCAGCTTGAGCTCCAGCCGCAAGGTCCGCTCCTCGCCCTCGGTGCCGTGAGTGAACCGCGTCGGCACTCGGTTTGTTGAGGTGGCAAAGTTGCTGTTACCCCGGCCTCCTCGGCCGCCGCGCGCGATCACGACGGTTCCGCCGTCCGCAACCAGATCGGCGAGCACCTCGTGCGTGGTGTCATCATAGACGACGGTTCCGACCGGGAGGGTGACGACCACGTCTTTTCCCGTTCGCCCCGTGCAGTTCGAGCCGCCGCCGGCCCGTCCGTCCTCCGCTTGATAGTGTTTTTGGTACCGGAGATCGAGGAGCGTCGTGAGCCGGTGAGAAGCGGTGAAGACGACATTGCCGCCGTTGCCGCCGTCTCCTCCATCCGGTCCCCCGCGAGGCACGAACATCTCTCGTCGAAAACTGCAGATGCCGTCACCGCCGCGACCGGCTTTGACTGTAATCGCCACTTCGTCGACAAACATGCGCTGCTCCGCAAATCCGGGGCCGAGCTGCTCAGCTCAGGGGATGAGTATACCCGACCCGAGCCAGGCCGGGGGATAGAAATCTCTGTAGCACTCGTTCTGGCGAGGGGGTAAACGTGAAACGAGGAATCAGGATTTGGTCGGGGCAGGGTACACGCTGACTTTCCGCCTGGCGCGTCTGCCTTCGAATTTCACGGTGCCGGTCACCCGCGCGAACAGCGTGTGATCCCGCCCAAGATCGACGTTGAACCCGGGAAAGAACTTCGTGCCGCGTTGGCGGACGATAATGCTGCCGGCCTTGACGGTCTCCCCGCCGTAGGCTTTGACACCGAGATACTGGGGATTACTATCCCGACCGTTGCGTGATGATCCGCCGCCTTTGTTTGTTGCCATGGTGGGTCTTCCCCTGCTTGTTAGGCCGTCACAATTCCGGTGACGAGAAGCTTCGTGAATCCCTGACGGTGCCCCCGGGTGCGGCGGTAGTTCTTGCGGCGCTTCTTCTTGAACACGGTGATGGAGCGCGTACGCCCGTGACGCAGGATTTCAGCCGTGACCGTTGCCCCTTTCACGAGCGGTTGTCCGACCACCACACCGGTGTCGCCATGAACCAGGCGAACCTGGTCCAATTCGATCAGGGCCCCGACGTCTCCGGGAAGGCTTTCGACTTGAATCGTCGAGCCTGTTTCAACTCGATACTGCTTTCCGCCAGTTTCAACAATTGCGTACATGTCTCATCCGCTCCACTATGGAATGGTTCATCTAACATAGGGATCCAAGGGGTGTCAAGGGTGAGTGCGGGGTTGTACAATGCCGGGAGATACGTGAGTGACGGAGACTGAGGTCTCGTAGTCCCCCTCTTTCGGGGACTAGGAGCGAGAGGTCTGCCGCACGTATGCTGAGGCACCTCTGCACACAGCCAGCGGAGCCGCTCACCGGCGTCCGGCGATACGGGAGAACAGGGTCGGCCATGGCTCAACCCAGCAAGTTTGTCATCCGTACCTATCATCGTATTCCTGTCCGGTGCACGCTGTACTACATGGGTGGCGAATTCCTCGGAAAGGGCACCGTGATGAATCTGTCCCGTAACGGATTCCGGGTGCTGGGCGATCACCAGGTGGTGCCGGGAATGGAACTCGTGGTGCGGCTGTCGCTGCCTGACAAGGACGATACGGTTGAAATTCAACGGGTCGTTGTCCGCTGGGTTCGCGGTCTCCTGTTCGGGGCCAAAGTGGTGACAATGAGCCCTGATGGCGAGGAGCGGATCGGGACATTTCTGAGCTCCCGTCTTCGGAGTTATTGCGCCCTGCCGTAGCCTGCCCGTGCATTCCATGTAATGACGCCATTCCGGTTCGATGCGATCGGGCGCCTTTGCTTGACGGTCGTACACCCTCACGTTATAGTTCGCGGGTCTTGACCGGTCGTCGCGTGACCGTCTCATGCTGAGGAGTCAGTGACCATGCTGGAACCAGTCGAGAAAATCTGGATGGATGGAAAATTTGTGGCGTGGGGAGATGCACAGATCCATATCCTGACCCACTCCCTGCACTATGGCCTGGCGGCATTTGAAGGCATCCGGTGCTACAAGGGCAGGTCAGGGTCGGCGATTTTCAGGCTTCAGGAACATGTCGATCGCTTGTTCGATTCCGCCCACATCGGCCTGATGGCAATCCCCTATGACAGGAAGCAGATCGCCGAGGCGATCGTCGAGACGGTACGTGTCAACCGGCTCGATGCCTGCTACATCCGGCCGTTGGTCTACATCGGCTACGGGGCCATGGGGGTGCATCCTGGGGACAATCCTATCCGCGTGGCCATCGCCGCATGGAGGTGGGGCGCCTATCTGGGCGATGATGCTCTGGTCAACGGTATGCGCGCCTGCGTCTCGTCGTTCACCAGGCATCACGTGAACGTGTCGATGACCAAAGGAAAAATTTCCGGCTACTATGTGAACTCGATCATGGCCAAGCGGGCGGCAAAGACTGACGGGTATGACGAGGCGATTCTCCTCGATACCGAGGGCTATGTCTCCGAGGGGACCGGGGAGAATGTGTTTATCGTTCGCCGCGGGAAGCTCAAGACCACGCCGTTGACCTCAATTCTTGAAGGGATCACCAGAAACTCGGTCATCGAGCTCGCCAGAGAGCAGAAGATTGATGTGGTGGAGGAACGGTTCACGCGGGATGAAATGTATGTGGCCGACGAAGTATTCGTCACCGGGACCGCCGCTGAACTGACTCCGGTTCGCGAAATCGACAACCGCAAAATCGGGACCGGTAAGCCGGGGCCCGTTACGATGGCTCTTCAAAAGGCCTTCTTTTCGATCGTGCGTGGAGAAGATCAGACGCATGAGTCGTGGCTGACCCGCGTGTAGCAGACTCAGACTACGTCCTCCGTCAATCGTCAATCGCGGAAGAGGGGAAGGACGGGCTCCGGTCTCGGTTGACGAATGACGCTTGCCAGCTGGGTCAGTGGTCGGCTGGGACTGTATCGCCGGTCGGAGGATGGGACTCCGTTGTCGGCTGGGCGGGGGAGGACGTGGAGGCCGGTTCGTTTTTCTGTTTGAGGTCGATGACAGTGGAGGCGAAGTTCCGCTCCTTCGCCAGGATGGCGAGGCTGAGCGATGTGAGCATAAACACGGCGGCGACACCGACCGTCAGCTTGCTCAGGAAGTTGGCAGGGCCGCGACTCCCGAACACCGTTTGGCTGGATCCCCCGAAAGAAGCCCCGATCTCCGCACCCTTCCCCGACTGGAGGAGAATCGCTCCAATCATGAGGAAGCACACGAACACATGGACGATGACGATCAGGGTGTACAGCATAATTAGCGTACTGCACGCGAGGCAGCGACGCCACTGATTGTAGCAAAGGAATCGATCTGCAAACAAGCCCCGCCGATTAATGCGCCGTCAATCTGATCCGATTTCAACAACGATTCGATATTTTGCGATGTGACGCTCCCTCCGTAGAGGATCCTGGTCGTTCCGCCGATCGCGGCCGACCATGTGCCGGCCAGGAATGCCCGGATGGTCCGGTGGGCGGCAACAGCTTGATCAGGCGTGGCCGACTTTCCTGTCCCGATCGCCCAGACCGGCTCATAGGCGATTGTGACGGAAGCCATCGCTTGAGCATCCAGACCGGTCAGGCTGCCCTGAAGTTGCTGTGTGAGGACTGTGTCGGTGTGCCCGCTTTCACGTTGCGCGTGTGATTCTCCCACGCACAGGATCGGCCGGATCCCGTGTTTCAATGCGGCGTGGACTTTCTTCTGGATTCCTGCATCCTGTTCGCCGAAGATCGTGCGTCGTTCTGAATGGCCCAGGATGACATAGCGACAGTCGAGGTCGCGGAGCATCGGCGCCGAGACTTCCCCCGTATAGGCTCCATGATCCTCCCAGAAGAGATTCTGGGCTGCGAGATGAATCGATGACGAAGTGCCGAGTGCTGCACGAACAGACTCCAGCGCCGTGAACGGCGGGGCGACGACGAGTTCAACCGACGGAGACACCCGAAGCCGTTCGGCCAGACCGCGTGCGAAGGCCGCGGCCTCCGAGGGCGTCTTGTTCATCTTCCAGTTGCCGACGATCAGGGTGGTACGCACAGCGTTTCTCATTCAGTCTATAGATGGGGATGGCGGGAGGGACTAGTTGGGACGATCGGGTAAGGCCGCTAGCCCCGGGAGCTGTTTGCCTTCGAGCAATTCCAGGGCGGCACCGCCGCCGGTTGAAATGAACGAGATGTTTTCCGATTCGCCAGCCCGGTGCACGGCCAGCGCCGTCTCACCTCCGCCGACGATCGTGAGGGCATAGGCATCGGCAATCGCGTGAGCCATCGCCAGCGTTCCTCTCGCGTAGGCATCGATTTCAAAAACCCCCATTGGCCCGTTCCATAGAATCGTTTTGGCATTCTGCACGGCTTCAGTGAACAGTTTCACGGAGGCCGGACCGATATCGAGCGCGTACCATCTCTTCGGAATTTCCTGGACCGGGACGATCTTCGATTCCGCGCCGGGCTCGCGGCTTACCGCCACGACACAGTCAACAGGCAGGTAGAATTTCACGCCGCGGGACAGGGCGTGGTCTTCGATGCCTTTGGCAAAGTCCAACATGTCGTTCTCGACGAGCGAGTTGCCGATCTCCATTCCCTTCGCCTTCAAGAAGGTGAAGGCCATGCCGCCGCCGATGATGACCTTGTCGACGCGTTTCCCCAGATTTTCAATGACGCCGATTTTCCCTGATACCTTCGCCCCCCCAAGCACCGCCGCGAACGGACGCACCGGATTGGCGACCGCGCCTTCGAGGTACTCGATTTCCTTCTTCAGCAAAGACCCAGCGGCGGAATCCTTGATGAATTTGGTGATGCCGACCGTCGACGCATGGGCCCGGTGTGCGGCGCCGAACGCATCGTTGATAAAGACATCTCCGAGTGAAGCCAGGGCTTTGGCGAAGGCATCGTTGTTCTTTTCTTCATCGGCATGAAACCGGAGATTTTCGAGGAGGAGCACGTCGCCGGCGTTCATCTTCGCGACCAGCTTCTCGACCGCCGGGCCGATGCAATCAGGAGCGAAGATCACTTCTTTTCCAAGCAGACGGCTGAGCCGCTTTGCCACGGGGGCCAGGCTGTACTTGGGGTCGAAGGTCCCTTTTGGCCGGCCCAGGTGTGAACAGAGGATGACTTTGGCGCCTTCGTCCACCACGCGATTGATCGTCGGTAATGTGGACCGGATACGGCTATCGTCGGTGATTTGCAGCGCTTCGTCGAGCGGCACGTTGAAGTCCGCACGGATGATCACGCGGTTGCCACGCAGCGGCACATCGTCGATCGTCTTCTTGTGCAGGTTCATGGATGCTCCTCGATGCGATGCCGCAACCCGAGCGCACTAGCGGGAGATGTCACAACTCGATCGCCGGGGAATCCGTGGCTTAGCGGGAGGCGGACTTGCCCGCCACGACCTTGATCAGGTCGCGGACACGGCATGAATAGCCCCACTCGTTGTCGTACCAGGCCGTGACTTTCACCAGACGCTTGTCGACGACGTTGGTCAAGGGGGCATCGACAGTGGCGGAGTGATCGTCGCCCTTCTGGTCGATCGAGACAATGGGATCCTCGGAATATTTCAAAATGCCTTTGAGCGGGCCGTCTGCAGCTTTCTTGAACGCCGCATTGACGCCTGCGATATCGCAGTCCTTCTCGGTTTCTACCGTGAGATCGACCAGCGATACGTTCGGCGTCGGGACGCGGATCGCTAGGCCGTCCAGTTTTCCCTTGAGTTCGGGAATGACTAGGTGCAAGGCCTTGGCGGCGCCGGTGCTTGTCGGAATCATCGACATACCGGCGGCGCGTGCGCGCCGGAGGTCCTTGTGGGGAAGATCCAGAAGCTGCTGATCGTTGGTGTAGGAATGGATGGTCGTCATGGTGCCGTGCTTGATGCCGAAATTCTCCAACAGGACTTTGGCGACCGGTGCCAGGCAGTTCGTGGTGCAGGAAGCATTGGACACGATGTGATGCGTGCGCGGGTCCAGCTTTGCATCGTTGACGCCGAGGACCACCGTGACATCGGGATCTTTGGCCGGGGCCGAGATAATGACGTACTTGGCGCCGGCGGAGAGATGCTTGCCTGCGCCTTCCCGGTCAGTGAAACGCCCGGTCGATTCGATGACGACGTCGACATTCAGAGCTTTCCACGGCAGCTCTTTCGGATCCTTGATCGCAAGCACCTTGATGGGTTTTCCGTCGACCAGAATCTGATCCTCCTTCGCCTCGACATTGGCATGGAGGGTGCCGTGTACGGAGTCGTATTTCAGGAGGTAGGCGAGAGTCTTGGCATCCGTCAGGTCGTTGATGGCGACGAATTCGAGGTCCGGATCTCCCATGGATGCGCGCAACACGTTGCGTCCGATACGTCCGAAGCCGTTGATACCGATTCGAAGACTCATAGCGTATAGTCCTCTACGTAAAAATAAGCCGGTTGCACACTGCCCGCGGCATGGTGTGCGATAGTATCGACGCCCTCTACCCTTGTCAAGTCATACGAACGAGGTAAAACGCGCGCAATCGGCCCGCCAATGCTGGCGATTTGATTCAGTCAGGCCTGGCCGTGGCGGGGCCGGTGAGGAGACGATCTGCGCCTTGCGCCGGCCCCGCCGGTTGGCTAGAGTTCCTCCACGGCCCGGTCATGGTCGTGAGATTCGAATGAACGAAACATTGTCCGAAAAAGCGGCGCACGCACTGGAGTGGCCGCGCTTGCTCGAATTCCTAGCACAGCAGGCGCAGTCGACGATGGGGGCGGCGCGATGCCGCGTGCTGCCGCTCGCGAGCGAACTGTCGGTCGCGCGGATGCGTCAGCAGGAAACGAGTGAAATGGCGGCCCTCCTGGCGGGGAGCGAGCCGGTGCCAACGCTGACCTTCACGGATATTCGTGATCTGCTGATCCGTGCGGAGAAGGGAGGTGTGCTCGAGGCATCGGAGTTGAGAGATTGCGTCGTCGTGGTGGCCCTCATGGAGGAGATCGAACAGTACGCCACGTGCCACCGCGTCGAAGCACCGGCCCTGTCGGAATTCGTCGGTCCGATCCGTCCCACCGGACATCTGCGATCGATCAGGAGAATCATCGAGGGCGCGATTCAGCCGGACGGATCGATCAAGGAGTCGGCCACGCCGGAGCTCCGACGGCTCACGCACCAGGCTCAGGAGTTGAAGCAGGAGATGCGGTCACGTCTCGACCAGATGTTGCAGTCACGGCGGTACGAGGAGATTCTGCAAGAGACCTACTTCGCACAACGGGAGGGGCGTTACGTGCTGCCGGTGAAGGCAGACATGCGGGGACGGATTCCCGGCATCGTCCATGATGTCTCAGCCAGCGGCGCAACGGTCTTTCTTGAGCCGCGTGAACTAGTCGAACTGAACAACTCCATCAAGGTCGCGGATCTGGACATCGACCGGGAGGTCCGGAGGATCCTGCGAGAACTCACCAAGCTGGTGGCAGCCGGAGCCAACGACATCGGGAACGGCATCGACGCATTGGCAGAATGGGATGTCATCAGGGCAAAGGCCGAGTGGAGCCGCCGGCTTCGAGCAACTCCGGTGGTCCTGAATGACCAGGGCCGCGTGGCGTTGAAGCAGGCGCGGCACCCGTTGCTCATGCTGGCCAAGGACCAGGTGGTGCCGAATGACATCGTGTTGGATGAGGCGACGCGCGTGCTCGTGATCTCGGGGCCGAATACCGGAGGAAAAACCGTCACGCTCAAGATTGTGGGGCTCTATGCGCTCATGGTGCGGGCCGGGCTGCACCTGCCCTGCGCGCCGGAGTCCGAGATGGCGTTGTTTACGAATCTCTACGCCGATATCGGCGATGCGCAGGATTTGAGCCGGGATCTGTCGAGCTTTTCCGCCCACATGATCCAAATGGTTCAGCTCCTTTCAGAAACGGCGGATCGGATTGATACGGGAGTACCTCCACGGCCGCACTCGCTGGTGCTGCTCGATGAACCGGTGACCTCCACTGACCCGCAAGAAGGGGCAGCCCTCGCTGAAGCCCTGTTGTGCCGCCTGGCGTCGCTCCACATGAAAGTGGTGGCGACGACCCACTATGGTCCGCTCAAAGAGTTGGCGCAGACGACGCCAGGATTTGCGAACGCCAGTGTGGAGTTCGATGTGGCGCGGCTGGCGCCGACGTATCGATTGTTTCTCGGAATTCCCGGTGGGTCGTCTGCCCTGGAGATCGCCGGCCGTTTGGGAATGGATGAAGCCATCTTGAGTGATGCGCGGCAGCGCCTACACCATGAAGATCGACGGCTGGATGATCTCATGGCGGATCTCCAGCGCAAACAGCGCCGATTGGCTGACGATGCCGAGCGCGCACGGCAAGTACGAGACGAAGCTGAACGGGAAGCCGGCAAAGCGCGAGCGTTGAGAGTGAAACTGGAAGCAGCCGAGCAGGAGGCGCGTAAGGGACTCAAGAAGAAGCTCGGTGAGCAGTTTCAGCGGGCTCGCGCCGAGGTACAGGCCACCGTCGACGCGGTGAAACGCGAGCAGAAGCTCATCAAGGCGAAAGAGGCCAAACAACGGCTCGGCGAGCTGGAGGCGCAGATCAGGCGTGAACTGGCACCGGCCAGCGAGCCGATTCCTGTTGAGCAGCTGGGCGTCGGCGATACCGTGGAGATCGTCGGACTGGGCATGACGGGAAGTCTCTTGGAAGCGCCTCAGGGGAAAAAGCGCGTGCGCGTCAAAGTCGGCGAAGGGGAATTGCTTGCGACCGTTTCGAGCCTTGTCGGCCTGGCGCGGGAACCGGATGCCGATGCCTCGCCGCCGGCATCATCTCCAACGAGCCCTCACCGATATCCGGCAGGCGGCGGCCTTGGGCTCGATGAACAGACCGTAGTGGATGTGCGAGGGCAGGCGGCAGACGACGCGCTCGATCAGGTCGTGGCGGCGCTGGATCGGGCCGCCTTACAGGGGGCACGGTTTCTCCGCATCATCCACGGACATGGCACCGGTCGGCTCAAATCCACCTTGCGCGAGTATCTGAAAGATTCGCCCTATGTGGAGGACTTTCGTCCCGGCGATCGAGCCGAGGGAGGGGATGGTGTCACGATCGTCAGGCTTCAGCGGGACTCGGTATCATCGATCAAATGAGGCAGCACGTGATCTGGATCGCGGAGACATATGACAAGAGGAAAAGTACGCATCATCTCTGGATGAATACAGATGAGAGGTGTTGCCGAGAATCCGACCATGCCAGGGATGTGGATAGAAATGGAGGACTTGATCGTTAGCAGGTCCCGCAGCATGCGGGCTCCGGCAAACGGATGGTCCAGATAGAGTTTGTCGATCCGACGCATCAGGGCCAGCTCCGCGCCGACACCGGCGTCGCCTGGAGTACGCGGTGGACCGGGGCAGCTTCAGGAGCTGGCATTGCCGTACGACAGATACGGCGTGGGTTCGATCGATCATCGCGTTGCGCTCAGCAAGCCCGCCTTGATGAGCGCGCCTTCTAAAAAATCATTCTCCAGCGCCAGTCGCCCGATCTTCGCGTGAAGCGTCTTGAAATCCGGTGTGTCCACCGTCGGTCGCGACCCGCCAAACACATCCGCCGTGCGCGCCAGCAATTGCTGCTTCCATTCGGTGATCTGGGTGGGATGAACGCGAAACTGCTCGGCCAATTCGGCCAGCGTCTTGTCGCCTTTGACCGCCGCCAAGGCCAACTGGGCCTTGAAAGGTGGCCCCGTGATTCCGTCTCGTTCTCTTCATCGCCGCGCTCCTTTGGTTCGCCACCACCCGGTGGTTTTGATGAAGCCAGGCTGCCACTTCGCACACTGTCAGAATTTCCTGGACCCCCTCTGAGGCACCCAACAAGAGGGGGCGTGACTCAGTTCTTCATCCAGGTTCGGCTGGTTTCGAGACGATCCATGCGGGATTTGAGCGTGGGAATGCCGATTCGATCGCGTGAATTCGTTGGTCAAGTTGAGAAAACGACAGCCGCATCAGCGCCCGCATTTCCTTCAATTCATCCCTGAACTCATCACGCAGCTCTTGCAGCTCATGCCGGATTGTGGCGTGCCCTTCTGCGATTTGACGTATGTCGCTTCGGAGAGATTCAGGGACGACACCAAAGTGGCGGTTGATTTCTTCCATCTCCGCGCTGTTCCTAACGGCTGCCTATAGATTTATCTATCCAAAAATGCAACAGCGATTTCAGCCCTTTCTACTGGAGGTGGTACTTCGCCATGCGATAGCGAAGCGTATTGCGGGTCAGTTTGAGCAGGCGGCTGGCTTCCGAGACATTGCCTGACGCTTTGCGGAGCGCTTCTTCCAGCATTTTCTTTTCCATCTCCTGAAGGGACAGTCCGAACGCCAGCAGGGACGGTTTGAAATCGGTGCCCGATCGAACTGCGACAGGAGCGGTGTGCACTGATGCCGGCAGATGGTGAGACCGGATCACCTCTTCCTTGCAGGTGATGGTCAGCCATTCCACAACGTTGTGCAGCTCGCGGACGTTGCCCGGCCAGTCGTGGCGCTGCAGCACGGCCAGCGCGGCCTGCGCGATGGCTTTAATGCGACACCCGCGCTCCTGCCTGGCACGTTCAAGAAAGATCAGGAGAATCGGTTCGATGTCTTCCGGCCGTTCGCGCAGGGGCGGGATGCGCAGCTGGTACACGTTCAGTCGATAATAAAGATCGAGGCGAAAGCGCCCGGCTTTGATTTGAGCGAGGAGATCCTCGTTCGTAGCGGCGATGATGCGGATATTCACTTTGTGGCTGCGTGTATCGCCCAGCGGATCGACCGTATGGTTTTCCAGCACGCGCAGCAGCTTGGCTTGCGCCGCTGCGCTCATCTCGCCGATTTCGTCGAGAAACAGGGTCCCTCCTTCGGCCAGTTGGAATCGCCCCGGCTTCGCCTGTTTGGCGTCCGTAAAGGCCCCTTGCTGGTATCCGAACAGTTCCGCTTCTAGCAGGTTTTCGGGGATGCCGGCGCAATTGAGGGCGACCAGTGGCCCGGTGGCCCGCGGGCTGGCCTCATGGATCGCCTGAGCAAAGAGTTCCTTCCCTGTGCCGCTTTCGCCGGTGATCAGCACCGTCGCATCCGTGAGCGCGACTTCCTTGGCCAGCTGCTTCACGAGATTCATCTGCGGAGACACGCTGATGATCTGTGCAAATCCATCAGGCGATGGAGAGGGCGTGACCCCGGCCGGGGGAGGGTGGATCAACCGAGCGATGGCTACGCGAACATCTTCCAAGGATGCGGGTTGGGCGAGGTAATCCGTCGCGCCAGCGCGCATGATCTCCACGGCCTCCTTCACGGAATGGCGTTCGCCGATGGCGAGGACCGGTGGGGAGGGGCTGGTCTGACGGGCATATTCAAGGACAGGCGCCACGGTGTGGGGATTGCCTTTGCAAATCACCAGGACCGGGGAGGTCTCATGCCAGAGGCGAAGCCCTTCCGAAATGGTCTGTGCGTGGTGAATGATCGTTTGCGGAGGCGTAGCGGATTCGAGAAGCTGTCGGGTCTCGGGGTCTTTGGAGATGAGCAGAATGATCTGAGGGTTCATCGGAGGACTCCTTGTTCAGGGCTCCTGCCGAACCATCAAGGACCTGCGTATGCTCAATAGCCTACTCCTCCTTCGGTTGCGAATGAAAGAGGTAGGGGTAAAGGGGTAAGGGGATAGAGGGATATGGGGTGAGGGAGGTTAGCGATTACGCTGAGCGATCTCGACATTGCGGAGGAATCCGGCGTGTTTGGCTCGTCGGATGGAGCTGCCTTTGAACAGAGCGGCAAAGGCCGGTTCGTCCATCTGCGCCAATTCATCCAGGTGCGGGGCCAGCGTCAACGCCGTCGGCTGGAAGGCCGGTTCGCGGGTCGGTTCGGCTCGCAGGTTGAAGGGGCACACATCGAGGCAATCGTCGCACCCGAAAATCTTGTTGCCCAGGTGCGGCTGTAACGGGTCGGGGATGACAGAGTGATCTCCCCGCAGCTCGATCGTGAGGTAGGAGATGCAGCGGGTGGCATCGACGACGTAGGGTTCGGCGATGGCCCCCGTCGGGCAGGCTTGGATACACAGGGAGCAGCTGCCGCACAGATCGGTGGCCGGCTCGTCCGGTTCCAGATCCAAGGTGGTCAGGATTTCCCCCAGCAGGAGCCATGAGCCGTACTCGGCTGAGACCAGATTCGAGTGTTTCCCGATCCAGCCGAGACCGGCCTGTTCCGCCCATGCCTTCTCCATAATAGGTCCGGTGTCGCTATAAGCACGGGTTTCGGCCTCTGGAGCCAGGTTTCGAATGCGCTGTTCCAGTTGCTTCAGGCGATCGCCGATGATCTGATGATAGTCCCTGCCCCACGCATAGCGTGCGATGCGGCCATGGCCCGGTCGCTCATCGGCGCGATGGTCGGTCAGATAATTAAGTCCGACGGAGACGATGGACCGGCACCCCCGAAGAACCTGGCCAGGGTCGGCGCGCTTCTCCGGTGCCCGCCTCATCCAGGCCATCGTGCCGTGATACCCGCGCCGGAGCCATTCTGTGAGACGGCTGAGTAAAAGATAGGGTAGGAGAGTGTCGGGGGCCGGGGATAAAGCATGAGGATGCCCGGCTGATGGCCGGCTGCTGCCGGCAACCCGGCTGATGCCGACCGCGTCGAATCCCAAGACGCGGGCTTCCTGCTTGATCGCGCTGGAGAGCGTCATGGGCCGGGCGAATTACTGCCGGAGCGAACAGTCAAATCGAACGCTGAACTTGGCTGAACAATGGTCCGATCGACAACGACCGCAGGCGCCGGTAATGGCCGTTTTCCAGTCGGTCCGTTTCTCATCGAATCGGCACATGACCCGGCCGCCCTTGGAGAGAGTCGCCCAGGGTTTCCGGGTGCCGGGGATATGAGCGACGAGACATCCTTCCGGAAAGGAGACACGACATTCCTGCGCCGTCTCCCCTTTGGTCATCGCAAACGCGCAAGACAGTTCCGTTGTGGCGACCACCTCGTCACCCGGTTGCGCGAGTGCGCCTGGCACGTGGATGCTGATGATGGTCATCAGGGCAACGGTCGCTACGAGCGTTAGTTGTCGAAGGCGCTTCATCGATGCACGGTACCATAGTCACTCACCTTGCGGCCACGGGAATGCCCGCGTAGAATCCGGAAAGTCCAACCCGCCCCGGACACCTTGGAGGCTCCATGATCGCTACCCGGATCAGGCAGAAAGAAGGGACGTTCTATTTTATCGCCTACCAGGCGGCCGAGCTCCTGGCGAAGGTCCGGTTCACCAGCCGCTACTTTTTTGAGGGCGAAGAGATCCCCCAGGCCAGGCTCTCCGAACATGACGAGGTGGCTCAATTCATTGCCGGAATCGAGCGGAGTGAGCAGGGCTTCCAGCGTGTGTTGAACCGGCAGAAGATCAAGCAGATCGTCAATTTTTATGAAACCGTCGTCGCGCAGCCGATGATTCCCGGTACCGTACTGCTCTTCACCGATGAAACCCTCCGGTTCCAAAAATCCGGCGACTCGGAGTCCGTCGGCTTTCTGAGCGAGCCCAAAAGCAAGTATCTGGTCATCGACGGACAGCATCGCCTGGCAGGGCTGCACTTTTTTCAGGCTAAGCATCCGGATCAGGCGGTGCAGGTCGAAGTGCCGTGTCTGTTGTTCGACGGGCGGAGCGGAGACTTTGCGACGGAGATGTTCGTCATCATCAACTCCACCCACACGCGAATCAACCGATCACACCTGGTGGATCTCTACGAAAAGGTGTCGTGGGAGAGCCCGGAGAAGAAGTTCGCCGCCAAGGTCGTCAATCTGCTGTACGGCGAGGCCGACTCGCCGCTCCAATATAAGATTAACCGTCTCGGCGGGCGGAGCAAGCAGGAGAAGTGGGTCCTCCAGTCCGAGGTGTTCAATGAGATGCTCAAGGTGGTGACGGCGCACAAGCGATGGATGGCATCGCATCTCGGGATGAAAGCCGACCGCTGTTATGCGCTGGTGCGGGACTACCTCAAGGGTGTAAAGGATGTGATGGGTGAGGTGTGGGGTCACAACGAACGGTATATGTTCACGCGGGATGTTACGCTGAAGGCGCTGATTCGCGTGCTGGACGATGTGATCGTGGATCGGAAACTCATGAGAGATTGGGATGAACAGCGCTCGCATAAGCCCTTTGCCGAGATCGTCAAGCCCTGGGCGTTGCTCGCCAAAGAGTTCCGAGTCGACGGGTTCTACGAACGGTTCCCTGCGAAGGGGCAGCTCGAACGGGTGCGCAAGATTCATCAGCGATTGCTCGATGCGATCGTGGGCTAGATCGTCCGGGCTGCGTCTGGGCCTGTTCTGGGTCAGCGCGCTGCTCTGGGCTGGCTCGTCTCATGCTGCGGTTGGCGACGACACAGAACGCCTGGAGGCGCACGTCGATCCGCGGGGCGGCGTGCGGGCAACGGCGCACGTCGTGTTTCCCGCCCCGTCGCACGTGATCCAGGCGATTCTCACCGATTACGCCGAGTGGCCTGCGCTGTTTGAAACAAAGATGAGGGTGGCGAGCCTGTCAATCGACCAGGGGGTTGCCACGATCGATCTGCGCATTTCTCATGGGCTGTTGCCGGGCGAACGGCGGCTGGTGAGCGAGTCAAAGGCCCTGGCGAACGGTGGATTGGTGACGGATCTGAAAGAGGGAGATTTCAAGCGGTATCATCGCGTCTGGATGCTGACCGCTACGGATAATGGTAGTCGGACCAGGGCTGACTTCGAGATGATCGTGGAAATCGAGACTCTGCTTCCGGACTGGCTGGTGGCGATCGCGATCCGTCAGGAACTGGCCGCGCACTTTCGCATCGTCAAGGAGAAGGCGCTGAGGCGGGCGACGCCGGGAACATGAACCGAACGGTCTCGGCTTTATCGAGTCCCTGTTTGACGAGCGCAGCGATGTCGAAGGCTCGTTCGATTTTCCGGATGTCCTCCAGACGGGTCTTGGTGCTGGGATGGGACGGGGTAAACAGTGAGCAGCAG
>DASPGL010000127.1:0-20825 GCA_035620635.1 Nitrospira sp. | reverse complement strand
AACAGCTGTATCTGACCGTCCAGAACTCCGTCTGGCTCCAACAGCTCACCTTCCTGAAACCCACACTCCTCGCCAAGCTGAATGCCGCGACAGGAACGGGATGTCTCACGGAGATCGTGTTGCGTGTGGGCCAGATCCCCTCACGTACGCCGGCAAGTTCCGTTGCTGAAGGAGCGCCCTTATCGGCCGGCATCGCACGGGTTGAAGCGTCATTGCACACGGCGGCGATTCAGGACCCGGAGCTTCGCGAGCGGTTTACAGAGGTGATATCGAAATACCCCTCTCAGGCTCCTCGTCCGCCGGCAGGGGATCCGTCACCCGTCCCCTGAAGAGCACGCGCGTGGCACCGGAGGCATCATCGCTCCCGGGTGGAGGACCGATTCCACCTTCTTCTTCCTGATCCTCAAGCCGATAGTACCCCCGTACTGACTTTTCGAACTCCGGGACAACCGTGGCATCACCGGCCACGTACTTGGCCAGCACCGCGGGATCGGTCCATCCATCGTCGCCGAACACATAAATCACGATACGCCGATACCGGCCTCCGGCGTCATCCGGCGTCGTCGGATGAATCTTCATGGAACCGAAATCGTGCTTCTCGTGTCCGACCTTTCGAAATCGTTTCACCAAGGATTCAATCTGCTGGTCGGTCGTTTCATGAGGAACATGCGTCGCGACGATCTGCCCGAGTTGAGAACCGACGCTATAGGGCGGGATCGATCGATCAGGTCGGCTGAGATACATGCCTCCCCAGATGAGAGCGAAGGATCCTACGAAGACGCCGAGCGCCAGCTTGACAACGATGTCCAGCGGCTTCTTGGTCTTGGAACCGGCGGGAGGCATGGGAGAGAATACCTGCTCGTCTAGAGAATGGGTGTGTGCCGGCACAGCGGACGGCTGGAGCCAGTCCGATCAGGCCTCGGTGGCATCGTCCGGGGCCACATCTTCTCGTTCTACGGTTTCGGCCAGCCTCGCCACTCCAACCACCCGATCGTCTTCGCCGTCGAGATCGAGAATGCGAACACCCTGTGTGTTGCGGCCGATCTCCCGGATGTCGTCCACCTTGCAACGAAGCACCTTGCCCTGGGCGGCCATCAGCATGATCTCGTCGCCGTCCCTGACTTGTAGAAATCCGACGGCCAGGCCGTTCCGTTCAGTCGTCTTCACGCTGATGATGCCCTTGCCCCCGCGGCCTTGGACCCGGTACTCGTTCACCGGCGTCCGTTTGCCGTAACCGCCTTCTGTCACTGTCAGGATCGCGGTGGTGGAGTCGGGCGTGATCGTTTCCATGCCGATCACTTCGTTGTTTTCCTCAAGCGTGATCCCCTTGACACCATAGGCGATGCGCCCCATCGGCCTCACTTCCTCCTCCTTGAATCGGATCGTGATTCCCTGTTTGGTGCCGAGGAGAATTTCTCGCTGCCCGTCGGTCAGCTGGACACCGATGAGCTTGTCGCCGTTCTCCAACCCCAACGCGATGATGCCGCCCTGCCGCGGGTTGCTGTAGGCGGACAACTCCGTTTTCTTGATAACGCCCTTCTTCGTGGCCATCACGATATACCGGTCGTCACGGAATTCCTTGACCGGCAGCGTCGCCGTGACTTTCTCGCTGCTCGACAACGCGAGCAGATTGACGATCGCCTTGCCCTTCGCGGCCCGGCCGGCTTCCGGTATTTCGTGAACCTTCAACCAGTAGACCTTCCCGGCGTCGGTGAACACCAGCAGGGTGTCGTGTGTCGATGCCGTGAAGAGGGTTTCGACGAAATCCTCATCCTTGATGCCCATTCCGATCTTGCCCTTGCCCCCGCGCCGCTGGGCGCGATAGAGCGAGACCGCATTCCGCTTGATATAACTCGCATGGGAGATCGTGACGATGACCTCCTCCGCCGCGATCAGGTCTTCGAGGCTGATCTCCGCCTCTTCCTTGACAATCTGTGTGCGCCGCTCGTCCTTGTATGCTTCGCGGATCTGGGCGAGTTCGTCCTTGATGATGGTGCGCACGAGCCCTTCGCTGGCGAGGACCGACTTGAGATATTCAATCTGCTTGAGCACGTCCTGATATTCTTCGAGGAGTTTCGTCCGTTCCAGCTGCGTCAGGCGTTGAAGTCGCATGTCCAGGATGGCATTGGCCTGGATCTCGCTGAGGCCGAACTGCCGCATCAATCCCGCTCGGGCTTCATCCGGCGATGGCGACCGACGGATGAGGGTGATCACTGCATCGAGATTGTCGAGGGCGATCTTGAGCCCCTCGAGGATATGCGCCCGCTCCTCCGCCTTGCGCAGTTCGAACGCGGTCCGGCGCACGACGACTTCGCGCCGATGCTCGAGGAAGTGATGCAGAATCTGTTTGAGGCTCAGGACCTCGGGCCGGTTGTTGACCAGGGCGAGCATGATGACGCCGAACGTCGTCTCCAGCTGGGTGTGCTTGTAAAGATTGTTGAGGATCACCAGCGGGATCTCGTTCCGCTTCAGATCGATCACCACCCGCACGCCTTCACGATCCGACGATTCGTCGCGCAAATCGGAGATGCCTTTGATGCGGTCGTCCTGGATCAGCTCGGCGATCTTTTCGATCAGCTTGGCCTTGTTTACCTGGTACGGAATCTCCGTGACGATGAGGCGTTCGCGCTCAGTGCGCTCGTCCGTCTCCACGACGACCTTGGCCCGCAGCTTCAGGAGTCCGCGCCCCGTCTCGTAGGCCTCCTTGATGCCGCTCGTGCCATAGATGAAGCCGGCTGTGGGGAAATCGGGGCCGGGAATCTTCTTCATCAACTGGGCGATGGTCACTTCCGGATTCTCAAGCAGGAGCAGAAGTCCGTCGATGATCTCGCCGAGATTGTGCGTGGGAATGTTGGTCGCGTAGCCGACCGCAATGCCGCCGGCCCCGTTGATGAGAAGATTCGGCACCCTAGTCGGCAGCACCAGCGGCTCCTGGCGCGATTCGTCGTAGTTCGGGCCGAAGTCGACGGTTTCCTTGTCGATGTCGGCCAGCATCTCTTCCGCGAGTTTCGTCATGCGCGCTTCTGTGTAGCGCATAGCGGCCGGGGAATCGCCGTCCATCGAGCCGTAGTTCCCCTGGCCGTCGACGAGGGGATAGCGCATGTTGAAGTCCTGCGCCATCCGGACGAGTGTGTCGTAGATCGCCGTGTCGCCGTGGGGGTGGTAGTTCCCCATGATCTCGCCGACGATCTTGGCGGACTTGCGATAGGCCCGGTTGGAGGCCAGGCCCATTTCGTTCATGCCGAAGAGAATACGGCGATGGACCGGCTTGAGCCCGTCGCGAACATCCGGAAGTGCCCGCCCCACGATCACGCTCATGGCGTAATCCAGGTAGGACGACTTCATCTCGTCTTCGATCGCGATATGGCCTAATCGCTCATCGGGAGGCATTCCGAACTCCTCGTTCTCCGTCAAGCGTCATCCGTCAATCGATCCCTTGACCATCTCGTTCAGTTGACGGTCGACGAATGGCGTGCGCTAGACGTCCAAATTGCGCACTTCGAGCGCGTGCGTTTGAATGAAGTTCCGACGGGGTTCGACCTCATCGCCCATCAGAATCGTGAAGATCTCGTCGACGCCGGTGAGGTCTTCCAGCGTCACCCTCAAGAGGGTGCGCATCTCCGGGTTCATGGTTGTCTCCCAGAGCTGTCCCGGGTTCATTTCTCCTAGGCCTTTGTAGCGCTGGATGCTCAATCCCTGCTTGCCCATGTCGAGAATGGCTTTCACCAGTTCGTCCGTCGACTGATAGCGCTGGTCCAGACCCTTGGCTTTCACGCGATAGGGGGCTCGACCCAGTCCGATCGCAGAGGGCGTCAGTTTCTGTAGCTCGCGAAAGTCCGCGGAGCCCACCAGTTCATGCGTCACCTCCAGCGCATGGGTCATCCCGTTCGCGTGCAGCCGACAGGCCACTTTGTTTGATTGATGCTCCTCGTCATCGAGGATCTCCAACTCCGGCGTCACTTTGGGAAAGACGCCCGCCAGCGTCTTCTTGACGTTGGCGACGACCTTCTTGAGCGCCGCGGTATCTTTGAGTAGCTCCCGATCGAGTCCCGGTTCGTCGACGAACGCTCGCACCATTGCGGCCTCGTGCAGTTTCCGGTTCAGGTGGCCGAGCAACGTCTCAAAGGCGATCATTTTCTTGAGAATGGGCAGTAGGCGCCGTCCCGTCACATACCCCTGCGCCCCTTCGGTATAGAGTTCGACGTCTTCCACCGCCAGGTCGGCCAAATATTCGTTCAACAGCGCCTCATCCTTCAGGTACCGCTCGGTTTTCCCCTTCTTCACTTTGAACAACGGCGGTTGAGCGATATAGATGTAGCCGCGTTCGATCAACTCGGGCATCTGACGGAAGAAGAATGTCAGAAGCAGGGTGCGGATGTGGCTGCCGTCAACATCGGCGTCCGTCATGAGAATGATTTTGTGGTAGCGGGCTTTCGAGATGTCGAACGCGTCTTTGTCAGCCTTGTCGCCTTCTTCCCGCTTGCGGCCGATGCCCGTGCCGAGTGCCATGATGAGGGTGCGGATCTCGTCGCTGGTGAGCATCTTGTCGAAGCGGGCCTTCTCGACATTGAGGATCTTCCCCTTGAGCGGGAGGATGGCCTGAAACTTGCGATCGCGCCCCTGTTTCGCGGATCCGCCGGCCGAATCGCCCTCCACGATGTACAGTTCGCTCATCGCCGGATCTTTCTCTGAACAATCTGCCAGCTTGCCTGGCAGTGAACCCCCGTCCAGCGCGCTCTTACGGCGGATAAGGTCCTTTGCCTTGCGCGCGGCCTCGCGGGCGCGGGCTGCATCGATGGCCTTGCCGATGATCTTGCGGGCGACCGGAGGATTCTCTTCAAAATAGGTGCCCAGGGCTTCGTTGACCGCAGCCTCGACCACCCCTTTGACCTCGCTGTTCCCGAGCTTGGCCTTCGTCTGACCCTCGAACTGCGGATTGCGGACCTTGACGCTGATAACGGCCGTCAGTCCCTCCCGGACATCGTCGCCGGTGAGCGACTCGGTCTCCTTCTTCAGAAGGTCATTCGCGTTGGCGTAATTATTGATGGTTCTGGTGAGCGCAGCTTTGAATCCGATGAGATGCGTGCCGCCCTCTTTGGTATTGATGTTGTTCGCAAAGGAGAAGAGATTTTCCGCATAGCTGTCGTTGTACTGGAGTGCCACCTCAAGAATCATCTCCGGCTTTTCGACCTTCACGTAGATCGGCTTGTGCAACGGGGTCTTGGCTTCGTTCAAATGTTCGACGAACGACACGATCCCGCCCTTGTAGAGGAACACCTGCTCTTTGGCCGGTTCCTTGCGCTCGTCCTTGAGCGTGATGGCCAATCCTTTATTCAGAAAAGCCATTTCCCGGAGCCGTTGCGCCAGGACGTCGAAGCTGAAGTCGAGGAGCTCGAAAATCTGCCCGTCCGGCTTGAACCGGACTTTGGTCCCGCGCCGTTTGGTTTTGCCGGTCACTTTCAGCGGGGCGTCAGGTTTCCCTCGCTCGTAGCGCTGCTCAAAGACCTGACCGTCCTGCCAGATTTCCAATTCGAGCCACTCGGAGAGAGCGTTCACGACCGAAATGCCGACGCCGTGCAGGCCGCCGGAGACGGTGTACGCACCCTGCTCGAACTTGCCACCGGCGTGGAGCACGGTGAGCGCGACCTCGGCAGCGGATTTCTTTTGCGTGGGATGCATTCCGGTTGGGATGCCGCGCCCGTTATCGACGACCGTCACGCTGCCGTCGATATGGATGGTGACCTCGATGGTTTCCCCGAAGCCGGCCATGTGCTCGTCGACGCTGTTATCGACGACCTCGTAGACGAGGTGATGGAGCCCATCCACCCCGGTGCTCCCGATATACATGGCCGGTCGCTTCCGGACCGCATCAAGTCCTTCCAGCACCTTGATTTGATCCGCGCTGTAACTGTCCGATTTCGGCTTCGTGATCGATTCGTCCGTCGCCATCCGTCTCCTAGCCTCAGAACGTCATAGGTCGCGCGTCATTCGTCAATTTGAGGCCCGGTGCTATCGTGGTTCTCATGACGTACATTTGACGGTTGGCCATAGACGGTTGATGCGGTCAAATCTTGATCGGCATTACGACACACTTGAATCCGGGGCTTTCGGGTTCCTGAATCAGACACGGGCTCAAGGGGGTCTCCATCTGGAGTGAGATCGTCTCGCCATCCATGACGCCGCAGACATCGAGGAGATAGCGGGCGTTGAATCCCGTATTCAGGGCGTCCCCTTCGTACCGCGCGGGCAATTCCTCGGTGGCCTCCCCGTAATCCGGACTGCTCGAGAACAGTATGACTTTGCCGGGGGCGAACGAGACCTTCACCGCACTGGCTTTATCCTTGGAGAGCACCGACACCCGCCGTAGCGAGCTTTCGAAATCCACCCGATTCACACTGATCTTCTTTCCGCCCTCCTTCGGAATGACCTGCTGATAGTTAGGGTAATTGCCTTCCATCAGTCGCGACGTCAAGAGCAGGCCGCTCTTGCGGAAAATCATCAGATTCTTCGTAAATCCGATCAGGGGCTCGGCATCCCCCCCTTCTTCGAGGAGTCGTCGCATTTCCTGCGCGGCTTTCTTGGGAATGATCGCCTTAATTTCCTGCGGACCGCCTTTGCTTCCGGCCTTCCCCACTTCCTGTTCTGCGACCGCCAGCCGATGCCCGTCGGTACCTACCAGACGAAGCGCGGTTTTCTTGTCGGTCACCACGAGCGTGACCAGCAGGCCGTTCAGGATATACCGGGCATCGTTGTCCCCGGCGGCAAAGAGCGTCTTTCGTATCAACTCCAGTAATCCATCCCCCGAGAGCGGGGTTAATCCTTCTCGCTCAATGGCCGGTAGCGCCGGGTATTCCGAGCTGGGCAATCCGACGACCTTGAATTGGCTCTTTCCGGCCTGGATGATGGTCCAATTGTTGTCCCCCGCCGTCAGTTCGATATCCCCCGACGGCAGTTCCTTGATAATCTCAAATAACTTGCGCGCGGAGATGGTCACTCCGCCGGTCTTCAGCACGGTGGCCTTGTAGAGGCCCCGCATGCCGAGCTCAAGGTCTGTCGCCACAATTTCCGCGCCGTCCTGTTTTGCTTCCAGCAAGATATTCGACAGAATGGGCATCGTGTTCCGCTTTTCTACGACGCCCTGAACCCGTTGGAGTCCGGTCAACAGCTCATCTCGCCCGATCCGTACCTTCATGGCGCATTCTCCCCGGGGAAATCGTCAACTCCGCAGAATCTGTTCCTTCAGTGTTTCAAGCGTTGTGTGCAATGCCGTATCGGTCTCTTTGGCCTTCGCCACCTGCCGGCAGGCATGAATGATGGTCGTGTGGTCCTTGCCCCCGAACTGGCGCCCGATTTCAGGATAGGACGCATCAGTCAGTTCCCGACAGAGATACATCGCAATCTGTCGGGGATGAACAAGCGTCTTGCTGCGACGGCGCGATTTCAGTTCGGTCATCTTGACGTGGAACTGGGTACACACCGCTTCCTGAATATCCTCCATTGCCACGATCTTCTTCTTGTCGCCGATGAGATCCCGCAGCACGTTCTTCGCCATGTCCAGGGTGATGACCTGACCGGTCAGCGACGCATAGGCCCCGAGCCGTACCAGGCTGCCTTCCAGCTCGCGGATGTTGCTCTTCATCGTCGCCGCGAGGAACTGAATCACGTCTTCCGGCAGCTTGACCCCTTCGTCCTCCGACTTCTTCCGCAAGATTGCGATGCGGGTCTCCACATCGGGGGGTTGCAGGTCCGCGATCAGCCCCCACTCGAAGCGTGATCGCAGACGTTCTTCAATATCCGGCATGTCTTTCGGAAACCGGTCGCTGGAGAGAACAATCTGCTTATGTCCCTCATACAGGGCGTTGAACGTATGGAAGAACTCTTCTTGGGTTCGCTCCTTCCCGACCAGGAACTGAATGTCGTCGATCATGAGCATATCGATGTGCCGATAGCGCTTCCGTAGGTCCATCATCTTGTCATACCGGATGGAGTTGATGACCTCGTTGGTGAACTGCTCCGTTGTCAAATAGGCAATGCGGAGCTCCGTCTTGTCGGCCACATGGTTTCCGATCGCATTGAGAAGGTGGGTCTTACCCAGGCCCACGCCGCCGTAAATGAAGAGTGGGTTATAGACCTTCCCCGGTTGCTCAGCGACCGCCATACAAGCGGCATGAGCAAACTGGTTCCCAGCTCCGACAACGAAATTCTTGAAGGAATACCTCGGGTTGAGAACGATCCCGCGTTTTCCTTTTAACTGGCCTGTCCCTCGTGCTGCGTTCAGGACTACATGAGGTTCTGGAGTCCGTGGAGACGGTTTTTGAAAGACGATGAAACTCACGGCGAGGTCCCCACCGCCCCGAGCCGATGCCACAGCTTCTGCCAGAAGGGAGCTATAGTGTGTGTGTAGCCAGTCTCCAAAGAACTTATTGGGGACTCCGATATGAGCCGTTGAGTTTTCAATCCGGTCAAGATGAACAGGTGTAAACCAGGTGTCATACACCTGCTTCGGTACCTTCCCCTGGATGTAGTGAAGAGCTTCCTGCCAGACCGTGTCGACGCTCATAACCCACTCACATTCCTATACACAGGCTTATTCACACCTGTGGATAACTTGCGATTTTCTTCATGCTCCGGCCTCATCGGTCGGCATGGTCAATAGCATGTGGCACCAGCCGTTGTCGAGCTGTTCTTCCTGTCAGAAGAAACTCTCCAACTTCTCCACATCTCATGAACGAGTTCCACGGAAGAAATCCCCAATCATGTTCCCATATCAGCATCCGGAGAGTCCCTCTCCGAACAATGACATATCGACTATCCACGATATTCCCCTCACTACTCCGATTCCGACTCCGACTCCTAATTTTCTCTCTAGAACAAGCTATTCAGAAGTCAGAGTGTGATAACTTTGTTCGCCTCGACCAGTATCTCCATCAACTTTGTCGCTGTGAGGAGTTGACCGGCCCTCACCCGGGAAGATTCTCCCGCTCTCAACACCTGAGCCGCTGATGCAGCTTTCGAAGAGGGAGCGGCGTTTTCGACGCCGAGAGTCAGAATAGCTCCGTCGTCCGGAAGATACAGTGCTGACGAGATTGTATGAGTTGGATGGCGCAGGAGATACACGAGAGACGACATGGAAAGTCTTTATGCAATTGTGAGTCAAAAAATGAGGCTACGGTCCATAGACTGAATAAGAGCGCGAATATGCTCGTCGGTACTGTACTGGGTCCGGAACTCCGTACGGATTAGTGAGCGATCCGTCGATATGGGTAGAATGAACGGAATTTCGAGATGATCGAGCGATGGGAGGTATTGTTCGAGGATGTCCACATCGACGATATCATCCGTGTTTTGTGAAAGGAGCCTCGCAGCCTCACCAAGGAGAATGACCGTGGTCTTATGTGTTCCTGCGGCAAGACCAAGAGCAATACGCAGTGCTTCAACCGGTCTATGTGTCTTTCTAGGATCCTCTTGAATCACAACGGCGACGGTTTTACCCATGGATGCCGGGAATTCTCTTATGTAAAGGAGAGAAACGGTTCACAA
Organism: Nitrospira sp.; assembly: GCA_035620635.1. GTDB lineage: Bacteria > Nitrospirota > Nitrospiria > Nitrospirales > Nitrospiraceae > Nitrospira_D. Next base: position 11,285 of record DASPGL010000127.1, on the reverse strand, counting down.
GCGTCAATGATTCCCGATAACACAACCAGCCCACAGAGGGAAATGCGCGGGTCAATGTTGTCCGTCGACACATGCTGTTGTTGGCATCCATACGCACAAGCAAACACCTTGGCTCCCGCATGAGCCAGTTCTCTGTAGGAAGGACTGTGGAGATTCTTCACTCCTTCATCAATCAGGTACAGATAGACCTCGTGGCCTGCCTCCAGAGCAGCCTGGGCTAGTTCCAGTGTTGTCGCGACACTTTGATGAGGAGGGGGAAGCGCCAGAAGAAATCCGACTTTGCGCGCCATACGCTAAATCCACAGGTTTTTATATTATATAATCATATACTTATACTATTTATTCATTGGAGAGACTAAGAGGTTTCACGAGGAAAGTCAACCTGAAAAACGGGGAATCAGGATGCGTGGATGATCGTTGAAACCTGACGACCAAGGGGATGAAAAGAAAGCTCGTGCTGCACCTTGGTTTCCATGTTACGGAGAAGAGCAATTCCCTTGCTGACCTCGTCATCTCCGACGATCAACGTATAGCGGCACCCAAGCCGGTCAGCTTGGCGCAGGTGTGACTTCAAGGAACTGCATCGAAAATCGGAAATTGCACGGATGCCTGCCAGCCGGAGCTCTTCGAGCGCAGAAAGTCCGGCACGAGCTCCGTTCTCCCCGAAGGCGGCAACGTACACGGTGGCTGTTCCGGCGCCCGTTGCCGGAGTCGAAGCCGGCAACATCATGGCCATACGCTCCAGTCCAACGGCGAAACCGACGGCCGGAGTCGGTGGACCGCCGAGCATCTCAACGAGTCCATCATAACGACCGCCGGCTCCCACGGCGTTCTGGGAACCGAGATGGGTCGTCGTGACCTCAAATGTCGTGAGCCCGTAGTAGTCCAGCCCTCGAACCAGGCGATGATTCACATGGTAGGGCACTCCGATCGCATCCAGGCCGACGAGGACTCCTGCAAAGTACGCACGAGCCTTGTCAGACAGTGAGTCTGCAAGACGGGGAGCGGCCTCCGTAGCGGCGCGGCAGTCCGGCACCTTGCAGTCGAGGGCGCGGAGCGGGTTGGTCTCAATACGGCGCCGGCAGTTTCCGCACAACATCGCTTCCTGTTGCCGGAGATACGTCACCAGACGGGGACGATAGGCCTCTCGGTCACTGGCGTACCCGAGGTTATTGACCTCGAGAGTGATACCCGGAAGCCCAAGGTCGGAAAGCAATCTCCATAGCAGCGCGATGACTTCGACATCGGCGCGAGGATCAGCCATGCCGAAGGACTCTACGCCGAACTGGTGAAACTGGCGCAGGCGCCCGGCCTGAGGCCGTTCATGACGAAACATCGGCCCGATGTAGAAATACTTCTGCGGGACCGGATCGGCCGCGCGGTTGTGTTCGATATAGGCCCGAACCGTTCCCGCCGTTCCTTCGGGGCGGAGCGTGAGCGAGGTCCCGTCCCGATCCTGGAATGTATACATCTCTTTTTCGACGATGTCGGTCGACGCGCCGATGCTTCGCGCGAACAGGGTGGTGACCTCGAAAATCGGAACGCGAATCTCGTGAAAGCCGTACGCGACGGCCCAGCGCCGCGCGGTTTCTTCGATGAGCCGCCATCGGGGCGTCTCTTCGGGGAGCAGGTCTTTGACGCCCTTGATGCCTTTGATCATGTCCTAAAGCCGGTATGGAGTGGGGAATCGCGCGGACTATAGCGGTGCCTTCCGAGGCAAGTCAACGGACGGACCTTGCACCCCGGGGGAGCGAGGGGTATAGTGCGCCCCCTACGGTCCTGCGCCGCGTGATGGATATCTTATGAATCAGGATCAATCGGGTCGCCGCGTGGTGGCCATCGCTCCGATGCCGCCGGAGAAATCGGCCTACGCGCTGGCACGATACAGCCGGTCCCCCGATTCGATCGAGCAGAGCATCCGTTGGGTCCATGGCCACTCCTCGGAGAAGTTCTGGGAACAGTTCTACTTCGACTACGGCCATGCCTCTATCGCTGATCTCGGGCATGTCATCGTCTGTTTTGAGGACATCTCGGAGCTCGCCGCCATCCGCCTGGAAGATGAACCCCTGTGGGACGGACAGGCTAAGTCGAGCCGGTACCAGAACTTTGCTTCAAGCCGGTGGTTTGTGCCGGGGCACATTCGCGGCAGCGAAACCGAAGCGGTCTATGAAGGGATTCTACGCAGCCTTTCTGAAATCTACCGGCTGTTGCACGATCCGTTAACCTCTTATCTTTCCGAGCAGGAACCCCGGCCGGAGTCGATGAAGCCGGCCGACTATCAGCGTACGATCGCGGCGCGCGCCTTCGATGTCACGCGCTATCTGCTCCCCCTGGCGGCAAAGACGAATGTGGGGCAGGTCGTCAGCATCCGCACCCTGGAAAAGCAGATCACACGCCTGCTGTCCTCGCAGCTGCCGGAGTTGCGCGCCATCGGTGACGACCTGAAAGAGGCCTGCCAGCACCCGCCGGTCAATCTGTGGGGCGAACTGTGCGGGCAGACGGCCGGCCTGAGCGACCCGTTGGCCCCGACGCTGGCGCGGCATGCGACGGCAAACCCGTATCAGGAGTCAGTCTATGCGGATCTGGCGCGGCATGCGAAGGAAGTCCTGCGAGGAACCGGGACCGATCAACCGGAAAGCTGGGGTGCCGTAAACCCGGTGGTATTGATTGACCCGCATCATCCAGTGGATGAAGTCGTCGCGACGCTGCTCTATCGGGTCTCGCACGCGCCGTACCGGAAGATCCTGAGCGTGGTGCAGGAGTGGTCGGACAAGCAGAAGCAGGAGACGATCGAGGTGGCCATCAGGCGACGAGGGCCGTACGACGAATTGATCAAAGAGTTTCGAAGCGGTTACGCGTTCAACTTCGACATTCTGATGGATATCGGTGCCTGGCGTGACCTGCATCGCCACCGCCGCTGCCAGCAGGTGCAACAGAACTTCACGACGGTCCACGGATATGATGTCCCACCGCAACTTGTGGATGCGGGATTGGATCGGGAGTATCGACAGGCCATGGATGCGGTGCGCAACGATCTCGGCTTGCTCAAGAAGAAGGACCAGGAGGCCTCGCTCTACGCCATTCCGTTCGGCTTCAAGGTACGCTGCCTCTTCAAGATGGATTATGCCGAGGCGGAATATATCGCCAAGCTTCGCTCCGGCGTAAAGGGCCATTGGTCCTATCGGACGATCGCTTGGGAGATCAAGCAACAGCTCGCGCGGCGGTTCCCTTCACTCGGCGAACGTGTCCAGGCGACGCCGCCCGATGTCGAAGATACGCTGACCCGATAGACTCCTCGCATGACGCATGAACAGCCTTCAGCACACATGCGAATCCGCCATTGTGGCCGGGGAATGGGATAAACTGCTGGCCGACTCGTTGAGCTGGAGCACGAGCCAAGAGACGGCCGGGAGCGAGGATCCACGCCCGCATTTTGCGGAGAATGTGGTGTATCTCTTGCGCGGTCAGTTTGCGGACGCATGGAAGACCCATGCGCGCTGTCTTGAAACGCAGCACGACATTGCGACGGTGAAATCCTGGGTGGACTCCCTCGTCGAACGACATCCGCACAACAGTCACGTGCATCTCATCCGGGGCCTCTTTCTGTCCCAGTCCGGCCAGTCCGAGCAGTCCATTCCATGCTACAAGGAAGCGGCGAAGCTGAGCGCGAAATCCGCCTACCCGCATTACTTCCTCGCGCAGATCCATGAGCGGGCGAATCATCTCGAAATGGCGATCAAGGAATACCGGGAAGCCGTGCGATTGGCTCCAGACTATGTGCCGGCGAGGGCCAATCTGGGCGTGGCCTATCAGGAGCAGGGCCGCCTCGAAATGGCGATCAAGGAATATCGGGAGGTGATCAGGCGGCAGCCGACCGATCCTGTAGCCCACGCCAATCTGGCATGTGCCTTGGCCGAGCAGGGCAAACTGGAGCCGGCCCTGCAATCCTACAAGGAGTCGCTCAGGCTGAATCCGAAGGATGCAGAGGTTCACTTTGCCCTGGGCGGACTCTATGAAATTCGTGGTCGGGGAGATCTGGCCCAGAAGAGTTACCGCGAAGCCCTCAACGCCAATCCTGAATTCGGCGCCGCCCATGCGGCCTTGGGATGGATGGCACTCAGGAAACATCAGCTGCAGGACGCCCAGGAGGCCTTCAGTCGCGCCCTCAAGTGCAACGCCGAAGACGCCAGCGCCTACCACGGTATCGCGGAGATCTACGCGCTCCGCGGCAAACGCCAGAGCGCGATGGAGAATTACACGAAGGCCCTCAAGTACTATCGGGATCCCGAGAAGAAGAACCAGATCATGAATCAGCTGTTCCAGGAGGGCCACGTGGGGGATTAGGAGCGTCAGGCCTGGTCCTTCGGTGCTCGCCGAGTGCGCCCGCAAGACCCACGAGTTTTTCTCAACTGCGGGCGGTGCTCACTCGATGCGCGCAATGGAACGACCAGGCCCGACGCTCTGAGGGGAATGAAAGGCAGAGAAAGGCAGAATCTGATCTTCAGTTTTCGCGATTGACGTTATACGCTGCACGAACTGCGAGATGCCGGGAGTTACAGTTCTCTGATCGCGCCTTGGAGGACGGTGATTTGCGTGACCGGATCACCGGAATTCTTCAGCTCGTCGCGGATCTGATCTTTGAGGTAGGACGAGTACCCGATCCGATCAACCAGTAAGGTGAGAAACCGTTCGGCCGGAAGCAGGCTTTGAGCTTTCAACTCTTCGACCGTTTCGTCGCTGACCGGGACATAGGAGCTGCCGATGTGGAAGACCACATTGTAGTAGCGACCGCGCCCGATGCGTTCAAACCGCAAACCCTTCACCCAAACCTCCTCTGGGTCCGCATGGAGCGGGTCATTTTAGACAAACGGATGCTGGAAGACAAGGGCCACCTCTGGAGGCGGAATGGCTCCCGCTCCCCCCTGGGTCTCTGGTGGACAGCCAGATTGGCCTGTCTTTATCATGCGTGGCGCATGATTCCCGGTGCCGTAAAAACACACAGCCTGGAGCGGGGATGACGGTAACAGGACTGATTGAATCCTACGTCGCTCGACTGGAGGCCGAACGGCAACGGATTGGCGATGTCGGGCTCGACGCACCGGTCATCGCGTGCCAGGGCCGCCTGCTTCGGACAATCGGAGCACTGCATCTGTACGAGTTGACGGTCCCTCGGGAAGCGTGTTTTCCGGTCGACGTTCCCCTGTCCCTTGTTCCCTCTGATGGTTCGGAACCGGCGGAAGGAATCGTCTTACAGCAAACGGATCACCGTGTCGTCGTGCAAGTGAACGACGCCCTCGGAGTTTCGTTGCCCTCCGTGACGCTCGTCCCAGATCAGGCCGGCCTGCTGGGCATGTCAGCCGCACGGTTGAAGGACTTGATCACCAAGGTCGATGCCTACAACCTCGGCCCCTCCGAGCGTCTGGCGGCGCTCCTCCAGGCGGGGGAAGGGGACGGACTGGGGCGTTCCCCGAATTCATCTGCACTCACCACGGTCTGGCTGGACGAGCGGTCGCAGCGTCGACACACATTGGCGAATTTGACCACGGAGTTGATTCGGGCGAATAAACGCATCCTCCTGATCAGCCCCGATCACCAGGAGTCGGACGAGATCGTGGGCGTGATTGCGCGCAAGCTCAAAGCCGGCGGCCTGAGCTACACAACATGGATCAGTCGGTATGAAATGCCTCTTCTCCCCCAAGCAGACGGCATTGATCTTTCGGAGCTGGGATTTGAGGCGCAAATGCATCAGTTTTATGCGAGATCACGTTTCGAGAAGGACTCCCTGCGACGCAAGTACGAGCGGTTTCGCGAGCTCACGCCGTTCTTGTCTCAGAAGGAGCACACGCAGAAGGACCTGGACGAAGTGCGGTTGCTCGAATGGCGGCACGTGACCCAGCTGCGAGACCTGCAGGCGAAGATGGCCGAGGTGATGGCCACTCTGACCGGGTACGAGAATCTGCCCCTGTTGCAGCGTCTGGGGTTGCAGGCCGTCGGGAAGAATGTGGAATCGCTCAAGCAGTATCAGGTGCTCTATCAGAAGCAGATCGACGAGGTGAGCAAAGAAATCGATAGTGCCCAAGCCCGCATCCGACAGCTTGTCCCAGAAGCGGCCGTACCGAGAGACATCCGCCTGGAGTTCGACGAACTCAAAGCCGAAGTCGAGCGGTTGGGCGGAACCAGGAAAATCCGCGAGTTGCTGGCGGCAGAAGCGGATCCGAACCGTCAGGCGTTCCTGCAGAATCGACGGCTCGTAGCCGCAACGCCGTCCCGGGTCGCGAGCGACCCCCTCTTCGGTCGCGTACGATTCGACGTCCTCATCGCCGATGAGGCCCCTCGGATCGCCGCCGCCTCCCTGCTGGCCGCGGCCGGACTGGTGCGGGAGAGAATCATCATCAGCGGCGATCAGCGCGATGTCGGAACCGCAGGCTGTTGGCAGTCGAAAGATTCCACGCTCTTTGCTTGACGGCGCGCGCAAGAATTCAGGATAATCCGACGTCTATCCATACATGCCGAAGTGGCGGAACTGGCAGACGCACTAGATTCAGGGTCTAGCGCCCGCAAGGGTGTCCGGGTTCAAATCCCGGCTTCGGCACCACGAGATTTTCTCCGTCTCCACGCAGAACCTTCTTCAGCGGTCCTCCGGACCGTGTCGTCAAACAACGGTCATGCCCGGCTGCGGTATCATGTCGAGCGATTAACCAAAGAACGGCCCACGGTCATCCTGTAAGTGATCATGATCTACCGAAGTGTTTCCACGGGGCGGTGGCTCCTGATCGCACTGCTGGTGCTGAACAGGGGATCGGTTGATGCCGAATGGAAGGAGGTGGAGAGAAGCGATGTCGTACCAGGTCTCCAGACGGTCTACGTCGATCCGGAGACCGTCCAGCGGGAGGGGAGTCTCGTGACGTTGTGGCAATTGACCGATTACAAATGGAGGCAAGGGGACATGATCGGCTCTCGCCGATTCTTGTCGACGAAGACCCGGAAGCAGTTCGACTGCGCAGAGAAGCGCGTTCGATTGCTGGCGTTCACGGATTTCTTGGGTCATATGGGAACCGGGACACCGGCAGACGGATATGTCAGCCACGCCTGGTTCTCTGTTCAACCGGAGAGTCTCGATCAGGCGCTGTGGGAACTGGCCTGCGGCAAGGAACGATCCTTTTGATGGAACGTCGTGCTTACGATCGGTCGATCGGAATCGTGAAGGAAAACCGGCTCCCTTCTCCGGCAGCGCTCTCCACCCGGATCGTCCCGCCATGCAGTTCCACCAGGTTCTTGGCGATGGCCAGTCCCAGTCCCGCCCCGCGCGCTTCCACGGGAATCGATTCGCTCCAATAGAACTTGTCGAACACCTTGTCGCGTTCCTCTGGCGAGATCCCGCAGCCGCTATCGATCACCGATAGCTCGACGTAGGCTCCGTCTGTGATGCGGGCCTGGACTCGAATCTCTCCACCCTGAGGGGTAAACTTGATGGCGTTATGGACTAGATTGGTCAGAATCCGGTGCAGCTTATCCGCATCGCCGTTGACCAAGGGTATGCTCTGCAGGGAACCTGCTCGGAGCGCGATTGACTTCGCGCGGGCCCCAGCCTGATAGCTCTCGACTACATCTGCGGCCACGTCCATCAGCGAGACCGGAGCCAAGCGCAATTCCATCCGGCCCGCCTCAATCTTGGAGAGATCCAGTAGCTCATTGATCATGCGCGTGAGTCGATCGATGTTGTGTTTGACTCGTTCAAGGGATCGGGACTGTTTCTCGTTCAGTCCTCCGGTCAGCCCGTCCAGCATGTTTTCCACATAGCCCTTGATCGATGTCATTGGCGTCCGCAGTTCGTGTGACACGATCGAGACAAACATTGACTTCAGACGATCCAACTCCAGCAGCTTGTCATTAGCGGTCTGAAGTTCACGGGTTCGTTGGAGGACTCGCTCTTCAAGCGTCTGGTTGAGCTGTTCAAGCTCGCGGTAGGCCTGCGTCACCGCAAGATCTCGATCGGTTAATGACCTGGTCATCTGGCCGAAGGCGGTCGTCAATTGCCCGACCTCGTCATGGGTCATCGGATGGATCGAGACGGTCAAGTCGCCGCCGGCAATCCGCCTTGCCATCGCGACCAGACCTTTCAGCGGTGTGGTGATCCGGCGTGCCAGCAGAACGGTGGCCAGGATGCCTCCGAGGATCACCGCCATCGTGATGAGGACGACGTTCCCGATCATCCTCTGTACCGCCTGGTCCATTTTCTCTCGCGTCAATCCGATCTGGACGACGCCATAGACTTTGGAGTGCGACGCCGTTGAGACATCCGGACCGACGTGTGGCTTCTCAGATTCGAGGGAGAGGAGGGGAAAGGGAGCCTGGTGTTCACTGCCACGCCTGAGCGGCACCGCAAAATCATACAGGAGCTCTCGCCGCCTGCCGGCTCCTGCCGTGAAGGGAGTGATGATGACGTCGGCGGAGGCAGACCCGTAGAGTGCCTGTGCGAACGCCGGATCTGGAAATGTCGCGCTCTTGCTCTTTGTGACCAGGGGCTTTCCATCCGGTCCGGTGAAAACGACATAGACGCTCTCTTCCACTTCCATCACACCGTTGATGAGCTGCTCCAGCAGCAGAAGGTCCCTGGCGACGAGCCCGTATCGGCTGTTGTGGGCTAAGTTCTTGACGAGAATGCTTCCCGCATTGATCAAGGAATGGGTCAGAAAGTCGGCCTGTTGCCGGATGAAGTACCAACTGAGCCCCGAGCAGACCGCAACGATCACCAGGCCGATGAACAGCACGAATTTCGTCCGCAGGCTCACAAAGGCGGGCGCCCCGCTCATCTCATCTCGACGATTCGCGACGATCACGATCAGTACACCTCGTCGACCATATTGAGTACATGTGGAGGGATCGAGATCCCGAGATATTCGGCCGTTCCTCGGTTGAGCGAAATCCTCTGCTTCGGCAGGAAAGTCCTGGATGGAGGAACCGCCAGGCCGTCCAGGATGGTCTGGGCCGTTCGACTCGCCTCCTGGCCGATCTCGACGGAATCGACCCAGAAACTCATCAACGCGCCCCTGCGCACAAATTCAGGATCGAACCCGATGACAGGCACGCGACGGTCGAACGAGGCGCTGAGGAGAAAAGCAAAGGACTCTTCCGTCAGGACCGTGCTGTCCGAAATGAGCCATAACGCCTCAACCTCGGTCAGGAGTTCCCGCAGCGCGGTGGGAACCTGCTCTTCGGCCTTTACCTGGCGGTCGATGAGCGTGATGCCGAGTTGCCGCGCCTGGGTGATCGTCTCGGCAGGCAGACGGGGCGTCTTCTCAGGATCGTACAAGTAGCCAATCCGCTTGAGGCCGGGCAGCACGGCATGCAGGGTACTGAGTTGCGCTCCGATCGGAGTCTTCACCGAAACGCCGACCATGTTGCCGGCTTTGAGGTCATATTTCGATGGGTGCAGCACCATACAGAACACCACCGGGACGTCGAAAAGCTCAAGACGAGCCGCGATTGCAGCTTTCAAACCCACCGCGAGCACAAGATCGGCACCCGACGCCCGTATCTTGCCGGCGTATTTCCGGCCGAAACCGGTATCACCCTTCAGATCGTATTCAATGAACTTGGTGTCGCTCGGCATCGAGGACTTAAAGCCGCTCACGGCCTGGTTGTAGGCGAGGATGTTGGCGGACTTCAGGATGGCAACCTCATACGCCTGGACCGGATCGACGGGGAGGGTTGAACCGAGAGCGGTCAGTGCACACACAAAGACGTAGCGAGTGACGGTGAAGAACCTGGGGCGGAGCCTGGGTCGGTCACCGGCTTCGATGGTCTTCAAGTCCGATGGGGGAGTTGCACGGCGCACGCTCAAGGGGGCCTCTTGTTTTTGCACAGGTGCGAATGATCAGGCTGTGCGCGCTCCGGTGATCGGAGGAGTCTTCGCCCGTGTGAGGACCCGCTCTTCACAGGGGCCACACATTCTTTCCTGGCTGTGCACGAGTTTCACGAATGGCCGGGAATTACAACTTGAGGGTCAACCAGGCCATCACTCGTCGTTCAATCAGTTCACCGAGCGGGTGCTCCTTGTGATCATCGCCGAGCGCATTGAAGACTGAGATCGCGACTTCAGCGGACCGTCTATATCCGGCCGTTGCTTCCTGCTCCCAAAAGCGGTAGCCGGTGCGCAGGTTGAGCAGGGTATAGCTTCCCACTCTCGTACCCGGCGCCACCCCAAAAATGTCGAAGGATTCGGCATAGGGATATCTGGCCGGCCCGACAAAATGCAGCACGGCTTCTCCGCTGACACCATTGTCCCATTCCGCACGCAGACCGGCGTTCACCTTCGACTGTGGAGCACCGCGTCGTGCGAGCCCTATGAAGTTCTTGCCGATCTCCTGGTAGGAATAGTTGGCAAATCCGGTGAGCCAGGACGTCGCCTGAAATTCCACACCGATCTCTCCTCCGTAAATCTCGGCCCTGCCGGTATTCACCGTTCGGACGGTGGTACCGGTCGATTCAAGGCCAATGAGGTTCGAAATCCTGTTGAAGAAGAGATCGGCTCTTACCCGCAGGCGGTGTCGATAGAACCATCCCTGATAGCCGAGCTCATACGAGAGGATCTTCTCGGGATCCAGATTCATGGATCCGAGCACGACATTGGTGGTGGGAAGAAACGGGTTCGGGACGAGGGGAACCAGGCGGGCGTCTTCATGGGTCTCGAATAGCGTCGGAGGTCGATAGGCTACGGAGGCTTGCGCGCGAAGAGTGTGGTCGGCAATGGGGGTGTAGAGGATCGCGAGGCGCGGGCTGTAGGTAGGGTTAATCTGGCTATGGAGGTCATAGCGTACCCCTCCGACCACGTTCACAGAGGGTAGGACGGACCATTCGCCCTGCATATAGACTCCTAAGCGATGCTCGTGCCCGAAGGCCGACACACAGTTGCACGAAAACGTGTTATGACGGTAATTGACGCCATAGGTGAACTGACCGGAGTCTGTAACCTTGAAGGAGTGCTGCCCCTCGACATTGTAGGTATTGCCGGTAAACCGCAGATTGGAGCTGCCAGCCGGATCCGTGACCCGGACGAAGCCCCTTAGAAGGGGATGAGGGAATGCCCCACTTTCGGCGAAGAACCCGTTCCAATAGGAACGAACGGAGAAACTCTGATTTTCGTACAACATGTTGAAGTAGGGAAGCTTCACGCCCGGCGTGACTAAAGTGCTTCCTGTCCCGACCAGTGGACCGTCGTGGGGGTCCATATAGACGAGGCCGCCCGAGACAGACACCTTCGACGGGCCCGAAAACACATAGTC
>DASPGL010000126.1:0-19328 GCA_035620635.1 Nitrospira sp. | reverse complement strand
CACCCATGACTTCGGGGCGACCGGGAGTCGATGCTCGTGGTACCGGATGAGGAACCGTCCATCATCATAGACGAGTCCGATCTCCTGGTTTTCGAGTACGGTTCCGTAAAGATCACCGAGGATCGGCAGGAGCACCTTGTTCTCCAACTCTCTCTTGACCGGATGCCAGTCGATATCAAACAGGTTGGCAAAGCGTGAACTGGGACCGTTCTCCAGCACGTCCAACCACCACGCGTTGGCTGATTGTCCTATACCCATGTGATTCGGAACGACATCGAGGATGTGGCCCATGTCATGGGACTGGAGCGTCCGGATGAGCTCGTAGTATTCCGCTTCGGTACCCAGCTCCGGGTTCAAGAGGGTAGGATCGACGATATCGTAGCCGTGCATGCTGCCAGGCACCGCTCTCAAATAGGGCGAGGTATAGCAATCCGTGATGCCCAGATCGTGCAGATAGGGAACGGCCCGTGCCGCTTCCTTGAACGGAAAGGACTGGTTCAATTGCCACCGGTACGTGGCGACTGGCACACGGAAATAAATCGAGGATGTGTCATCCATAACAATCAAGAGGCTCCTGATGGAGGAACCTGGGCTCGCGTGGTGAGCGAACCCGCTACCCTTTCCATACCCACGAAGCGGTCACGGTCTTGCCGGTCACCCATCGTCAAGTCACCTGCAGAAAAATCGCGACCGTGTATGCCGGAACGGACATGGAAACCCCTCCCGACTCGATGGCAAGGTCACGCGGGAGACAGTCTTCGCCGCTACCAAGGAACTCCTCCTCCGAGGAATCCATGTGGAGTCGCCACCGACCCACCGGCTCCTGCAGCATAATCGACACCGTTGTACTGTTGAAGCCAAGAATGAGCAACGCGTCTGGTCCCGACTTTCCCCATCGATGGAGGATCAGCACCTCCGCAGGTTCGTAGCTCCAGGCCCGGTGGGCCCACTTGTCGTCGCCAGCACCCAATGACGTCATGGCCCTAAGGTCGATCAGCCTCCTGGTCCACTTCAACATAGCAGTCTGACGGGGACCGCCCTGGCGCCCGACTTGAAGGCGCGACCGCTCGAACGTAAGCGGATCTTGAGGGTCCGGAATCTCTCCTGACCAGCCGAATGAGGCAAACTCCTCCTGTCGTCCTCGACGCACCGCTTCGACCAATGTTGGGTCCCCGTGGTCGATGAAGTACAGGAACGGCGCAGTCTCGCCATACTCCTCCCCCATGAAGAGCAGCGGAATGTGCGGCGACAGGAGAACTACCGCAGCCGCGACCTTGAGCGCCTCAAATGGAATCCGAGTGCTCAGGCGATCGCCAAACGCTCGGTTCCCCACCTGATCGTGGTTTTGCGCGAAGACAACCAGTTGAGACGCAGCGAGTTTTTGTGCGGAATTACCCTGACGACGCCGGTGGTATCGCGAATACTGACCGGAATAGACAAACCCCTCCTGCAGAGCAGTGGCCAAGTGCCGGAGTCCTTCGAAATCCTGGTAGTAGCCGGCTCGCTCATTCGTCAGCGTAGTTCGGAGCGCATGGTGGAAGTCGTCATTCCACTGTCCGTCAAGTCCGTATCCGCCCTGGCCGGGAGGCGAGACCACGCGTGCATCGTTCAGTGCGCTTTCGGCGATGACGAGAATCTGCCTCCCAAGCCTGGTGCCCTGATCATGCACGGCGTCGGCAAGCTCCCGGAGGATGTGGTTGGCGCTGAAATCGTAGATTCCGTGGATAGCATCCAATCGAAGGACGTCGATATGGTACTCGGTCACCCAGTAGAGCGCATTGCTGATGATAAAGTGCCGGACCTCATCGCTGTCGGGTCCGTCATAGTTCATGGCATTGCCCCAGGGTGTCCGATAGCGATCCGTGAAGTAGGGCCCGAAGTCGGCCAGGTAATTTCCTTCGGGGCCAAGATGGTTGTACACGACATCCAGGATGACCGCGAGGCCAGCCGCGTGACAGGCATTGACGAGAGTTTGAAGCCCCCGCGGGCCACCGTATGTGGAATGGGGCGCGTAGAGATAGGTCCCGTCATAACCCCAATTGCGCCTTCCGGGAAACTGCGCAACCGGCATGAGTTCGATTGCAGTCACCCCCACGTCATGTTTGAGGTAGGCGAGGTACGGAATGATCGCGTCGAACGTGCCGATCGGTGTGAAGGTCCCGGTATGGAGCTCATAGATGATCAGCTCTTTGAGCGAGAGTCCTGTCCATTCGCCATCTTTCCAGCTGAACCTCCCGGGATCAACCACGGCGGAAGCTTTATGGACGCCGTCCGGTTGTGAGCGGGAAGCCGGGTCAGGCCGGCGCTTCCCGCCATCCAGTAAGTAATGGTAGCGGTCCCCCTCTCGAACTCCTTCAACCTCGACCTCAAAATAGCCTCTTGCCCGCAGCTCCATCGGTACCGGGTGGCGTGTTGAATCGCACAAATCGACCAAGACCGTTTTCGCCTGAGGGGCCCAGACTCGAAACCGGACGGTCGATGGGCTGATCGGCCTTGCACCGAGATCCAATCGCCATGCTCCGTCAGGTTGCTGAGCCATCTTTTATCCTCTCTTTCGGTCAAGTTTGCCTGAACCACGCGCCCTAAACCAGTGGCAAACATCGAGAGTTTGGTCGCTCAAGCGGAAACCGGCTTGCGTAAGCGTGTCAGAGCCGTTAAAGATACGCCTGAGTACCAAGCGCGTAGGTGCGCCATGCTGGCCGGAGCATTTCAGAGTCGGGTTCGCGAATAGGAACAAGCCGTGGGAAGACCCTCTATGCGGACATGGCCCGGTCATCCCTACCCCCTGGGCGCGACCTGGGACGGCGAAGGTGTCAATTTCTCGCTTTTCTCGGAAAACGCCGTCGCGGTCGATCTCTGCCTGTTCGACGGACCGCAAGCCTCCGTGGAATCACACCGCATTCGCCTAGAAGAACGCACTGATCAAATCTGGCATATATATATTCCGGGATTATGGCCGGGCCAACATTACGGGTACCGGGTGCATGGACCTTATAAACCGGAGGAAGGACACCGCTTCAATCCCGCCAAGCTGTTGATTGATCCCTACGCGAAATCCATCGCGAGCACCGTAGAGTGGTCCGATTCCATGTTTGGCTACCGGATCGGCGATCCCGGAGCCGATCTGTCTCGGGATGACCGAGATAACGCTGCAAACGTGCCAAAATCTGTCGTCATCGATCCAGCCTTCACCTGGGGGGACGACACCCGGCTCAAGACCCCTTGGGAGAAAACCATCATCTATGAGCTCCATATCAAAAGCATCACCGCGCGGCACCCCGATGTGCCGGAACACATGCGCGGGACGTACGCGGCTCTGACCACGCCGGCAGTCCTTGACTATTTGGTGGACCTCGGTATCACCGCTGTTGAGCTCCTCCCCGTGCAGCACTTCGTCCGGGACCGGTACCTTGCGGAACGCGGGCTTACCAACTACTGGGGCTATAACACCATCGGCTTCTTCGCACCTGATATTCGGTACGCGGTGTCTCCCGTGCGGGCCCGACACGTGCGCGAGTTCAAAACGATGGTGAAGACCCTGCACAGCGCCGGCATCGAAGTCATTCTGGACGTTGTCTACAACCATACGGCCGAGGGTAACCAGCTCGGGCCGACGCTGTGCTTCCGTGGCATCGATAACGCCTCCTATTACAGACTGGACCCATCCGACAAACGGTACTATATCGACTATACAGGCTGTGGCAATACGTTGAACGTCAGGCACCCTCGAACTCTTCAACTCATCATGGATAGTCTGCGTTACTGGGTCTTGGACATGCATATCGACGGGTTTCGCTTCGACCTCGCCTCGGCCCTTGCACGCGAGCTGCACGCGGTTGACAGACTCAGTGCCTTCTTCGACATTCTTCACCAAGATCCCATCTTGTCCCAGGTCAAACTGATCGCAGAGCCATGGGACGTGGGTGAAGGCGGCTACCAGGTCGGGAATTTCCCGGTCGGCTGGGCTGAATGGAACGGCAAATACCGCGATACGATCCGGCGCTATGTCAAAGGGGAAGGCGGCCAGGTCGCTGAACTTGCCTATCGGTTGACCGGCAGTAGCGATCTCTATGCAGAAAGTGGACGGCGGCCTTTCGCCAGTGTGAACTTCGTCACCGCCCACGACGGCTTTACACTGCACGACCTCGTATCCTACAACCAGAAACACAATGAGCAGAATCAAGAAGACAATCACGACGGGACCAACGAGAACCTCAGCTGGAATTGCGGGGTGGAAGGGCCTACCACCGATCCGGCCGTCACCGAACTCCGCGAGCGGCAGAAGAGAAACTTCCTCGCGCTCTTGCTGCTCTCCCAGGGTGTCCCGATGATCTGCGGAGGCGATGAGATCGGGCGGACGCAGCAAGGCAATAACAACGCCTACTGTCAGGATAACGAGCTCAGTTGGTACGACTGGCTGCTCGACGCATCCAGACGTGACCTCCTGTCTTTTACTCGGAACCTGATTGCCTTCAGGAAACAGCATCCGGTGTTGAGACGCCGGCGGTTTTTCCAAGGCCGACGCCTTCGAGGCTCTGAAGTGAAGGACCTGGCCTGGTTCCGTCCCGACGGAAAGGAGATGAACGATGAGGACTGGGAGGCGGGATTTGCCAAGTCACTGGCCTTGCGCCTGGCTGGCAACGCGATCGCGGAAACCGACGAGAAGGGGCGTCCTATCGTAGACGACACCCTGCTCATCCTACTCAACGCCCACCACACATCGCTCACGTTCACGCTCCCGGCCCACAAACGTGGCGTAACCTGGGACCCGCTGATTGACACCTCGGCGAGGCGTCGTCACCCCAGGAAGGTATTGCCTTTACGCGGAGGAGAACGCTACGAGCTCGAGCCACGCTCGCTGGTCGTCCTCCGTCTGCGCAGTCACAGTGAGCCAAGGCGTTCGTCCGTCCCGAACGAATGACCTCCGATCCGTGCCCCTGTGATCGGATTGAAGAAGTGGACGACGGCCTGCCTCATCGAGACCACCACGGCATCTCTCGCTCGCAGCTCATGACGCGAGTCCGACAAGGCAACAAGCGTTGGGCCCGATGCGTGTCCAGTGGCAAGTTCCACCGTCACCCACGGATGTCCGCTGCTGCGCTCAATCAGCCGCACAATCCCCTCAGCACTCATCCCTGGATTGGCTTTCCTGGAGGACTTACTCACGCGAAGATGTTCAGGCCGTATGCCGACCTTAAGAGGACTTCCCTCTGCACGATGCGGCCAATCCATGGGCAAAGGTATGTGAAATGTATCCGTCTCAGCGATTCCTCTGCAGATCTTGGCCTCCATCATGTTCATCGGAGGCTGACCGATGAAGCCGGCCACAAAGATGTTGGCCGGCGCATCGTAGAGTTCGCTCGGCGTACCCATTTGTTCGACGGTCCCGTGTTGCAAGATGGCGACGCGGTCGGCCAGTGTCATGGCCTCTACTTGATCGTGTGTCACATAGATCGTCGTGATCCTCAGCTGATCGTGCAGCCGGCGCAACTCCCCTCTCATACCGGCCCTGAGTTGCGCATCCAGGTTTGATAGCGGTTCATCCAACAGAAAGACCTGCGGTTTTCTGATCAGCGCCCGTCCGAGCGCCACCCGTTGTCGTTGGCCGCCGGACAACTCACGAGGACGCCGGTCCAGGAGGTTCGTCAGGCCCAGCAATTCCGCAATGCGCTGGACTTCCGCAGCGATCCCCATGCGATCAAAGCGGCTTCTTCGCGACCCGACCCTGAGTGGAAACGCCAGGTTATCCTCCACGGTCATATGCGGATAGAGCGCATAGCTCTGGAAGACAAGTGCCACGTCTCGCAGATGGGGTGGCAGCAGGGTAACGTCTCGGCCGTCGAAGTAGACTCGACCCTCGGTGGGCAATTCCAGACCGGCCAACAAGTGCAGGAGCGTCGATTTTCCGCATCCGGAAGGACCAACGACGACGAAGAACTCCCCGTCACGGATCGTCAAGGTGAGCCCTCGGACGATGTCCGGGCCGTTGAACTCCTTCCGCAGTGCCTCCAGTCGCACTTCCGCCATGTGATCTCCGAAGACGCGGTGATCGTGCTATCCCTTGACGCTTCCGGCCGTCAGCCCCGCCACGATATACCGCTGGAAAACAAGGGCAAGCAGAGCGACCGGACCCGTCACGATCAACGACGCTGCTGCCATCTCGCCCCACGGCACTTCGTGCAGCCCCGGAAACTGGGCGATCGCGACTGGGACGGTGCGGGAGGCCTCGGTAGCCGTCAACGTGAGCGCGAACATGAATTCATTCCACGAGTAGATGAACAGCAGCAGGCCCGTGACGGCGATGCCAGGAAGAGCCGGAGGGGCAATGACACGGAACAGCGCACTCAAGGGAGTGCAGCCGTCGACACGTGCGGCCCAGTAGAGTTCCACCGGAAGTTGCCGGAAGAAACTGGTGAGAATCCAGATGGCCAACGGAAGCGAGTACGTCGTGTGCGTCAGGATCAAGGCTTCCAGTGTATCGCGCAAACCCAGCGCCCTCACCAGTAGATAGAGCGGACTCATCACGGCAATAGGCGGGAACATGGACACGGCCAACACCAGACCCAGGATCCACGGCTTGCCGCCAAGCGGGAGGCGGGCCAGCGCGAACGCGCAGAGTCCTCCGACGCCGACAGCGAGCGCGCTGCTCGCTGTCGCCACCACCGTGCTATTCAACAGCTCGCGTGTAAGGGTGGATCGTGCGAACACCTCCCGATAATGTTCGGCGGTAAGATGTTCGGGAAAGACGGGCGGCAGGCGAACGAGGTCCGAATCCGACTTCACAGACGTGATCGCCTGCCAGGTAACGGGTGCCATACAGAGGACGATCGCGCCAACCAGCAGAACCGTCCGCATGAACCTTCGTGCAGTGGATCGGGTGGAAGAAGGCAGCGACCAACTCGTGAGGAGGCTCATCGCGACACCTCCCGGAGGTATCCGCGCAGAAGGAACACATAGCCGATCGTCAGCATCAAGATTACGACAAACATTGCGGTGGCAAGCGCCGAACCATAGCCGAACTGGAGGGTTTGAAATAATGTTTTGTACGCATAGATCGACAGGGTTTCCGTGCTGTTCCCCGGCCCGCCCCCGGTGAGCACATAGACCGCATCGAACACACGAAACGCATCCATCGTCCGGAAAATCAGCACGATCACGATGATCGGAAGAAGCAGCGGCACCGTGATCCGGCGGAAAATCGTCCATGCACCGGCCCCATCCACTTGCGCAGCGAGGAAAAGATCCCGTGGGATTGCCTGCAGGCCGGCCAGCAAGAGCAACGCCGCGAATGGTGTCGTTTTCCAGACGTCCATCAGGATCGCACCGTGTATCGTCCAGATTGGATCGCCCAACCAGTTGATCGGTGCAGCAATAAATCCAAGTTTTTCAAGCAGGTAGTTCACCAATCCGTATTCGCTATGGTAAAGCCACTCCCACATACGGGCAGAGACTACGGTGGGAATCGCCCACGGGATCAAAATCAGCACCCGCTCCCAGGTAGAAGCTCGATCCCTTCCGCGAACTCCACGATCAAGGAGCAGCGCGAGACCGAGCCCGAGGATCAGCTCTGCGGTCACCGACACTCCCGTGAAATAGAGCGTCGTCCAGCAGGCAGACCAGAACCGGCCGTCTTCTGCCAACCGGATATAATTCGCCAGTCCGACAAACTCGTGGATGTCGAAGATCGGAAGACGTCGATGCAGCCCCAGCCAGCCGGCAGCAAGAATCGGCATCAGTGCGAAGGCGACCACGAAAAGGAACGCCGGCACGACGAACACAAGGCCCCATGTGGAATCGTGGAAGTGTCGGTGGGTTGCACGAAGCCTTTTGAAGGATGAATGGTCAGAGCCCATCACAGCGTTTCCCGGATTCGGTTGATCTGCCGCCGTGCGGAGCGGAGCGCAGCGTGCGGTGTCTTCAACCCCACGACGACCGCGCTTAATTCCGGTTGCAGGACCTCCGACATCATCAGATAGTAGGGAGAAACCGGCCGCGGCGTGGCCCCCAGGAAAACGGAAGAGAGATCGGCGAGCCATGGCTTGGCCTGGTTCAGAGCAGGATCTTGATAGAGATGGCGTCGTGTCGGCAGGTAGCCCAGACCCAGCGCCATCCGTTTCTGAGTCGCGGGGGAGGAAAGATATCGAAGGAGGTCGGCCGCCTCACGTGGATGGGGAGCCTGCTTCGGAAGCGCCAGCATCCAGCCACCAAGGGTTGAAACGGGCTTCCCACCCTCACCCGACGGCAAGGGGGCCAGGCCCACCTTGTTATGAAGCGGTGAATCTTGTGCTTCGAACAGCGTCCAGGCATAGGGCCAGTTCCGCATGAAGATGGCGCGTCCTGCTCCGAACAGATGCCTGGTCGCCTCTTCATCCGCCGTCGTCACAGCGGATGGAGACAGCCCCTCTTTCACCAGCGCGCGCATGAGCCCGAGAGCCTCTGCGCTTTCCGCGGAGTCATCGTCCAAGAGAGCGCCACCGTATCCTCTGATAAATTCCAGCGCCACGCAGACGAGCCCCTCATACTGTTTACCTTGCCAGAGGAATCCCTTGAGGTCAGGGTTTCCTTCCCGGTCGAGAATCGTCCGGGTTATCCGGGCGAGATCCTGCCAGGTCTTGGGAGGGCGAAAGCCGTACCGGTCCAGCAAATCCTGTCGGTAGTACAGGACCCCGGCATCCAGGTACCAGGGGATTGCGTAGAGTTGGTCGTTGAACGTGGCCGCCTCAATGCTTCCGCGAACAAAACTCTCCCGCTCTGAGGGGAGAACCACATGGTCCAACGGCAGAATCCAGCCAGCCCTGGCGAACTCCTGCACCCAGATGGTGTCCACGGCCAGAATATCGAACGCCACGCTCTTGCCTTCCAGGTTGATGGCATAGAACTGGTGCTGCTGGTCGGTCGATGACGGGAGGAGTTCTTCTCTCACCGTCACGCCGGGATGTGTCTCTTCGAACTCACGGAGAAGGGCAGAGAAGGTATGCGGATCTCCCGAGAGTTTGCCGTGCTTAAACACGACAACGGTGGTTGTAGGTCCCGAGGAGTGATCAGCGGCGGGAAGACATGACGCGAGGATCAGGCACAGTGGCATCAGCAACCTGTGGACAACCGGCAAAAACCCGCGTGCGAGCGGAAACACGCTCATAGGTGCCTGATATCCTCCGGAGGACGGGCCTTCGCCCGATTCGATAATTTGCCCTCCAGGTAGTCTTTGGCCAGATCTTTTGCGCCGAGCCCGAACGCAATCGCGGCAGCAAGCACTACCCCTCCGAATGTGAGCGCGAAGCCGGCAACGACGATATGCTGGGCGATACCCAGTTGTTCCAAAGCCATCGCGACGGCTGTGAGTTGCACGCCCCAACGCGAAATATTGGCGACAAGCCTAGCCGGAGGGAAGCCGGCATTCACAGCGGCGATCAGGACCCCTTGGGAAATAAAGTTGGACACCACATACCCTGAGACCAAGATCACCGCGCTGAGAAACAGATGCGGCAGGTAGGCGAGAAATGATTGAGCGAATTGATTGATGGGCTTCAGGTTGAGCGCGCCAAGTCCCGCTAAAGCTGAGAAGAGAAACACCATCCAGAAAGCCGCACGTCCGATCAAATAGGATGGGTTCTTCTTCACCCCACCACGGGCGAGCGCTGCTGTCACACCGAGCCGGTCGCTGAGCTGATCGAGCCGGATAATCCGCAACAGCCGCTCCACTGCATGACCCAATAACCACGCGGTGATCAGACCGATCGTCACGATGATGACCATGGCGAGTATGTTCGGAAGAATGGCCAGGATGTCTCGTCCGAGGACCGTCAGGGGCTCCATCACGGCCTTATTCCAAAATTCGCTCATCAGAACCTCCTTCCGGAGAGCCCACCCGAGTTACGGCGATGACTCGCTCCCTGCGGACCGCCAGCGTTCGATCAGATAAGACTTCCTGTGTTCGAACGCCTCGCAGAGCCCTTCGATCCTCTGTTCGGCTTCTTTCGTGGTCAAACCGCCGGTCTCCAGGACAAACGAAGCGGTCCGTCCCAGATACAGCGGAGTCATCGCCTTGAGCAGATGGTCACGCGGCATCACGCGTCGATGATATGCGGCGGCGACGTCATAGACCAGTCGAGCCCATAAGTCATCAGGCAGGGAGAACTGCTGCGTCGGACTGTCTTTAAGCGGCAGGAGGCCGCGGTAGGTCTCCACCGTCAGCATTTCCTTCCAGAGCATGTTCAGGTCGGCCAGCCCCTGGCGAAAATTCGCGATCATTCGATCGACATTGACGTGGATCGGTTCTACACCCACTTCATACTGGAACCCAAACAGCTTGACCGGATTGGACCCTTCCACTTTGGACCAGGTTGTCGCGTGTTCTTCCATCAGCGCAAACACCGCACCGAGGACCTGGACGAGCATGCTGGAGAGGTCCGCTGTCGGATCCTTGGGATTATGGATCTTCGCGCCGAGGAAACTCTGGCACACCCTCGCCCCACTCGAGATCGCTTCGGTGGTCATCCAAATATCAATCCCGAACCTTGCCACCTCAGATTCCCAGACGTGCTGGTCCAGATAATGTTCCGTGAGACGTCCGGAGAAGCCGAAATCTCCACCGATCGGCTGTCGAATGCGCTGACCGTACAGGGCGCGGGTCAGAGGGTAGACGATGCTGTTGGTAATCGTTCCGTCGTACTTGTGACGCAAATAATAGGGCGCCACATAATCGTACCCTTCCTCCAACACCGGCCTGAGTAAGAGCTCGATCCATTCCGGCGTAATGCTGCGCAGATCGGAATCTACGACGGTACAGGCTTTGGCACGAAGCCGCCGCGCGATTTCGAAGATGGTCCTGAAGGCACTGCCTTTGCCCGGTATCCCATGATACGGGGTGACGATCTTGTGCAGCGGGCTCTGGCGATCACTGATCAGGAGGGCACCGAAATCCACGATCGTCCGGCTGACGAGCTCCGGAGTCCCGTCTGTCGAGGCCCCATCAGAGTTGATCAACACAGCCCGTCGGCCTGAAAAGTACTTGGCAAGGCCGGCACTGACCGCCCGCACCACGTGGCTAATCGTCTCCGCATTGTTGTAACTCGGGATCCCGACGACAATGTCGGCCTCCCCGATACGCTGGACCGCCGCTTCAGTTTCAGACGCCAGCGGCGTTTCGACGTTGGGCACCGTTGTTCCTCGCCTCCCCGTGAGGATGTTGCAATAGACCCCAAACCACACGGACAGTTTAGGTCTGGATCATGGTCGCGATGAAGCGAACCGAGAACACCCCTATGTTTTGACTTTGATTTCAGCCGAGCCTGAATGATGCGCCAGAGCCATGCCGTAGCCGGGAGGGGCCTGTCAGGACTTGATGTCCGACGCCGGGCCGGTCGCCGGCTCCCACGCATGATCTTCTTCGACCGCTTTGACGAGACGCTCGAAGATGTCAGGGGCCGCGTGAGCGACCCGACTCCAATTTGAAATCATCGGAACCCCGAGCGGGTCTCCGAGAAATCGCTCAGTTGCCAGCCGGATGCCGGTGAGAAACGCTTCGACCGCGGTCCGCTCCTGATGTCGATCGAACCGGAGGCTATTGATCGCAGCGTCATCCTCGTACCGGCGAATCGCTTCCTGCGCCGCTTGAAGATAGGTCGCCCGCAAGGTTTTGAGCAACTCCTCTGAAAGCACGACCCCTTGGCTCGCCAGGTTCCGGAACAGCGATTTGGAAATATCCACGCACATCTTCAAGAGACCGGCTTCGGGATCCTCTGCCGACAGGGCCTGGTGCTTGTGCTCATAGGCATCGGCAAGATCAGCTTGACAGACGCGGCGCAGCGCACAATTCCGATAGACTTCAGCCAAGACTCCGATTTCCAATCCCCAGTCTCCCGGGATCCTGTTGATCCAGGCTAAATCGCGCACCATGGCAAACTCGCCGGCCAGGGGATACCGGAAACTGTCGAGGAAGGTCAGCAGCGGTTGAGGGCCGACCAGTTGCGTCAGGCTGCGGATGAGCGGCGTCATAAACAGCCTCGTCACGCGCCCATGGAGACGGTCGGTCACCCTGCTATAGTACCCTTTGCAGAATTCGTAGCTGAGATTGGGGTTTGCCACGGGGTAACAGAGCCGCGCGAGATACTCACGTCGATAACTCACGATGTCCGCATCATGCAACGCGATGACATTGCTCTGTCCGCATGCGAGGACATATCCGAACGCCAGCCAGCAGGATTGGCCCTTTCCGGGGAGCCCCACGTCGATGCCCAACTTTGTCAGTTCCTTGAGGATTTCCTGAATACGCGGTCCATCGACCCAGACAAGCCGAAGGTGCTGCGGGAGGCGCTTGAAGTAATCTTTGGCCCGCCGAAACTCGAGTGCGGAGGCCCGACCGAGCGCGATGACAATCTCGTTGAGATAGCCGATGCGGCCCAATTGCTCCACAATACCGAGCAGCGCCGGGCCTTCCAGTTCGGAATACAGCGACGGCAATACCAAGGCAATCGGATTGATTCGGGCATGGCGCTCCAACTCCGCTTCGAGTTGCTCGACATTCGGCTGACCCAGCCGATGAAGCACCGTCACGACGCCGTTCTGGAAAAAATCCGACAACGTGTCGCCTCCCTCATACCCTGTAGGGCCAATAAGAACATGTCAACCATCCCTCTCGCAACTAAAACCATGCGGCTCGGCCCTCCCTCTTGAACTCGGGGGCCGCTCGGGAGGAAAGGCACAACTGGTTGAATAAGTCGGCACATATTGCTACAGGATAAACAATCATGCCTTTGCCAGAGTGCAGAAGGCAGCCTCTCATCCTCTTTTCTGAGGCTGGCGTGTCGCGTCGAATCGTGAGAGAAACGAGCCATCTATGCTTCGGATGATTATTTTTACCGACCTGGACGGAACGCTGCTCGACGCTGCCTCCTACTCCTATCACGAAGCACAGGAGGCATTGGCGCTTTTGCACGAGCGTGACGTGCCGTTGATTCTCACCTCCAGCAAGACCCGTGCGGAAATCGAACCGCTTCGATATGACCTCAACAATCAGCATCCATTTATCGTGGAGAACGGCGGAGCGGTCTTTGTACCAAAGGGATATTTCCCCGTCCCTCTGAACGGGTCCGTTCTGCGAGGCGCCTACCAAGTGACTGAGTTCGGAGCCTCCTACCCAATTCTCCGAGCGGCGCTGATGGACCTTGCTCGAGAGGGGGGGCTCCAGTTACGAGGCTTTGGCGATATGTCCGCACAGGAGGTCGCTGAACGAACTGGCCTGACCGTCGCAGCCGCTGCGCTGGCCAAGCAGCGGGAGTACGATGAGCCGCTGGTCATCGAGGGCTTGTCGGAACACATCGAACAACTGGACAACCTCCTCCGGATGCGGGGTCTCCGTCTCACGCGAGCCGGCCGCTTCCATCATCTCAGCGGAGCGACCGACAAAGGAAGGGCTTGCCGTTATCTCGCGGAGGCCTACCGACAGGTTGCCGAACAGAAGGGCAATCAGGTCATCACCGTCGGCATCGGAGATAGTTGGAACGATTTGCCCATGCTGGCAGAGGTCGATCGACCCATACTAGTCCAGAAACCGGACGGTTCATATGATCCTGCCGTGTCAGTCCCTCAACTGCAGTTGGCGGCGGCTCCAGGCCCGCGCGGATGGAACCGAGCGGTACTTGAGCTGCTCAGCACGCACTGACCGGTCCAGGAACCTATATTGCCAAGCCTTCGCTGCAGGATGCGGAACTGACGACCATCCTCATTCCTGGAGTCGGTGCAACGGCTGTGTACGGGATTGCATCGCGCCTCCTCCTCGCGCGGCTGGATCGTTCCAGTGAGGTGATTCACAGTGGTGCCTCGCTGTTATTTCATCTCCCTGACCATATCGATCGCCCCGCAGGGACATTCCTCCGCACAGAGTCCGCAGCCTTTGCAATAGTCATAGTTGATCGCGAATCGACTGCCTGGCCCCAACTTGATCACGGCGTTGTCCGGACAGACGGCATAGCAGTTATCGCATTCGAAACAGTTGCCGCAGGACAGGCAACGGCGCGCCTCCAGCAGAGCGGTGTCGGCATCGAGCCCTCCGACCATTTCCTCGAAGCTCTCCCGGCGTCTGGCAAGCACGAGAGTCGGTGGCTTGGACTGTTCGGCATCGGTGTAGTACCAGGGATTCAGCCGATCGAACGTCGCGAGCGGATGCGAGGGCGGCTTCACGTACTCCGTTCCGCGCAGATAGGCGTCGATGTGGCGGGCGGCCTGTTTCCCGTGACCGGTCGCCATGCTCACCGACTGCTCGCCAGGGACCATGTCGCCGCCCGCGAAGAGGCCGGGATGACCGGTCATCATGTGCCCATCGACCTCGATGGTGCCGTCGTCCAGCACACGGATGCCGGACAGGTTTCGCAAGAATGCTGTATCGGCCTTCTGCCCCAATGCCAACACCAATGTATCGGCCTCGATGGTTTCAAACCGGCCGGTCGGCTTCGGCCTGCCCTGCTGATCCAACTCCATGACCTCGAGCGTCAGCTTCGCGTCATCGGCCTTCGCGATGCTCCGTAGCCATTGGAACCGCACCCCCTCGTCGCGCGCTTCGGCAAGCTCCTCCTTAAACGCCGGGGCATGCGTTTCGTCCCGGCGATAGATGATCACCGGTTCCGCGCCCAACCGTTCGGCGGTGCGCGCCACGTCGATCGCGGTATTTCCCCCACCGTAGACAGCCACTCGTCTCCCGAGTTTGATAGGGGAAGCCCCCGCCATACTTTGCAGAAACGTCGCGGCATCCAACAGTCGTTTGGCGTCGTACCCTGGAATCTCGATGCGTCTCGCCAGATGGGCGCCGACTGCGAGGAACGTCGCATGGACCCCCTCTTCCTTGATGGTTGCCTCGAGGTCTTCAACCCTCGTGTTGAGCCGGATCATGACGTCCATGGCCTCAAGCCGCCCCACTTCCGCATCGACGATCTCACGCGGCAGACGGTAGGAAGGAATCCCGTAGCGCATCATGCCACCGACCTTGTCAGCCGCTTCATAGATCGTGACCGTATGGCCCATCCTCGTCAGGTGATAGGCGGCTGACAGTCCGCTGGGTCCCGCGCCCACGATCAAGACCTTCTTCCCCGTGGATGGTGCGCAGAGCACCCGCCACCCTTCCTTGATGGCCAGATCGCCAAGAAATCGTTCCACGGCACGAATGCTCACGGCTTCATCCAACTGGCCGCGGCTGCATGCACTCTCGCAGGGGTGGTAGCAGACACGCCCGTGAATCGCCGGCATCGGATTGTCTTCCACGAGCCGCCGCCAGGCTTCTTCACTGGCCCCTTCTTCCGCCTGATAGAGCCAGGCTTGAATGTTCTCCCCGGCAGGACAGGCATGATTGCAGGGCGGCAATCGGTCAACGTAGATCGGTTTCATCGTGCGCCAGTTCCCGGTGTGGTTGGCCAGGCTGCTGTTCGGGTCGAGCGTGATGGCGAAGGGTTTGCGACCCATAGAGTTCCCTACCCAAGCAATCCGTAGGTGGTGATATTCTCGTCGGCGATCGATTGGATGGCTGCGATCGCGTCTTCGTTCCTGCGCGGGTCAAATAGATGCCTGAATCGGGTTTGCAGTTCGAGATAGCGCTCAACCGGAACCTTGTGCCTGATCAGCATCCGACCGACGATGTTGCCAGATTGCGCCTCAAACAAGGGGAATAGTCCGGACTCCACTGCCATCCTGGCGACTTTCACGGTGTGCGCAGGATCGGACCCCCATCCAAGCGGGCAAGGCACATGGATGTGGATGTACCGAGCCCCTTGCATCGCCGTCGCGGTGGCAACCTTTGCTTCCAAGTCATGGAGATCCGCCACGGAAGCCGTGGCCACATAGGGGATACCGTGTGCCATCGCGATCCGGGGCAGGTTCTTCCCGGTCCCGGACGGATTTCCGGGTGTGTCTCCAACCGCCTGCGTCGTGTTCGTCCGGGCGAAGGGAGGCGTGGACCCAGATCGTTGAATCCCAGTGTTCATATAGGCTTCGTTGTCGTAGCAAAGGTAGAGCACGTTGTCGTTCCGTTCGAACATGCCTGAAAGACAGCCGAATCCGATGTCCACCGTCGCCCCGTCTCCCCCCTGGGCCACGACTTTGACGTCGTCTCGCCTCTTCGCGCGCAAGGCGGCCGCCACGCCGCTCGCGACCGCCGGGGCATTGCCGAACAGGGAGTGCATCCAGGGAATCTGCCACGAACTTTCGGGATAGGGGCTGGAAAAGACTTCGAGACATCCCGTCGCGTTGATCGCGATCAATCGGTTATGCGACGCGCGCATCGCAGCATCAATCGCATAGCGGGCTCCCAGCGCCTCGCCGCATCCTTGACAGGCACGATGACCCGAGTTCAGTGAATTTGTTCGGTCCATGCGTGACTGAACCGTACGGGCCGTTTCGTCGAGTAACCGGTTGCCCGCGGTGTACGTTCCGGTCTGATAGAACTTGACTCGCTGCGTCGACATCGATTGTTCTCTTAGACGACCTTCGTGGCAATGGCATTCACGGCGCGGAGCATCTGCTCTGGGACCGGCCCCGCCCGTCGCTGCTCCCGCCGTCGGGCAAGTTCTTCATTGACCACTGTCCTATTCAGGTCCAGGAAGTGGGGCTCGCTCAGTCGTTCTGCACAAGCCTCACGAACCATCTGCTTGAGCGACTCGACGGAGATGGATCGTCCTCCCAATCCCGCAATGACGGTGTGCACCGGAACGTGCAGACCGTGCAGCGCCATTCGCACGTCGACTGAGACGATCCCTCCCATCCCCAGGGCCAGATCCTTTTCGACCACGATCACGCGCGAGCACCCTTCTAGAGCTGCGCGTAGCTGCATCGATGGGAACGGCCGGTAACATCCGATTTTGAATGAGCCGGCCGCGATTCCTTCGTCGCGCAATCCATCGACAGCATCCTTGACCGTGCCGACCACGGACCCGAGCGCGACCACAGCAATCTCCGCATCCTCCATGCGATATGTATCGTAGAGGCCTCCCGACGCACGGTGGAATCGTCGTTCGAAGAGGCCGGCCACTTCCGGCACGAGCGTCAGTGCGCGGAGAAATTGCCGATGCGCCAGATACTTCACCTCAAGAAAGGCTTCAGGCCCCACCATCGCGCCGATGGAGATCGGACTCGCAGGATCTAACACTTGGACCGGCGAGAAGGGAGGCAGAAATTCATCGACCAATGTCCGATCCGGAAGATCCACAGGCTCATAGGCATGGGTCAAAATGTACCCGTCCATGCAAACCATCACCGGGCAACTTAGTTCCTCTGCCAGCCGAAACGCCTGGATGTGGAGATCCGCCGCTTCCTGATTCGTTTCCGCATAGATCTGAATCCAGCCCGCATCGCGCAGGGCCATGCTGTCGGAGTGGTCGTTCCAGATGTTGATCGGCGCGCCGACCGCTCGGTTGGCGATCGTCATCACGATCGGCAATCCGAGTCCGGCCGCGTTGTAGACCGCCTCGGCCATGAACAGGAGGCCCTGGCTGGTCGTGGCGGTGTAGGTCCGCGCACCGGCCGCCGCGGCCCCGATCAAGACACTGAGCGCTCCAAATTCCGATTCCACGTTCAGAAACTGGCAGCGGCCCACGCCGCCCTCTTTCACCATGCGGGACAAACGCTCCACAATATGGGTTTGCGGCGAGATCGGATAGGCGGCGATGACCTCCGGTCGGCACAGCACGACCGCCTGGGCGACAGCCTGCGATCCTTCAATTTGCATGCGCATGATGCGAGGTTCCCTTTTGTTCGCGCAACAAACCAGCGACGTGGTCATACGCCTCTCTGGCAGCGGCGACATTCATCTCTCCAAGTGAACCGGGAAACTTCTGGCAAATCGCGGTCTCGACGGACACCAGCTTGATCAACCCCGTGATTGCGGCGAATCCGCCTAACAACGGAGTATTCGCGATGGGCCGCTTTATATACTTCAATCCAATATCCGAGGCCGGCATGACACTCACATGATCCTCGGGAAACGGCGCCAGAAATTCCCCTATGCCGAGCTCTTCCACCGTGAGTGTCGAATTGATCAAGACATAGCCGTCGGTTGACAATCCGCCGAACACACCGACCTGATGGAGCAACGTGGGGTCTTGCACGATCACGGCGTCGGGATGCGTCACGGCTTCGCGGGTGCGGATCGACTGTTCATCGATGCGACAAAAGGCCATGACCGGTGCCCCCATCCGCTCCGATCCGAAGCTGGGGAAAGCCTGGGCATGCTTGCCGTCTGCAAAGGCGGCCATCGACAGCAGCTCCGCCGCCGTCACCACTCCCTGTCCGCCCCGACCGTGAATGCGAACCTGAATCATATCTTCAACTCCCATCATGGAAACGCGAGAACGCCCGCCGTGCATCGCCCATCTCTTCAATCAAGACGCTTCGATCGGGCGAGGGCACTCGAAGCACCCATCGCACTCATCGAACCAACCACCGGATATAGAACAGAACATTTCGCTTCTCCTTCTCAGGCAACACCCATTCCATGCCCCCATGGTCGTCCCCGCTCGCCTTTATGAATCACCCTCTCAAGCTCGGCACCCGATTTCATCTGGACTGCAGGATCGGTGAGGTCGCTGGCCGAGGGGTCACGAGGCCATCAGCCTTTCCCTTCCCCAGTTCCCCGTGGCAGAATCGGCAATACTGCTCGTAGAGACACCTGCCCTCGTGTCAATCGTAATACTGTTCGAGCGCCTGTTCGCCAGCCACCTGCCTCGACGCTCCATGTGCAAGAGACGGGCACGACAGGGCAAGCAAGCTGGTTCTGGTTAAGGCGATGAATCGTGCTGGCCAGTACCTCCGGCTCTCCTTACCTCACGTTCAAAGACGGCAATCATCGTGCCATCGGGTTGAGGATCAACATGGACATTGCGCGATTCAAGCCTGTTGAAAGTGAAGCTTTTTTGCGAACTCCGCCTACGCAATGGCAGGCAAAAGTCCCCAGGCTGATGGAGTTTGCTGTCGCAGGATTCCACAGCCGCGGAACGCGCAACCCTGCGATTGCAGAACAACGGCCGAAGCGGTCGTTTCAATAGTGACCATGGTCAGTCATCACGAATTGCAGAACTCTCTCCAGGACCATAACGTCAACGAGCAACACGAGGACGGAGGAGTGGCAAAGAATTCTTGGTCTGTCCGTCAGGCACGCGAATTGTGTCATTATGTTAAAAGATCAAAGGAGGCCCCAGTGTTCCGCAAGCCGGTCGCCTTGTTTGAAATTCTTGGGTTCAAGGTGCAGCTGGATTCCAGTTGGATCCTGCTGGCCTTGTTGATCAGCTGGTCATTGGCAACGGGATATTTTCCTGCCTATTACCTGGGACTGGAGCAATCGACCTATT
>DASPGL010000125.1:0-2671 GCA_035620635.1 Nitrospira sp. | reverse complement strand
TGGCGGTCTCGCAGATTTCTCTCCAGGTTCGTGGCGTGCCGTCACTGACGTTATACACCTCGCCGGCTTTTCCCAGTTCCAAAGCGGTCAGGCAGATCGATGCCAGGTCCTCGACATGGATGAGGTTGACGTACTTGCGCGAGGGGCCGACGCGGCCCGTTCTGATCCAATCGAGGGGATTACGGCCGGGGCCATAGATGCCGGCCACGCGCAGCACGATCGCCCCACAGGTGTGCCGTAAAAATTCTTCACCCTGGACGCGAGGCTTGATGAGATCGACCGGTGCCGTTTCGTCGATCCACGGAGGAGGATACTCGGATGATATTCCGATCTTGTAGGCGGAGGTACTGGCCAGTACCACGATTCGACGTGAGAGAGGGGGTAGCGTTCCGGCAAACTCCAGGACGAGGTCAAGAGGCATGGCGGGAAAGCACCAGAGCACATCGGATTCTGGTGGAAGATGACGCCATGTGTCCCGTCGGGAGAGATCGAATTGTATGCGTCGATCGGGGGCAAGGTGACGCAGATTCCGGTCCGGATCACGACTGGTGGCCAGCACCTGGCCATAGCGGCGCGAGGCTTGGGGTAGCAGGAACCGTGCAGTGTAGCCGGCTCCAAGGATGGTCAGTGACGTGGTCACGAGGAGGCGTCCTCTCAATGATCGGCCACAGTGTGCCAGCGGGGGGCGAGAAGAGTCCAGCGCGGATAGTGTCCTCATCCCCGGCGTGATAAGATTCCTGACCATGCCGCTCGCCGGCTTTCATCCACTCATCTCTCAATGGTTTCACTCCCGCATCGGCCGGCCGACCGAAGTCCAAGTCCAGGCGTGGCCGGCGATTCAATCCGGAGCCGATGCGTTGATCGCGGCCCCGACCGGTTCCGGCAAGACTCTGGCGGCCTTCCTGTCCTGCATTGACAGCCTGTTCAGGCGGGCCCTCGCCTGCGAACTCGGTGATCATGCGCAGGTCCTGTATGTCTCGCCGCTTAAAGCATTGAGCAACGACGTACAGAAGAATCTGCAAGGACCGCTGGCCGAGATCGGCCAGGCTGCCCTCCATGCGGGACTGCTCATGCCGGAGTTGCGCGTGCTGGTCCGGACCGGTGATACGCCCATGACGGAGCGGCAGCAGATGTTGAAGCGGCCGCCGCACATTCTCGTCACCACGCCGGAGTCCCTGTTCATCCTGCTAACGGCTGAGAAAAGCCGACGAATGCTCCAGACGGTGCGTACCGTCATCGTCGACGAAATCCATGCGCTCGCGCCGAACAAGCGGGGTGCGCACCTAGCCTTGTCATTGGAACGATTGGAAGCGTTGACCCATACGAAGCCCCAGCGGATCGGGTTGTCGGCAACGCAGCGGCCGATCGAACTCGTCGCGCAGTTTCTGGTTGGGAATCGAGAGACGCCCCCCTGCACCATCATCGACATCGGACATCGTCGCCAGCTCGATCTGGCAGTGGAGGTGCCGAAGGACGAGTTGAGCGCTGTGGCCACCAACGCCATCTGGGCCGACGTGTATGACCGGGTAGCTGCACTGGTGCGGCAGCACCGTTCCACACTGGTCTTCGTGAACACCAGGAGGCTGGCGGAGCGAGTTGCTCATTATCTGGAAGACCGTCTCAAGGACTTGGGATCCGATGTGGTGGCCGCGCACCACGGCAGTCTGTCACGGCAGATCCGGCTTCAGGCGGAGGAGCGGCTGAAGACCGGAAAGACGCGCGTGCTGATCGCGACGGCCTCGCTGGAATTGGGCATCGACGTGGGTGCGGTGGATCTGGTCTGTCAGATCGGCTCGCCGCGGGCGATCGCCACATGCTTGCAGCGAGTTGGGCGAGCGGGTCATTGGGTCAACGCCATCCCGAAGGGGCGATTGTTCGCCATGACACGGGATGAGTTGCTGGAATGTGCGGCGTTGGTTCGAGCGATCCGTGCGGGCACGCTGGACCGCATCGAGGTGCCGCTCGCGCCGCTCGACATTTTGTCACAGCAGATTGTGGCGGCGGCTGCAAGCCAGACCTGGACGGAAGAGGCACTGTTCACGCTCTGTCGGCGGGCCTATCCCTATCGAAGCCTCGCGCGCGAGGAGTTTGACCAGGTGGTGCGCATGCTGGCCGATGGGGTCGCGACGCGTCGGGACCGAAGGCAGGCCCACCTCTACCACGACCGCATCAATCACCGGATTAAGGGAAGGCGCGGAGCGCGGCTTGCGGCGATCACCTCCGGTGGCGCGATTCCCGACACGGCGAGCTATGTCGTGGTTGCCGAGCCGGACGGCACCGTCGTCGGGTCGGTGGATGAAGATTTCGCGGTCGAAAGTTTGGCCGGCGACATCATGTTGTTGGGGAATACCTCATGGCGCATTCGGGGTGTAGAAGCAGGCAAGGTCCGTGTGGAGGACGCGCAGGGGGCGCCGCCCAGTATTCCCTTCTGGCGGGGCGAGGCGCCTTCAAGAACCGACGAACTCTCCGCGGAGGTGTCGGCGTTGAGGCAGGAGGTCGCAGACCGGCTTGCCGCGTGTGGGCGGCAAGCCGCGTCGACCGATCCGTATTCAACCTTGAACCTTGAACGTTCAACTTTGAGTTCGCTCACCCCATCTCTTACTCCTTACATCTCACCAGTTCGCTGGTTTCGGACCGAGTGCGGGCTGGATCCACGTGGGGCTGAACAGGC
>DASPGL010000124.1:0-8282 GCA_035620635.1 Nitrospira sp. | reverse complement strand
AACCCATTCACCTACACACAGGGGGCCAAGCAAATCATCCCCGGTGTTGAGTCGGCGGTCGAAGGGATGACCGTTGGGCAAGCCAAGCAAGTGGTCGTGGCTTCAGCAGAAGGCTTTGGCGAGCGAGTTCCGAACGCGGTCCAGGAGATGCCCAAGGAGAAGCTTCCCAACGGCATCGAGGTCGGCACACGACTCCGGTGGAAGGATCCTGCGGGGAAGGATGTGCACCCCACTGTTGCAGAGATTAAGGACAATGCGGTCTTACTCGATTTCAACCATCCTCTGGCCGGTAAGACCCTGCTCGTCGACCTGAAGGTGGTGAATATACATTGATCGATGACTTACTCCATCAGCGCATGTTGAATATAAATGGAGGTGGTCGAAGTTGCCTCGACAGAACGGACGCCGGAAAGAGGTATGGCTTTTCATCCATGCAGAGCTTGGTGCGTCTCTGGCCTTACGACAAGCGCGCTAAGCGCTCTCTGCGACCGTGGAGGTGATGGATTAGGAGAAGAGCCGATCCGCTCAACCGGATACGCTACGTGGGCTCGTTGCAGACTACAATAGCCTCGATCTTGCCCCCGCCCAGGCATGCGCTGCTTCTCTTGGTCCGAGTCAGAATCTGTCGCTGAAGATTTCACAAAGTACGTGAGGGTCGGATGGGGGGTCATTCTGTGAAAGGAAATGGTGTCAGGAGTCATTGCTCCAAGGGTGGAGATGCCTCAGGCGGTGGCACGACGGCATCTCCATCACCGGACCACGATCTGAATATTGGTTCCTGACACGATTTTCTCCCAGCGGGCCCCACAATCAACTCAGGGGGCTTGATTTCAGGGGACACTACAGCCTTTCCCTGACCAGCGATCCGCTCCGACGGGGCCGACCTGGCCCCGACTTAGCGCGACGGATAACTCTCGATCGGAATCATCAGGTGCGCGTAGGGCGTGTCGGCCCACATGACCCATGGCCCGCCGTTTTTCGAGTCGGTTGACACATTGTTCATCGCCGCCGCATCAGGGACGAGCACCATGATGTGTGCGCCGAGTCCCTCGACCCAATCCTCTCCTGGCTTGGGCTCCTTCGCATAGGGGTCGGTATTGCTCACCGGCCTGTCGCCTTGCAGCATGTAGGCGATCCCGACCTGTGTGTAGGCCGGCGTCCGCTTGTTCTTGACCGCCTCCATAAAATCGATCCACGGTTCGTTCATGCACATGGGGTCCGTCCCCGGTGTGTTCGGATCGTCGGGCAGGCACATCCACCCATTGGTGCCCTTGCGCAGCACCTTCCCCTCCCGATCCATGATCGTCGCGTGCTTGGACAGCGACGCAGGCGCTGCACTCTCCGCCGCACTCTCCGCCGCGTGACGGACGACATCCCGGCGCGCCCCCCCTTCGCCAAACGCGGGTTGAAACGGCAGCGTGACGGCAGCTGCGAGCACCACAACCCCGGATAGCACGACCGCGAGAGACTTCCTGTATATCGTCATCGGCATCGCTCCTTTCTGATAGTGATGACCACGCCCACATTCATCCTGACAGCACACGTCGCCGACACTCTGATCCCACAGGCAACACGCGACGTCACCAGGCTTCCGCGGCTCTTGAACCTATTGCCGTTCTTCCCCGTACACCTCATGGCGCTTTACCGCCACTCAGGATAAATTATAGTACATATGGCGACGACTGTGCCTGCTGCACAATCCGATACGGCGGCCGCGGGGACCGTTTCCACTCTCGACTCTTGCGCCGCCGTTCGGGCGTCTCCTAGAATGTTGTGCTCCTGATGAGGTGCGTATGTTGTTTCTGAATCATTCGATCCGTTGGCTCTCTGCCTCACGCGTTGGACATGACCGGACTGACTCGTCCGGCAGCCTGCCGGCCCGGTGCGTCGTCGGGCTTGGGCTGCTCATGACCCTTTCGATCCTGAGTCACAACGCTGCCCATGCGGAATGGGCGGTGGTGGACAAGCGCTATCAAACGCCGAAACTCAACACCGTGTACTTCGACCCTCAGACGATACGCCGGGACAACGACTTGGCAACGCTATGGGAACTGACCGACATCAAGTGGGCCGAGGGGGCGCTGACCCCGCGATTCCTGTCGGAAAAGACCCAGAAGCAGTTCGACTGTCCTCGCCTGCGCTTTCGCGTCCTGGCGGTCGAGCAGTTCTCTCGCCAGATGGGAACGGGGAAATCATGGAGCGGCTACATCGAGAACGGCAACTGGCAGGCGGTTGAAGCGCAATCCGTCAATCATGGGCTATGGGAAGCGGCCTGCAAGAAGAAGTGACCCGCGGCCATTCCCGTGTTCTCGACCTCTGTGTCGGGGACGTCCGAAACGATAACGAAGGACTCGCCTGGAGAACGATCAGACGATCCGGAGGAGACAGCGCAGTGAGACACAGAGCGGCGATACTCGGAGTCTGGCTTTGGCTTGTCGTACCGGGGCTGGTCACCCAGGCGTCGGCAGGGGAGGTCCAGTTGCATATTCCTCCCCTCTTCCAGGAACGCCCGGACTGGTGCTGGGCGGCCGTCGGTGAGATGGTCTTCAAGTACTATGAGGTGCCAGCCGCTCATCCCAACGACTATCAGTGCGGCATCGTGCACAGCCGTCACCTCTGCAAGGAGCACTCGAACTGCCTGGACTGTGAGCTCCCGGCCGCCGATGACACCGGCATGGTGACCCTGCTGGA
Source organism: Nitrospira sp. (assembly GCA_035620635.1). GTDB lineage: Bacteria > Nitrospirota > Nitrospiria > Nitrospirales > Nitrospiraceae > Nitrospira_D. The sequence continues at coordinate 5,591 of DASPGL010000124.1, read as the reverse complement.
GCAATATCCGGCGACCGCGATGCCGGCTGGTTCGGGTGGAGCGATCCGGTTGACGGCCCGATCGAAAACGGGGCGCCTGTCTGAAGCGGAAGTGAAGCAGGAATTGGATGCGAACCGGCCGATTATCGTCGGACTTTCACCGAGCGGGTTCAAGGTGGAAGGGGCCACGCAGCATATGGCGCTCATCGTCGGCTATACCGAAGGCTCGGACCACCTGACGCTCATCGTCAACGATCCATTCCCCTTCGAAGACGATCGGTTTCTCTGGATAGGCAACCCCTATGTCGCGGTCCATGCATCGGGCCCCCCTGAGGCGGAATACGAGATCGGGTACGATCGTTTCCGTGGACGGCTGAAGTGGACCCAGACGATTTACGGCATTACCTGCACGGGACAGGGGTGCCCGCCCGACCCCCCGACGACAGCAACCGTACCGGACAGCAAGGACGACCGTGACGTACTCCGGAGCGTTCTCTCTGCCTCGACCGAGGATTTCCACACGCTGCGCACAGGACATAAAGCCGTCGATGCGGTGCAGGGCACCACCTGGCGGTCACGCGCGAGCTTTTCCGGTGCCAAACAATGCCTGGTGAGGGACAAGGATGATCATCGCAGTGCCCGGTGGCATTGTACCTTCACATTCGACGACCGAGAGGATGCCGAGAACGCGGTGAGAAATATCGTGAACCGGCTGCACCAGAATCTGCCCGAGGGCTGGGCCGGCACGGATCTCGATGAGGACACGGAGAGTGACCTCGATGTGACGACGGACAAGTTTTCTGCCCGTAAACCTGGAACACCTGCGAGGTTGAGACTCTACATGACCAACATCAAGAAGACCGGGCGGGTCACCATCTATCTCTCCGTCGAGAACAACCAGGAATCCAGCTAGCGGCGTGGACGCCGCCTCCTCAGCGTGGGCCGGGATCTTCTGACGCTTACCTCCCGGATCCCCTGCCCACGAAGTGAAGGGGTTTTTCTCCGGAGAGGTTTTCGGGCCGCACGATGTAATCACCGGTGATCGAAGGAACCCAGATCGATTCGGCCACCTCCGTGTTGCCTCCGGTCACCACCCAGGCGAGTCCTCCCACTGCGACCCCGCCGAGGGCGTAGGCCATTTTGACCGCGCCATACGGAATCGTCAGCAGCCAGCTGGTGGCCTCCAGGGCTACGCCCTCCGAAGTCGTCGTCGTCTTCTCTGCCGCAGTGGCAGGCATCCCTGTCAGGAGTATGCTGAATCCCAGCAGCGCAGCCATGCTACCACTCCGCACAATCCAGCTGACTCCACGCTTATCCCTTGTCATGGTGTTTTCTCCTCATCGCAGTCCATGGGAGGTTGCCCCGCAGATTATACCTGGACGACGCCTCGGTTGCAGCTCGACCGGTCATGCTCCAGACAGCCTGTTCGTCGTCCTGCTCCGTGCGACTTTCCCGTATCGTGGGAGTACGCACCGGGTCAGGTTTTGCGTTATGATCGTGGCATGATCCAGACGACCTCGTCCTTCCAACCGCCACTGCTCCTCCGCAATGCCCATCTGATGACGCTCCTGCCGAGATTCTGGCCTCGGGATACGTCATTGGCCGGACTCCCGCATGTCACGCGTTGCTTCGAGACCGCGCCGGACACCCGCCTGCGAGGAACCTGCCATTGGCAAGGCAATCGGAAATCATCACCCACGGTGATCCTGGTCCACGGCCTCGAAGGCTGCAGCGAGTCTCACTACATGCGCGGGATTGCGGCGAAGGCCTACCGCTCCGGTTTCAATGTCATACGCATGAACCAGCGGACGTGCGGCGGGACGGAGCATCTGACTCCGACTCTGTATAATAGCGGGTTGAGCGGAGACTATCGTGCCATCATGGAAGAGCTGACTCGTGTCGATGGACTCGATCGGCTCTGGCTGGTCGGCTATTCAATGGGCGGGAATCTGGTCCTCAAGGCAGCCGGAGAGATCGGCAGGACCGTGCCGGCCCTGGCCGGGGTCGCAGCCGTCTGTCCGAATATCAACCCGACGGTGTGCGCCCGTGCCCTGGAGGCGCCACGGAATTGGATCTACCACCGCCACTTTCTCACTCGGTTAAAATCGCGTCTGCGCCGGAAAGCGGCGCTGCTCCCCGGGAAATGGGACTTGACCGGTCTCGATGACATCGACCGGATCAGCGAATTCGACGACCGCTACACGGCGCCGGACGGGGGCTATCGCAGCGGGGCGGACTATTACGATCGGGCCGGCGCGCGGCATGTGCTGGATGCGATCGCCGTCCCCACCCTCATCATTACTGCGCAGGACGATCCGTTCATTCCCTACTCCATGTTCACGGTGCCGCTGATCAGCCGGCATCCGCACATTCGAGTCGTCGCGCCTCGCCACGGCGGTCACTGCGGATTTATTCACCGGGACTACACGAGAGAGGACCCCTACTGGGCGGAAAACCGTATTGTCGACTTTCTGCTAGGCAGCCTTCCGTAACTTGCGGACATCCGTCGCCGCGACGAGCGGAGCACACTTCTTCACCCAGCTGAAAATGAGCCACGCACTGCTAGCGACGATGGCCGCGATGAAGAACCAGTTGTACACCGTCTTGCCGGACTTTCCGAGGAACGGCCCGAGAGCAAAGAGCAGCACGCCGTAGCAGAGACTGACCGCGAGCAGGGTCGCCAGCGGCAGAATGACCGCTTGAAACGGAGCGATCCATTTCCACTCCGCCGGCGGATTGTCGGCCAGCTGGCGCGCGCCTAGCCATGCGAGCACCAGGGCCCCGCCAAAGCCGATGAACTGGACAAGATCAGATGCGTGGAGCTTCCCCACCGCGGTCTCACGAAAGAGCGGAATCTGTCCCAGGATCACGGCTAGGCCAAAGGCCAGCCCGATCGCCACACCGTATTCCATCATCCACTTGCGCGCATTCATTGAGTCCCTCCTGGACGGCACAACCGGGATCACCGTCCGCTGTCAGAAAATAAGCATAGCACGGGACCGATTTCTTTCAGAGAAACAACCTGTTAGAGCAGGCATCGGGGGAATCAGGCGACTGTGCTCTCCAGATGCACGCGCACATCCTGGGCGTAGGTTTTGAACGGGTCCGGCATCGGGAACGGCGAGCGGCCCCGTACTTGAAAGATCGACCAGTTGATGACATAGGCGGGAAAGAAGCGAGCATCGGTTGCGGAATCGTCCTGTTCCACCGGAGGATCCGAGTGCAGCAGATGCTTGACCAGTTCGCTTCTGCCGAAGGCCCGGGTATTCCTCGGCCCATGATCCATCGCCAGTTCAATCGCTCGATCCGTCGTGAGGCGCGGTACGCGGCCTTCGTCGGCTAATCCTGCATAGAGACTCTTCCCCGGGTGAAGGTTGTGGTATTCCAGGTCGAGGCTCTTGAGTACCGGATCGCTCCAGCCGACCTGCTCGGACTCGCGATAGGTATCCAACAGCCAGAGTTTCGAGGCCCAATCGACCCGTCCCACCAGTGCGGCGTAGTCCCCGCGAAGGTCACGAAGCACCGCTTCCCACTGTGCAAGAACCCAATCGGTCTCTTCGTCTTGTCCTTTACAATGGAGTTGCGCCGCCTCCAAGAACTGCTCTTGAATATCGATGGCGGACACGGTCTTTCCGGAGAGCAGCGGCACCAGCCACCGGCGCTCTTGATCTTGAGAGAGCTCCTGCAACGCTTCCACCGGCTCATTGATTTCGAGATCCCGAGGCGCATGGCCTTCCTCGATCAGTTGCAGGACCAGTCCCGTCGTGCCGAACTTCAGGGCCGTGGCATACTCCGCCATATTGGAATCGCCCAGCAGGAGATGTATGCGCCGATACTGGTTGGGATCGGCCAACGGTTCGTCTCTCGTGTTCACGATCGCCCGATTCTGCTGCACCCACTCGAAGAAATCGTTCACGATGTAGTCGGCCCGCTGGGAAATTTGATAGGGAAGACGGTCGACGTTCGGGCCCTGCCCCACCGCCGCGCGCGGCACGATCAACCGATCCATCTGGATCCAGGCGTCCTGCGGGCTGGCTGATCCAACGCGGCCCGATCCGGTAAAAATCTGCCTCGTAACGAGAAACGTCACCAACGGGGCAAGACCGCGCCGGGTAAATGGGAAGCGGCGGCTGACAAGATAGTTCTCATGGGATCCGAACGTCGCATCGGTTTCGTGATCGATATTATTCTTGATCAATGAGACCCGGTCGCTCCAACCCAGATCGTCGATCGCCTGCTGCAGCACCTGATCGCCGGCACGGTCCGACGCCACGACATCCGTCAGGCTCTCGCATTCGGGCGAGGCATACTCCAGATGTCCCATGTCGAGATAGATGCGGCCGGCGTTCGTCAGAAATCCGCCGTTCCCCGGCGGCTCGTCATGACCGCGATGGTGGAGATCCAGCACCCCGCGTCGCTGAACTTGAAAAATATGGTCGCGGAGCTTGTGGGCAAACCACGTGGGAGGATGATCGGGGTGATCCTGATGGACCAGAAGGCCGTATTCCGTCTCCAAACCGAAGATACGATTGAGCATCGTCGTTACGTCGGAAGCACCGATTTGAGCCCGGGCGGCAACAGTCGTCCCCACTCCTCCGGGGTCAGCGTTCGGTACTTGGAAGGGCCTGATTGCGTCCGGTCCAACACGGCGCATTCGATGGACTTCTCCGACAGAGTGTCACGCAGATGGGCGGACAGCGTATCGTTCTCCACTGAGTCCGGCGTATCCGCAGCCCGGTGTTTCTGGTCTCCGCGATCCTGCCCGTCGAGCGCCTGCCGCTGAGCCCGATCGCCTAACGCCCATGCCAGCAGTGACGCCGCCAGTGCCCCTCCAAGAGAGGCCGGCGTCGGAATTTCCCGATGCAGATAGGTGATCATCCGCTGCTGGACGGCGGTCGTCGCCGCGAGAGCCGCCCCCCGACTCCCTTCGTCAAACGTCCCGTCGAAGTTGATGGTCAGAAACACGTCCTTACCGGCCTTCGCGCCGAGTTCGGCTAACAGGATCTTCACGATGAACGGCGCCTTGAACACTTCTTCGAACGCCTGCTTGATCACCGGAGCGAGGCCGTACTTGATCATCCGGCTCCCGGTGACGTCCGACGGAGACCGGTTGAAGCCTTCGACATGCGCCATTTCCAACAGACTGAACCGGAGTTTCTCCAGATCGGCCGGATGGCCCATCCCGCCCAGCGCAAGGCGGTCGTAAATCTCGTAGAGTTTCGGCGTGCCTTTGCTGACCGTCAGCAGGAGAATCCCGGACTCATAGGGGACCGCTACCACGGGACTGCCCTGCCTGAACTGCTCGTCCAGATACTGACGGCGATTGTCGACTGCCTCAACCCACTTGTACGGTTCCTCATACATGGCGGGCCACCTTGGTATCGAACAAGGGTTTGAGCTGTGCCTCCGGCATCGTCCCGACACCGTGCGCGGTGATGAACTTGATGATCGGATACAGATTGGCCTCACGATTCACGCCGCCGGTGGCGGAATCAAACTCCGCCGCGCTCGTCAGCAGGCGTAAGGCCTGGATCACCGCCTGATCCTCCGGCATGACGCTCAAGGGCTGCTCTCCCCACGTATTGAGGTAATGGAGAATCCCGCGAATGGTC
>DASPGL010000123.1:0-29694 GCA_035620635.1 Nitrospira sp. | reverse complement strand
CAGCGGGGTCCGGCCGGTCGGTGGCCGGCGTGGGCGCAGAATACCACAGGTACGAGCACCGCGCACCTTCAAACCGCATCCACACGCACGCCCAGCGCCCATTCAATGCCCCAACGCCGTCGACGTCAGCTTTACCAGCATCCAGACCCCGACCGACACACTGGCCACACTCGCGAGTCCCTGCAATCCCATGAAGACCCGGCGACTGAGCGTGAAGGAATAGACGAGGGGAAAACTGATCGTCAGCCCGATCATCATCATCCCCACAATCGATCCGGCGCCGAAGACGGCAATCGACAGCAGCCCGCGCCCCAGTTCCTGAGTGCTCGCCAGAATGATCAGCATCAGCGCCGCCGAGCCAGCCAGCCCGTGTGCCATACCGATGCAGAGGGGACGAACGGAGGCGGCCATCCAATGCCGATGGCGATGATCACCCCGCCGCCGGTGGCTATGAAAATGGGCATGCGGCTCGCCGTCATGGTCGTGACGATGCACGTGCCACCGTTCCCGATACAGTTTGCGCGCCAACGTCGCGCCGAGAACGATCAGCAACACCCCTACGCCGGATTCCGCCAGGAGTTCAAACCTCTCGGGAATGCGAAGGCCCCAGGCCAACACGATGGAGCCGACGATCATAAGCGTCAGTGTATGACCGAGGCCCCACCAGAGCCCGACGGCGCTGGAGGCTCGCAACGACGGCCGTTCAGCCAGCACGGTCGACACTGCGGCAAGATGGTCGGCATCCAGCGCGTGCCGCAGCCCGAGCAGGAATCCGAAGCCCAATATCGTGAGGTATGAGGGATCACTCATCTCGGTCCTCGTTCGCTCGCTTACCAGGGAGGTCGAGTTCACCCGCCGCGGGCATGCATCTCCAGATGCGGGTCTTCTCGGAGCCGGTCGATATCGATCAGCCCGCCGTCCCGCAACCCCTCCCGCTCCAGTTGCTTGCGCTCTTCGGCACCGCGATCCCGACGAGCCGCCCAACCGGACCGGATCATCTCCCGCATCTCGTCAGGGCCGGCGCCCATGCGAAGCGGCTTGCTCAAGTCCGTTCCCGACAGCGCATAGAGGCATCGCAGCCATATCCCGTCGGCGGTCAGTCGGCTACGGTCGCAGTGGGTGCAGAACGGCGTGGTCGTCGAGGGGATGATCCCGAAGCTCGTGCCATCCGGCAGGAGAAATCGCTGCGCCGGAGCCGACCCTCGTTCAGGCAGCGGGGTGATCGGACCATATCGCCGGCTCAACCGATCGAGGATCACCGTGGCGGGCAGAACCTTGTCCATCGCCCATTCGTTGGCCCCTCCCACGTCCATGTATTCAATAAAGCGGACCTCGGCCTGATAATGCCGCCCGAACTCGATCAAGGCGGACAGTTCATCATCGTTGAAGCCGTGAATGGCCACCGTGTCGAACTTGAGATTCGAGAATCCGGCTTTTCCGACCGACTCAATCCCGTCGATCACTCCGGCGAATTCATCCCGCCCGGTCAGCTGGCGGAACCGTTCCGGCCTCAGCGTGTCCAGGCTGACGGTCACGCGGTGGAGTCCTGCGTCGTAGAGCTCCTGCGCCTGATCCGCCATCAACACACCGTTCGTGGTCAGCGCGATCTCTGTAATCCGGCGATCGCGCACGAGCAATCGGACCAGCCGAGAGAGATCCCGGCGCAGCAACGGCTCACCCCCGGTCAACCTGACCTTGTCCACTCCGAGGTCGGTGAAATACCCCGTGAGCGTCGCCATCTCCTCAAAGCTCAGAATATCTTCACGCGGCAGCCAGACATAATCGACTTCAGGCATACAGTACCGGCAGCGAAGATTGCAGCGATCGGTGACGGAGAGCCTCAGGCTCCGCAACGGGCGGTCGAACACGTCGGTAACGCGTTCGACCAGATTGCTATGATGAGACGCTTCATTCATCTCTATTCCAACCCCCTACGGATGCTCTTCGACCCACACCTCCCCTTCGGGCGTATGTTCCAGCTTCCAGATCGGCGTAATCTGCTTCAACTCGTCAATCGCCCATCGACAGGCACGAAACGCCTCGGAGCGATGCTCGGCGCCGGCAATGATCAACACGATGTTCTCGCCGATCGCGATCTCGCCGTAGCGATGAATGATGAGCAGCTCCCGGATATCGAAGTCCTTTAGCGCCCGCTCACGAATCTCCCGCAGTTTCTTTTGTGCCATCCCCTCGTAATACTCGAAGGTAATGCCGTCAACATCGCGCCCTTGGGAACGATCACGGGCAATGCCAAGAAACATGGCGATCCCGCCGATTCGTTTCGATCGGGTGCGCACCCTGGAGAGCTCCGCGTCGAGGGAGAAATTTTCCCGCTGCACGCGGACGAATTGGCCGTCGTCGCCCTGTTCCACGTCCGATCCGCCTGCAAAGGGGGGCAAGAGCGCGATCTCATCGCCATCCTCGATCTCTGTCTCCTCGTGAGCCATCTCCTGATTGACCGACACCAGGACTTTCTTCTTCCGGATCAATTCCCCGATCTGCGGATAGCCGGCGTTAAGACGTTCGACCAAATCTTTCACCCGCCGCCCCTTCTCGAGCGCCAGGGAGAGCGAGCCTTGGTTCCCCGCCAGCGACTTCGTCATGCCGAACAATTTGACGGTGATCATCGTCCTCTCAACTCACCCTCAAATCTAACCTTCTCTCGTATAGATTCCCGATTTTCCGCCCGACTTCGCCAGCAAGCAGACGTCGCCGACACTCATCCCCCGATCTACCGCCTTGCACATATCATAAACCGTCAATGCCGCAACCGAAGCGGCGGTGAGCGCTTCCATCTCGACGCCCGTCTGTCCCGTCGATTTTGCCGTTGCCGTAATGGTAATCGAACAGCGGCCTTCCCGATCTGGCTGAGGTTCTTCTTTGAAGAAGATATCAACGCTGCTGAGGAGAATCGGATGGCACATGGGAATCAGATCAGGCGTCTTTTTTGCCCCCATCACCCCGGCCACCTGGGCCACAGCAAGGACGTCGCCCTTGGCAATCTTCCCGCGCTGAATTTTCTCAAGGGTTTCGGGCTGCATATGGACGATGGCCTGCGCCGTCGCCACCCGTTCGGTCGAGTCCTTGGCGCTGATATCAACCATGCGCGCCCGTCCCGACTCGTTGAAGTGGGTGAATTCCGTCATTTTGTTCGCTGAATCAGCACGTTGTGCGCGATTCCTGCGGGATTATAGGGGCCCCGAGAAAGGAAGGTCAAGCAAGAGGTCGAGGCAGCCTGTTGGTGTTGTGCCCCGGTAAAATGTAGACAGGTCCTCGAAGCAAGGAGGGATCCATGGACATGGCAGTGAAACCTGTCCAGACTGGTCGGGGGCGACGGCGACGGTGGAGCGCCGAACAGAAGTTGATCGTGCTGCAGGAGTGGCAGGCTGGAATCCCGCTCGAGGAGATCTGCCGGAAATACGCGATGAATCCGGCGCAGATGTACCGCTGGAAGCGCAGCCTCGAGCAGGGGCTGAAGGCGCCGGGCGAGTTGGTGCCAAAGAGTCAGGTGCTGGGCTTGCAGAACCGAGTCGAGGAATGAGAGCGGGCGCGGGGGCGAAAGGCCTTGGAGGTGGAGGTATTAAAAAAAGCCTTCGAGCTCAAGGGACTCACATGACCCGAGGGAATAGAAAATGATGCGTCGGCGGGGTTGGCTCTCGACCAGTCGCACACGGCTTATCCGGTCTGGGCGGCGACACGAGGGGCAGGTGCGCGTGGCCGAACCGAATCGGCGCTGGGCCTCGGACATCACGAGCATCCGAGCGTGGGACGGTCGGAAGGGACGCCTGGCGATCATGATCGACTGCGCGGATCGGATGGTGTTGGCCTGGCGCTTCGCCACGCGGATCACCGCCGAGGATCTGGCCGAGATGCTGCGCGAAGCGATATTCCGGCGATGTGGGGAAGTACGAGCCCACGCGCAGGTGATCGAGTTTCTCAGCGACAACAGGCCGGAATCCCCGTCGCATCGGTTCCGACCGTTCATGCGAGCCATGGGGCTCATCCCCTGGCACACGCCCCGGAGGAGTCCGCAGTCGAATGGATTCGCCAAGGCCTTCTTCGGCAGCTTCAAACGGGATGATGTGTACCAGGCGCGTCTCGACACCGTGGAAGAGGTGCGGCGGAAGGTGTCGGCATGGATCGACCATTGCAACCGGGAGGCGCCGCACAGCGCCTTGAACATGCAGTCGCCGGTCGAGTTCTATGCGGCGTGGTTCGTCAAAAACAAGACATGACCTGTCCACAATTAAGCGGGGCAGTACATCTCGAAATTGCGCTCTGACCTCGATTTCTTATGTTGGGTTGCTCAGGCAGCTCGAGATGTGGAGATGATCCGGGAAAGCTCGCGATCCGAGGCTCCCAGAGCGATGAGAGATCGGATCAACAGGTCCAGCGAAACCGATGGGTCACCTGCTTCCATCTTGGCGATGCGCGACTGGCTCGATTTGAGCAACTTTGCAAGGTCCGCTTGGGAGAGCCGATTCCGATGTCGGCGCTCTCGAAGACCTTCGGCGAGCCGTATCTTGAGTTCAAGATACGCGGACTCCTCGTTGGAAAGCCGGAGAAACTCCTTGACGCTTCCGATCTTCCAGCCCTTCGCTCCCAGTCGTTTTTTCTTTTCTTCACGCATCTTCATACTCCTTCAGTCGTCTCTTGCACGCTTGAATGACGGCTTTCGGCGTCTTCGAGGTCTTTTTGCTGAAGACTTCCAAGATCACGATGGCATCCGACTCGATTCGGTACACCATGCGCCACGTGGCGTCCGCGTCGTCGATGCGCAACTCGTGGCACCGCGCCCAATGGTCGGCATGGGCCGGGAGTGCGGCATTCCAAGCATCTCACCCCTTTGCAGCCGTCGCAGCAGATAACCCGCCTCCACTCTGGCAGCTTGGGAGAAAGGCGGGGTTTTGATTTCTCCGTGCAACCAGACAAGAGGCTTGTCGCTTGGGCTCACCGGGACAGTATATGTCAGATCTGACTGTCGTCGAACTCGACAACCTAACGTTTAGCTGCAGACCGATCGCTAAAAGCGACGGCTGAGCTTCGCGAGATGTCTCTCGGAGAATTCGATATCGATAGCATTAAAGAAACGTTGCAGGCTTGGGGTGCGAAAACACCTTGCATTCGCAAGATCCACGTCTTTGGAAGCCGGGCCCGGTCGGATTATAGATCGGATAGCGATCTCGATATCGCAATCGAGATTGATCCGCTGACTGGCTATGAGAGTTCCGTGCTGACATGGATCGGAGAAGCCGAACATTGGCGAGAACAATTGGAGCTTCGTTTCCCGGTGAAGCTGGACCTTGAGCGACTCGACGGTGAGGAAACGCCGCGTATTTCTGCCGGAGTGCGACGATCCAGCATTGTCGTTTATGAGCGAGAAACATAACGATCCGCTGCAGCCGCTCGCGCCGCGGAGTAGTTATCATAGGTTGAGAGCGCCTTCCCTGGCGCGCCGATGAGCTAAAACGCCGTTAGGTTGCCATGCCCCGCCCTGATAAGGCCCCCCGGGCAGACGTATAGGCCAGAGCGGGGCCGGGTCTTGCAATCCAACATTGCTCGGCCTGAGGCTGGCCTGCTTGCCGAGTGGTCGTTTGTCTCTCGCATCTGAGCCGCTGGAAAACCGTCAATGGTTTCAGTACACTTGCCCGCGGTCGTTCGGTGGTCCTGCGGGCGCTCTTGCACTGGCGATTCGCGCAAGGCCGGGGTCACACGCACTCAGGTTCCTCTCTCGGAGGTCGTATGGGGTTTTTGAGTCGGTTAATCGACATGCCGTCGTTCAACGGCGCAACCAACGCGCTCCTGGTCGAGTTGACCATCCCCACTCTGACGGAATCGCAGCGCGCACAGCTGAAGTGCCGCGTGGTCGAGGAGTTCCGGGCCCGCATGGATTCGGACAGTCCGCTAGAAACCGCTCTGTCGAACCTGAACCAGGCGTCTCGAGTTGCCCAGTTGAACCTGCTCGCACTCGCGATGAAAGAGCTCGGGGTGGCTCCCCCGCTCAAGAAAGAGGTCCTGTACAAAGTACGGGACCCCTTCGATCCGACTCACGCCGATGAGCACGCGATGCGGGCGGTGGCGCGGCGCCTGAAATGGAAGCACGGGGTCGAGATCTGGATCGCCCCCGAACCGATCAGCTTCGATTCCTGGTAACCACCAGAGAATTTATCGGCGCATGGTCCAACTTTTTCCTTCCTCTCCCCGGTGTGGGCTACGCAGGCTTTACTGCGCGCATTGACCGAGCATCTTCAGTAATTTTCAAATCTGATTACTTCTCGGTGCGCGGGCAGCGATCCAGAACGCCACTTGGGCGGACCTTTCCTACTCCCCTTTCCCTTACTCTCTGAGACGGCGTGGGATGGAGCGCAGCTCTCATCGTTGAGAGGCACGGGGACCCACCGAGGCGAAGACGAAGCGGAAGACCGGAACTGACCCAAACACCGCGATTGATCGCGGCTGCGGGAATTCCAGAAGGTGTTCCGCGAGACAGCGCCCGGAAGGGTCGCGCCGGAAACATGGGAGCCGCGCTCTGCCCCACGCCGTCTCACCCTTCCTCTCCTTGACAGCCAGAAATCCGATCACCGACAATGCCCGAATGTCGGGTCGCATCATTATCGAACGGCTGGAGTTCCGCGGCCGTTGCGGGGTCACCGCCGACGAGAGGACCCGCCTCCAACCGCTGGCCGTCGATCTGGAATTGGATTATCAGCTCGCGGCGGCAGGGTTGTCGGACGACCTGGCCCACACCATCGATTATGCGAAGGTGGCTCAGCGCGTGGTGGAAGTGGGAACGGCTCAGGATTCCTGTCTGATCGAGGCCATGGCCGAGCGGATGCTCGCCATGCTCTACGACGAATTCCCCGTTGAGCGCGCCAAACTCTGGGTGCGGAAACTGCATCCTCCGATCACCTACGTGACCGGCTCCGTCGGCGTCACCATCGAGCGCACAAGGCTGGTGCAGCAGCTCCGGCATGCCGACCCTGCTCCGGCTCCGTTTCTCATCCAACAGTTCCCCCGGCTCCCCAAAGGGAAGGCCCTCGATGTCGCGGCCGGAACCGGGCGCCATTCGTTGTTTCTCGCGGCCCAGGGATATCAGGTCGACGCCATCGATCGCGACGGGAAGGCGCTTGCGCGCCTGTCGACAATGGCCCGAACCCGCCACCTCGCCACCGTGACGACGCGAACGATCGACCTCGAACAACCGGCGCCGTTCGAGCCGGATCTGGGAAGCGAAACCTACGACGTCATCGTCGTATTCTTCTATCTCCATCGATCCCTCTTCCCTTACCTCGTCGAAGCATTGAAACCCGGTGGCGTCCTGGTGTACGAAACGTTCACCATCGACAACTACTTTCGTCACAAGCACCCGAAGCGTTGGGAGTTCTGCCTCGCCCACAACGAGCTCCTGCGCCTCACCTCTGCCCTCCACGTCCTGCATTATGACGAGGGGAGCCATGTGGAAGGCGGAACATCCGATCCCGTGTATACCGCGCAACTCGTGGCGCACAAACCGTTACGCGGTGGTCCCTCCCTATGAGCTGCCTGGATCTTCATGTGCACACGACACACTCCGACGGAAGTTCGACGCCGGCCGAGGTGGTCCGACTCGCCCACCGGGCCGGCGTTACGGCGATGGCCATCACCGACCACGACATCACGACCGGCATCGCCGAAGCCACGACAGCCGGCATGGAGTTGGGCATCGAGGTCATCCCCGGAATTGAGATCAGCTCAATCCACGGCGGTTCCGAGTTGCATATACTCGGATACTTCCTGGACCCGCGGGACGCCGGACTCCATGAGCGGCTCACGGTCCTTCGAGAAAGCCGCCATCGCCGCAACCCCAAGATCATCGAACGGTTGCAGGCCCTGGGCATCGACATCACGTATGAAGAAGTCCGGGCTCTTGCCGGTACCGACTCCGTCGGGCGGCCGCACATCGCGCGCCTTCTGATGGAGAAGAGAGTCGTGGCGTCGGCTAAAGAGGCCTTCGATCGCTTTCTCGCCGACGGAAGGCCGGCCTATGTGCCCCGTCTCCTTCCCAGCCCCGCGGAGGCCATCCAATGGATCAGATCCGCCAAAGGGCTCGCCGTGCTGGCCCACCCGACCTGGGTCAAGACCGTCGAAGGCACCCTGACGGACCTCGTCCGGCAACTCAAAACCGATGGGCTTGACGGCATAGAGGTCCACTACAGCACGCATACACCCCGGCAGACTCGCGACTACCTCAGCCTCGCCAAGCAGCTCGGCCTGCTGATCACGGGAGGCAGCGACTTCCACGGGCTCACCAAACCCGATATTGACGTTGGCATCGGCAGAGGCACGCTCCGCATCCCGGACACGCTGCTTCCCAGGCTGAAGGATGCCGCAGCCCGGCGTTGACCGCCACCCCGTATATTTCCCGCTATTCATTGACTCCCCTTCACGATTCGCTAGACTTTGACCAGCCTTTGATTTCAGGTCTCCATGATCAACGCATCAAGCTGGGCGTTTCAATATTGCATCGTCGTGCTCGCGGCACTCTTTGCCGGACCATTGCTGAGCAAGCTGCCCGCTGCGCAGTCGTTTCCGATTACCTTCTTCACGCTGGACGGTTCGCAAACCGTCCGTCTTCTGGTTGAAGAAACCTGTCTGGCCATTCTGTGCCTCCTCTCCATCCGTGCCTTCCGGCAACTGCCGGACAACGGGAAAGGTTCATCCTTCGTTCGCCAGCTTGTCCTGCCGGCGACGGCCCTCCTGGTGGTCATCGCAACGGACAAGACGCTTCGGGTCGTGGGCTTCTCGCTCATCGAGCGCGTCGGGCCTCAGCGCTATACCCTGGGCTACACCGCCGGGCTCCTGTTGACGGGGATCTGGTTCACCGCGGCCTGGCTCTTGAACCTTGACGCCCTCTACCGCTCTTTCTCTCACGTTCCACGGTCAGCGGCCCGCCACGAGGCCCCGCCGCCCCTCGACGACAGCGACGAAATCCAGCCAGTTGAGGAGATCGGCCAGCAGCCATCCGCGCCAACGATTCTCACGGCGAACGGCAGTCCGCCGAGCGTACTTGGCCGCTACAAGGTCTTGAAAGAACTCGGACGCGGAGCGATGGGTGTCGTATACCTCGGAAAAGATCCGACCATTCAACGATTCGTCGCGATCAAGACCATGCGGCTTGACACGATCGACGACGCGGACAAATTGCAGGAAATCAAAGCGCGGTTCTTCCGGGAGGCTGAATCCGCCGGCCGACTCTCCCACCCCAACATCGTCACGATCTACGATGCCGGGGAAGAACATGATCTCGGCTACATCGCGATGGAAATGTTGGAGGGAACGACGCTCAAAGACTGGTCGCGCAAACCGAATCTGCTGCCTCTGGAGCCGCTGATTCCCACACTCGCCATCGTCGCCGACGCCCTGGATTATGCCCACCAGCGCGGCGTCGTCCATCGCGACATCAAGCCCGCGAACATCATGCTGACCAAAGACCGGATCGTCAAGGTGATGGACTTCGGCATTGCGAAGATGGCCTCGTCCTCGAAAACCCAGACTGACATGGTGCTGGGAACACCGACCTACATGTCGCCGGAACAGATCGCGGGGAAATTGGTGGATGGCCGGAGCGACATCTTTTCGCTTGGCGTCGTGATGTTCGAACTGTTGACCGGACGTCCGCCCTTTACGGCCGATAATGTCTCGGCCCTGCTCTTTGCGATCGCCCATAGCCCCTACCCGGCCCTGGCAACGCTCCGCTCCGATCTGCCGCCCCTGGCCCAGCGAGTGCTCGATCGGGCGCTCCAGAAAGATCCCGTTCAGCGCTACCGGCGTGCCGGAGAATTCGCTCACGAACTGCGCTCGTATGCGGCCGGACTCGCGGCGTGATTCAAGGCCTGATGGCACAGCCAATTCTCCATGGGGCCCAGTCCGATGTAGGGCGCACCCGCCGTCACAATGAAGACCGGCATTGTGCCGACCCCGATCTCGGTCTCTTCGTCGTCTGCGATGGCATGGGCGGCGGCAACGCGGGCGAAGTCGCGAGTGCGCTTGCCGTGGAAACCATTCAACGCCATTTTGCGGGAACGCGGGACAATCCTGATCTCTCCGACGCAGAAGGACCGGATCGTGGGGTGTCTTCGACCACCGGCCGTTTGGCGGGAGCCATCAGGGCCGCCAACACGGTGATTTATGACTCCGCCGGAACCCGAGCAGAGTGGGCCGGGATGGGCACCACCGTGGTCGCCGCCGCCCTGACCGGCCGCATGCTCTCGTACGCTCACGTCGGCGATAGTCGATTGTATCTGGTGCGGAACCATACCATCCAGGCGCTGACGATGGACCACTCCTGGGTGGCCGAGCAGGTCCGGCGGGGGTTCCTCACTGAAGAGGAGGCCGAGCGGTCGCCCCGGCGCAACATCGTGACGCGAGCCCTCGGTGCCGGGGCGACCGTCGACGTCTCGGTAGGAGAAATGCCTCTGTTCACCGGCGATCTCCTGCTGTTGTGTTCGGATGGACTCACGAAGGAACTTCGGCCTACCGAAATTCTCGACACGCTGCTCGACGTCGAGGATGCACCAACGATCGCGCGTCGTCTGATCACCCTCGCGAATGAGGCGGGCGGCGAGGACAACACCACGGTGATCGTACTCGACATGCGGGAACACCAGAGCAGCGGGCTGTGGCAGCGGTTGTGCCACCGCTTCGCTATCTACATCCGACATTGCGGAGGACCCTATGCAGGACACGACAACCCAACGAGCCACCCTCCTGATCAAGCTGCACGATACGCCGTCGCATGAACTGGAGATCGCCTCGGAGTGTTTCACGATCGGCCGCAAGTCAGACAACCACCTCGTGATCGAGGACCCGGCTGTCTCGGCTCACCATGCCAGGATTACCAAAATCTACGCCGTGTATTTTATCGAAGATCTGAAAAGCACCAACGGCACCAGCGTGAACAAGACACCGGTCGATCGTCATCAACTGCGCGACACCGATGTCATCACGATCGGGCGGCATCGGCTCATTTTCCGGGATGGATCGGCAGCGACCATGGCTCCTGCAGCCGGAGCGGTGGATTTTGACAAGACGATGGTGCTGCCGGGGACCGCAACCGCGACGGACACCGCCCCTCCTCCGGCCGAACTCCACGTCCTCTCCGGGAAGACCGACCAACGGGAGTACCTGCTCACCAAGCATGTGACGGCGATCGGATCGCACGAGCAGGCCGCCATCAAGCTGACGGGATGGTTCGCACCCAGAACCGCGGCGATGATCACGCGCCGGAACAGGACCTATTACGTCAGCCCGGCGCAGAGCAGCCGGCCTCTCATGGTGAACGGCCAACGGGTATCCACGGAGAGAGAGTTGAAGGACAACGACCGGATCGAAGTCGCGGGCGCGACAATGCTGTTTCGTGCGAAAGTTGAGAGGACGCCCTAGGCGCATGCGGACCGGCTAGTTTCGAAGAAGCAGATGCCCCTTGGGCAGGCTTTGATAGCAGCTTTCAGAAAGATCCTGTGCATGCTCCTGCAGACAGTTCAGCATTCGGCCGTCACCAGGTTCTAGGCCCTGGCACACCCGCCTGACGTCGTCCGCACAAGCCGCCCGATACCCCTCCGCCTGCTTCCACCGCACCATCCGCTGCCGCACGATCTGCTGGCAAGGCAGCGGAAGCCGCTTCATGCGCTGCGCGACACATTGCTGGCGTTCTTCCGGCGTCAGGGAATCCGGGCAGAACTGCTGTACCTCCGCATCGCACTTCACCTCCGCGATTTGCCTGGCGCGTCCGTCAGCCGGGACCGAGAATCCACCGACGGTGCTCGAAGCCGAGGCAGCCCCGCTCCCCGCCGGCGGCGGGGCCACCTTGCGCGAAGGCGAACCGACCGGGTCGATTGCAGGGACGCCGGGGATCGTCAGATCAAGCTCCGGTAAGACGGGCGAGACGCCACTGCGCGCCGGTGACGGTGCCGACCATAGCTCGTCCCTCGCGGGCAGATTAGCCCACACGATGATCCAGACCAGGACCAGTCCGAGTATCGACACCAGGCTGGCGGGAACCTTCCCGGAAACCTCTTGCTTGTTCGTGATCTTCATCCATGGCCAGAATAGAACAACACGGCCCGAAAATCATCGAAACGTTCGTTTTGTGCACTCGAAGAGGTATTCGCTTCAGGTCGGATCGGCGAAGGACGGGTTGCGTGGGCCGTCGACGAAGCAGCACGCTAGTTGTCGGGAGTTTCGACGATGTGATTTTCGAATCTGGTACAGCCTTCGGCAAACAGGCGATTCGTCAACATTTCTCCGGGCCATTCAATGGGGAGATCCGCAGTAAACACCCAGACATCGGGAGATGTCCAGACCGGGCCGTGTTCTTCCGGAAGTTCGGGATCAAACAGATCGGTCCACACCGGCATATACACCCCGTTCCCGCACTGCGTATGCAAATGCACGATGGTGCGGGACCGCACAAGCGGATCCAGTTCCCGCCACACGGCCGCCGTTTCATCGGCCAGATGGTGAAGGCGCACCGCGTTCTGGGCATCAAACATCGCATAGGCCGCATAGACAGGCGCTTCGATCGTATCGGGCGCCCGCGCCAACTCGGGACATTGCGCGACCAACCCTTCGAGAATCGCCCGGCGGTGACGATCTTCCCAGGAATCCGGCAAGGCAGGATCCGCCGTCCCGATGATCTCAAACAACAGAAACGCGGTGTTTTCGACCGGCGGCAGGAGCCGTGCCGCCACCGACTGCGCCCGCCGGGAATCCGTGACCGTCGTGAGATGGTCATGCAGCATCTGCAGGTTGAGCATCTCCAGCGTGGCATCGGTCAGCAGGCGCGACTCCACACGGACCACAGTTCCCGCCGGCAGCTGCAAATGACGGTGAAGCAGATCGGCGGTGGCGATCGGGTCGATTTTCAATCTGAGAGGAGACGTGAGGTTGGCTTGGAGGGGCAACTCAAGCGCCGCGATGGCGGCATAGGTCGGCTTCTCCTCATCCGGTCCATCCAGGAGCAGCGTGCAACTCGCCTCGGCGACGAGGTCGAACATCCATTCGGCCATGTCCTCGTCGAGCGCGGCCAGCACCGTGAGCAGATCGTGCTCCCGGCCCTGTTCAAGAAACGCCTGCAGCGTATCGATCGCATCATCGGTATCACCGTGATCGTGGCGGCGGGCATTGATGAGATGGATGAGGTCGCGCGTGAGTGGATCAGGACGAGACCAGGCTAACATTGAGGCCCCCTGCGCGCCGGGACAACCGATGCGGTGCTCCAACCTGACACGCCATCCATGTTGCCAAACTTCCTCAGGCGACGCAAGTGCCCTCGCGGTTCTCACGGAAGGGCCGGGTCGCAATCCGACGGTCTTGTCAGCTATTCTCCGAGAATCTTCACCAACACCCGCTTACGCCGACGTCCGTCGAACTCGCCGTAAAAAATCTGTTCCCAGGGCCCGAAATCCAGCTTGCCGTCCGTAATCGAGACGACAACTTCGCGCCCCATCACTTGCCGTTTCAGGTGGGCATCCCCGTTGTCCTCTCCGGTGGCGTGATGCCGGTAGTGCGCCCCGTGAGGGGCGAGCCGCTCAAGAAAGTCGTCGTAGTCCTGCAACAGTCCCGCCTCATCATCATTAATGTACACGCTCGCCGTGATATGCATGGCGTTCACCAGCACCAGACCCTCCCGTACGCCGCTCTTCTTCACCACCGCTTCGACCTGAGGCGTAATATTGATGTAGGCGCGTCTGGTCTTCGTTTCGAACCAGAGCTCTTCGCGGTAGGATTTCATGGCTGAATGCCGACGCGGGTCTCATTCTGCCCGCTGGACGACCGGGGATGCAAGAGGGGACCGTCTGGCGCCCTTTACGCATGTGGTCGCACCCGGAAGAGGTTATAATGGCGTGGAGATGAGTACACCTCCGCATCTGCCTCCACCCCACCTTTCACGGAACGCCCGCACGGTACTGCGCCAGCGCTATCTGGCCCGCAATACGGCCGGTGTGGTCACGGAATCACCGGCCGAGATGTTCTGGCGGGTCGCGTACGATATCGCGCTGGCCGAACAGCGATACCCCCCTCAGACCCGCCAACGGGGTCTGGCTCGCCGGTTTTATGATCTCATGGCCTCGCTCACGTTTCTTCCCAACTCGCCGACGCTCATGAACGCCGGGCGAACACTCCAGCAGCTATCGGCCTGCTTCGTGCTCCCGGTGGGCGATTCCCTGGAATCGATTTTTGACGCCATCAAACATCAGGCGCTCATCCATCAGTCGGGCGGCGGCACAGGATTTTCGTTCAGCCACCTACGTCCCCAGGCTGACCGAGTCGCGACCACGAGCGGCCTCGCATCCGGCCCGGTCTCCTTCATGCGGGTCTTCAATCTGTCGACCGACGTCATCAAACAAGGGGGAACCAGACGCGGCGCGAATATGGGCATCTTGCGTGTCGACCACCCGGACATCCTGGATTTCATCGCGCTAAAGGAACACCGAGGAGAGATGACGAATTTCAATCTTTCCGTCGGTCTCACCGACCGGTTTATGCAGGCCGTCCAACGGGGCCGGTCTTATGCCTTGATCAATCCCCGCACCGCGAAAGCCGTGCGGCGAATTCCGGCCCGGCTCGTCTTCGATCGACTGACCCGGGCGGCCTGGCAATCCGGAGAACCGGGCGTGGTGTTCCTCGACACCATTAACAGAGCGAATCCCACACCCCAGTTGGGCACGATCGAGGCCACCAATCCCTGCGGGGAACAGCCGCTCCTGGCCTATGAATCCTGCACACTTGGGTCAATCAATGTCGCACGGCTCCTCACCTCGCAGCGCGGCCGTCGGGGCATCGACTATGTGCGGCTTGCGGAGATCGTTCCTGCCGCAGTCCGGTTTCTGGACAACGTCCTCGATCGAACCCGCTTTCCTCTCGACGCCATTGAGCAGCACACCAAGCAGACAAGGAAGATCGGTCTGGGGATCATGGGCTTTGCCGATCTCTTGATTCGACTCGGCGTTCCCTACGACACGGAGGAGGCGCTGGAAACAGCCGACCGGTTGATGGGATTCATCCACTCCCATGCCCATGCCGCCTCCCGCAGACTCGCAGAGGAGCGTGGCCTGTTTCCCGCATTCAAGCACAGCCGTCTGCAGCGCATGCGGTTGCACCGGCGCAACGCCACCGTCACCACGATCGCCCCCACCGGGACGATCAGTATCCTGGCGGACTGCTCTGCCGGTATTGAGCCGTTGTACAGTATCCGTGTCACACGCACCATCATGGAGGACATCACACTGGAAAGCATTCATCCCGAGTTCCTCAAGCAGATCCGGACACGGCGACTTCCGCTGACGGCGTTGCTCCGGGAGATCGGCCGCCGCGAGTCGATTCAACATCTGACGCAAGTCCCGGAAGACCTTCGGCGGCTGTTCGTGACCGCCCACGACATCCCGCCGGCCCACCACGTGCGGATGCAGGCGGTCTTCCAACGGTACAGTGACAGCGGCGTGTCCAAAACGATCAACCTGCCCGCAACCGCCACGCCGAAAGAGGTCGCCGCCGCGTTTCAGCTTGCGCATCAACTCGGATGCAAAGGCCTGACGGTCTACCGGTCGGGCAGTCGTGAACGTCAGGTCCTGGCCTGTTCCCACGTGCAGTCCTGTTGAGGCAAGAACCAGCGGCACATGCGGTCTCATTCCACTCCGGCGGAATTTCTTCACAAAATTGACACCTCTAGGGGTTGGTGATAAGTACTTTCCCAGGTTCGACAATACGATACCGTTCGCCACAGGGAGGTGCTCGATGTCCGCAATCGCTGGAGATTCGTCGTTCGCAGGCAGCCCTCTGACGTGGAATCTCCTGTTTGCACGTCAGCCTGAACCGGACTTGGAGTTTACGGAAGAGGAATTGGAACAAACGACGAACATACGATCGTCGTCCCCCATACAATCCCCGAAAAAATCCGGCGGCAGCCCTCTCCTGTGGATTCTCCTGCTCGTCGTCGTCGGAGGTGGCGCTTACGCTTACATGGAACCGGAAATGATCATGGATCTAGTGGGGCCACTCCTCGGCGAAACGCCTGTGTCGCAACAGCAGCCGCCCGTCGCCATGAGACCCGCGCCCTCGATGCCGCCGGCCGGCCAGCGAGAACCGGCTGCTTCGGCGCCCACACCCCCACCCGCGCCAACGCCCCAGGCTGTCGCACCGACGCCTGCGCCCGCTTTAGAGCCGCGCCCTTCGGCAACCGCACCGTCAGCTCCCGCTCCGATCGTTCCGCCGAAATCGGCGGGTACCCCGGCTGCAGGTATCCCCGCACCGCCCATTATCGATGCACCCGTTCCCCTGTTCGGCGAAGGGCAGCTGGTGGCAGTCCTGCCGGACCCCGTAGCCCCTGACGAGAAGGTGACCCTTATGCAGGATGCCGCAGGAACGAAATCAGGGCCTGCGATTCCCCCTGGAACCGTCCTGACGATTCTCGATGGCGACCTGCAGAACGGCCACTGGGTGTACGCGGTTCGCAGCAACTACGGAACGAAGGGGTGGATCGCTGAAAAGCAGCTGAAGCTGAAGCAGCCTTAGCGTCTTCTTCAAAAATCCCGATGCCGTCCACACAGAGGGCGGCGGCACGAGTCCAGTGCCGCCGCCCTCTGTGCTATAATGCCGCCCGTCTGATTTTCCCGCTTCGGGCCATCGCCCCAGAGGGGGCACAAGACTATGCGCGCCGTGATCTTTGATTTCGACGGGGTGATCGCCGACACCGAACCCCTGCACTTTGAAGGGCTGCGCCGGACGCTGGCCGACATCGGCATTACCCTGACTGAGGCGGATTACTACGCCGATTACCTCGGCTTTGACGATCGTGGCTGTATTCTGGAAGCGTTGCGAATCAACCGGCGTCCGGCGACGGGCCCGTTGGTGCAGGACTTGATGCGCAAGAAGGCCGTCGCCTACATGGCCTCGGTCAAAGAGCACCTCGTCATTTTTCCTGGCGTGAGAGAATTCGTCGGAGAAGCGGCGGCCGTTTATCCGATTGCCATCGCTTCAGGCGCGTTGCGACCGGAGATCGAACTGATCCTGGGACAAGCCGGGATCCGAAAAGCGTTCCGCCATATTACGAGTGCGGAGGACGTGACAAAAGCCAAGCCGGACCCCCAACCGTTCCTGCATGCCCTGGCCGGCTTGAATCGCCAGAGCGAGTCCGGCCCGATCGCACCGGACTCGTGCCTGGTCATCGAAGATTCCTTGCCCGGCATCAGGGCCGCCAAGTCGGCGGGAATGAAAGTGCTGGCGATCGCCAATACCCACACGGTGCAGGACCTGCGCGAAGCGCACGCCATCAGCCACAGTTTACAAGAGACACGTCTCGACGATCTCCGCGACCGATTATGGCCAACATGACCGCCGCTGACGCTCAAGCCTACTGCACGGCCTACACGAAGCATAGCGGCAGCAACTTCTACTACTCGTTTCTGTTCCTCCCCAGCGCCAAACGCGAGGCGATGTATACCGTCTACGCTTTCTGCAAGGCGGTGGACAGCGCAGTGGACGAGCCGCCGGTCGACAGCAATCCGAAGGAGGAATTGAAACGCTGGCGGAACGAGCTGGATGCGGTGTATCAGGGCAACCCCTCTTTCCCCATTTCCGTAAGCCTGGCGCATCACGTGAAAGCCCTCTCCATCCCCAAGGCCTATTTTGAAGAATTGATCAAAGGCGTGGAGATGGACCTCTTCAACAACCGCTATGTCACGTTCGACGAATTATCCCTCTATTGTTATCGCGTCGCCTCAGTCGTGGGTCTCATCTGCCTGCACATTTTCGGCGTCACGTCGCCCCGGGCGCAGGACTACGCCGTCGACCTCGGCATGGCGTTCCAGATGACCAACATCCTGCGCGACCTTGGCATCGACGCGAAGCAAGGCCGCATTTATCTCCCGCTCGATGATCTCCGCGCCTGCAACTACCCCGAAAAGTCCATGCTGCAACAGAGCTATTCCCCGGAGTTTAAGACCTTGATGCAGCGTGAAACGGCACGCGCGCGCCACTACTATGACAAGGCGCATGCCGCCTTCATGGCGCTGCCTCAATCCGAGCGCGCAGCCCTGACCGTGGCGGAAATCATGCGGGGCATCTACGGTCGAATCCTGACCAAGATCGAGCAATCGGACTTTCGAGTCTTTGGATCGCGCATCGGTCTCTCCACGACCCATCGCTTGGCAATCGCATTGAGCATCTGGCTCCGTTCCCGGTTCTCGTGACCAGCCAGTCCTCAGAGACCATCCTGATCCTCGGTGCCGGCTTGACCGGTCTGACGGCGGCCTATTACCTGTCGCAGCAAGGCTATCGACCCACCTTGCTGGATTGTCCCTCCTGGCAGGACGGATTCCAGTCCGACCCCTTCGACGCAGCCCCGATGCTATTCGGGCGCCACCGAGAAACCAGGCGATTGCTCGGCATGCTCAATGGGCGTACACCCGGGCAGATTGGAACCGCACTCCCGATCGAATTCGCCATTCCGGACGGACATGTCGTGGCCTATCGTTCTGCACATCTTCCCGGAGCGCTTCAATGGATGATGAGCCTGTTCAGCTTCCACGGCCTTGCCTGGCACGACCGCTGGACGCTCTTCTCCCATCTCGAACAGATCTGGGAGCAGGCCCAGACGCTCCCCGCAGACCTGGAAAGCCGGGTGGCGGATGACTGGCTGACGTCGATCGGACAGAGCCAGAATGCGCGCGAGCATATCTGGGCGCCGCTCGCGCAATGGCTCACGGGCAACGCCTTGGCCCGCCTCTCCGCCGCCACGTTTGTACGGCTGCTCTCCACCATTTTTCTCGGCCAGGCCGCGGATGCCAGGCTGACCCATGTCGATGGGACTATGAGCGACCGGTTCCTCATGCCCATGCGATCGGCTCTGCAGCAGCGCGGTGTTCGATTCAGGCCCGAACCGCGCCCGCCGGATCTTCGCTTCGGGCAAGAGGGCATCAGCGGACTACGGCTGCACGATGGTTCGCTCCTGCGGGCGCAATGGTACATCTCCGGGCTCTCACATCAGAAGCTCCTGCCCCTGCTACCGGAACACCTCCTGACACGCTATGCCTATTTCGCTCATCTGAGCGAGTTGGAAACTCTGCCCGAAATCGCCGTCCGATTCGCCTATCGCACGGACGCGCCGCGCCCACGGCTTCTCCTGCTGGCAGGCCGACCGTTTCAGCAGCTCACGATGACTGCGACACACTCGACGGAAATCAGCTGCCGGCTCTCGGCCATCGGCAATCCCGCACTCATGGAATTGGACCGGGATCAACTGCTGGACCTGGGGCACAGGGAGCTGCATGCCCTGGTCCCGGAGCTCAAGCAAGGGGAACAACGGCCCGGTGAGATCAGTCGTGATGATCAGGCCGCGCTTTCCCTGCGACCCGGAGCCGCGCTCTTCCGGCCGATCCAGCAGAGCCCTTTCAAGAATCTGCTCATCGCCGGCGCCTGGACCGATACGGGATGGCCCGCGAATGTTGAGAGTGCCGTCGTCAGCGCCAGACGCTGTGCAGAGATCATCGCCAGCCACCCGGCCTGACCTCGCACTCAATCTGAACCTTCACCACGCTGACGAACTTTTGTACATCCGGCTTAGGATGTGCCGCTGCTCTTCAGATAGCACTGATCTTCGAACTGTTCACCGCCGAGATATCTCGCGACAACCATCCATGGCCCGCGATCATCGGTGAGCGCCACGTACGCCTTCCCCCCCACGAGGAACGGATGCGCCGCGAATACCGTGTGCAGAGCCGGCGGTCCCTGATCCGGTTCAGACGGCATCGGAATGGTCGCCAACAGGTAGCTGCCCCCTGTGCGCTCGAACTTATTGCTTGTGGCGAGCAGCGGTGCCATATCCTGCCAGGCGGCTTCCTCCAACACGCGGCTGTCTGCGGGAAACACGTACAGGCTGTCGCTCGGTGCACCCTTCATGCAAAACGTCGCCTTCACGACCAGATCCTTCGATCCGTCGTTATCGAGGTCCAGGGAGGTCTTTCCCAGGCTTGAGCAGTGCCGGATTCTCGGAGCCGGTCCGGCGATTACCGCCGGTTCCCAGTTGATCTGGCTGAAAGGTTCGGCTGCGATGTCGAGTCGGGCTCCGCTTCCCATATTCTTCTGAAACAATTCCAGGATCTGTGCACAGAAGGGCTTGTCCCGCGCCGCCTTGAGTTCTACCGATGCCGCCGTCGCGAGCGCCGGGATAACCAGGACCAGCGCGCTACCGATCATCGCCCTTTTCATCGGTTCCTCCGGCTGTGCAGCTTCTGCGCATTATTGACAACCTGGTGTGCTCTTCCTAAGATACCGCCACGTTCTCAACTGCCCCATTCAACCATGACCACGACGCCGCTCCAAGAACTTGCCAAATCTCTCCACAATTGCCAGCGCTGCAAGCTGGCCAAGCTGGGACGCACCCAGGTCGTGTTCGGAGTCGGAAACCCGCACGCGAGTATCATGTTCGTAGGCGAGGCGCCGGGGTTCCATGAGGACCAGAAGGGCGAGCCGTTCGTGGGTGCCGCGGGAAAGCTGCTGAACGATCTGCTCGCGTCGGCAGGACTCTCACGTGACCAGATCTACATTGCCAATGTCATCAAGTGTCGCCCGCCGAACAACCGGGACCCGGAGCCGGACGAGGTGGAAACTTGTAAGCCGTTCCTGCTGCAGCAGATTGAAATGATCCGACCGAAGCTGGTTTGCACGCTGGGGAACTGGGCAACGCAGACGTTGTTGGAACGAAAAGTCGGGATTACGAAGGTGAAAGCACAGGCGTTTTACATGAAGAACTTCGTGATTTTTCCTCTCCTGCACCCGGCGGCGGCCCTCCACCAGGGCAACCTGCTGGAACCGCTGAAGGAGGATTTCAAAAAGCTGAAAGAATTCCTCGACCGCAACACCCAACCAGCCGACCCCGCCGCCGCTTCCTCACCGGCCGCTCCCGCCCTGCATCTCGAACCGCCGCAGCCGGCACAGATGGATTTGTTCGGATAGTCGGGCTGCTGCTCCGGCGATGGGGTGGAGGGGATGGGCCCTGATGATCTCCTGTGCTCGCGCGACGCGCGCGCAAGATCCATTAAACATTTTTGCTGCGGGCGGTGCTCGTCGCATGCGCGCAGCTAGAGATCAATCAGGACCCATCCCATAAAGAGAAGAAGACAAACTTGGCGGCCAATCTGCTTCACATGATTGCCTTTGACGACCGCACCGACAAAGCCATGCAACCCCTCCTAACTCGCAGCTAGCCCAACTATCCTCACTTGGCGAAAACGGAGACTTTCTCCCCTCTAGATGAAGTCCCTATGCTCTCTGCCAGGTCGCTCAGGGACGATATGAATGGCGCGCGTTCGACTGGGGCACAAGGCCCGGCTGCTCATTTGCCTGGCATTTCGCTTTCAATGCGACAGGCCACCAGCTTGCTGATCCTCTCATTGAAAAGCTCCTGCGTTTCTCGTCGTCGTGAAGTCGCGCGGCTCGCGTAGCGCGGGTGACACAGATGTTCGATGTTCCGTTCGACCAACGGTCGGAACGGAACGAGTTTCTGCGTCAAGCGTGACTGAGCGTAACGGCGAGCCAGCAGACGCTGGCGAAAGCGGAAGCAGCTGCGGGTGTTGACCTACTTTTACGCCTCGGACTTAGTCTCCGGCGAGAAATCCGATGCTTTGACTTCTCCCCCTTCTTCCTCAGCAGGCTTTTCTTCTTCCGGCACGTCGAACCACTGGACCAGCATCTCGTCCCACCAGGCTTCCGTCACCTCCTCGCCCGGATCGGCACCGAGAAAGGCAATGTCATCCTTGCGGATGGTCGGACCGATGAGATGCGGCTGGAACTTCGCCCGGTCGATGATTTCCTTCGTGGCATAACCGCCCACGATCCAGGAATCCGGATCGGCCCGGCGGGACTTATAGGCTTTGAGGCTGAGCTTCAAATACATGAAGATCTGCTGCTGAATCGGGTCGGTCATCCCCGACTGAGGCAGGCTGAGCGTCTTCTCGATGCGTTTCCGCCAATGCCGGTCGTCGTAGCGTGACGTGATCAGTTGGAGCACTTTCTTTCCGAACTCGGCATCAAGCGCCATCCATTCTCCTTACAGTCGGAACGTCTCGCGGCCCGGACGTCATAAAGTCTGAAAGTCGTCAAGCTCGCCAGTTGACCGATGACTTGGAAACGTGATGACTTTCTGGCTTGAGAACATGAGACATCCATCTCCTTACGATTGCAGGTGTTGCTTAAAGAAGGCCTTCGCCCTGACCCACGCATCTTTGGCTGCCTCCGGCCGATACACGGAGGTATCCGTATCACGGAAGAAGGCGTGAGGCGCGCCGGGGTAGGTCTTGATCTCTCCCGGCTTGTTGTATTTTTTCAACGCTGACGCGAGCCGCTGCACATCGGCTTTCGTAATCCAGCCGTCGTCCTCACCGTAGAGATAGAGCACCGGTGCCGACAGTTTTTGGATGGGCGTGTCCGGATTGGGAACCTGGCCGTAGAACGGAACGGCGGCCTTGATGTCGGCATTCACGCAGGGCAGCATGAGGGCATAGGACCCGCCCATACAGAACCCGGTCACCCCGATCCTCGCACCGTCAACCTCCGGAACTGATTTGAGATAGGTAACCGTCGCATTGAGATCTTGCAGGCCGTCCTCCAGTTTCAGCATGTTCATCAACTTGCCGGCTTCTCCTGCGTCGGTCGTGAGGGCGTGGCCCAGTCGGGAATAGAGGTCGGGGGCAATGGCGACATAGCCTTCCGCCGCATAGCGCCTGGCGATGTCCTTAATATGCTCGGTCAGCCCCCACCACTCCTGGATCACAATGACGGCAGACCGCTTTCCCTTGGTCTGCGGAGCCGCGACGAACGCACGCACGGTCACGCTCTCGCTGGGATACTGCACGGTGGTTTCTCTGATCGAAGCAGCCATAGGTCACCTCCGCGCACAGAGTGTGAGTCCTGAGTTTTGAGTGCTGAGTTATGAATTCTGAGTTAGGACTCTATCTTGTTCCTGACTCTTCAACTCAAAACTCAACACTAACAGCTCACAACTGGAAATTAGCCGCGGAGCGGCTAATTTCCCGCCACCATCATTTCGGAAATTTTCACCGTAGGGCTTGCGATTCTGCCTCGAAAGACCAGATCGTTCCCGACCGATTCGATTGCCTTGAACATCTGTTTCAAATTGCCGGCGATGGTGATCTCCTCCACCGGATGAGTCAGTTCTCCATTCTCGATCCAGAACCCGGACGCCCCGCGTGAATAATCGCCCGTCACCATGTTGATGCCGAACCCGATCAGTTCGGTCACATAGAGCCCCTCCTTGACCGACCCGATCATCTGCTCGGCCGTCTTCGATCCCGGAACCAGGTAGAAATTGGTCGGTCCGACCGAAGGGCTCTCGCCGACACTCCTCGACGCATTGCCGGTCGAAGGAAGCCCCAGTTTTTTCCCCGAATAGGTATCGAGCAAGTAGCTCGTGAGCACGCCTCGGTCAACGATGGTGTTCCTCCGCGTGGGGAGGCCTTCGCCGTCGAAAGGGCGCGAACCGAGCCCTCCCTCCATCCGGCCATCGTCATAGACCGTGATCAGACCGGACGCGATGCTTTGTCCCAGTTGATCGAGCAGAAACGAGGCCCGCTTGTACAGGCTCTAGCCGGACAGGGCGCTGCACAGATTCGCCAGGAGACTGCCGGCCGTCTCCTGATCGAAGACGACGGGCACGCGCTTCGTCGTCACCTTCCGCGCACCCAGGCGCCGGACCGTTCTCCTCGCCGCCTCCTGCCCGATCGACTCCGCAGAGGTCAAGCGCGAGAACTTGCGCTGCACCTCATACCAGGCATCCCGCTGCATCGCCCCCGTACCGGGCTCCGTCGCGATCGGAGATACCGACAGCGAATAGCTCGAACTCTTGTACGACCCGACGAAGCTGTGGCTGTTGGCGAGCACCACCGACCCCGATGAAGAATCGAACTCCGCGCCTTCAGAGTTCGTCACCCGCGGGTCCGCCGCGAACGCTGCCGATTCTCCGCGCTTCGCCCATTCGATCTGCGTCTCCGTATCGAGCACCGTTCCATCATACAGGTCCAGGTCCGGACAATCCGCCGCCATCTGGGTCGGCTCCGGCAGGCCGGACACCTGGTCCTCGACCACGGCCCGAGCGAGCGTACAGGTTTCCGCCACGAGGCGATCCAGCGAGTCCCGTGAAAAATCCGAGGTCGAGGTGGTCGCCGATCGTTTTCCGATGAACACGCGCAAGCCCAGCCGCTTCTCTCTCGCTTTGGTCAGTCGGTCCACCGCACCGACTCGGACCTGGACGGAAAAGGTGTGGCCATCGGCCACGACAATGTCGGCCTCAGTGGCGCCGCAGGCCTTCGCGCGCGCCAGCACGTCCGCCGCGAGCTGGGCGTAGCCGGTGTTGCCGACTGCCATTGAACGGCCTGATGGTTCTTTGTGAATCATCTCTACTTCCGTCAGACGTCAACCGCCATTCGTTCGGATTCCCGCGGTGCTTCGATTGACGAGTATCTTAGCTTTGCGTGCCGCCGACGGTGATCTCGTCGATCCTGATGGTCGGCAGACCGACACCCACTGGTACAGACTGGCCGTCCTTGCCACAAGTCCCGATGCCGTTATCGAGCTTCAGATCATGGCCCACCATCGATACCTTGGTCAGAATCTCCGGCCCGTTCCCGATCAGCGTCGCCCCCTTCACCGGCTTGGTGATCTGCCCGTCTTCAATAAGATAGGCTTCGCTCGCGGAAAAGACGAACTTCCCGTTGGTGATATCAACCTGTCCGCCGCCGAACGAAACGGCGTAGAGCCCCTTCTTGACCGAACGGATGATGTCCTGGGGATCTGATTCGCCGGCCAGCATAAAGGTGTTCGTCATCCTGGGGAGGACGACGCTTTGATAGCTCTCGCGCCGGCCGTTGCCCGTCAGCGGAATGTTCATGAGCCGTGCGTTCAGTTTGTCGGTGAGATAGCCACGGAGGATGCCTTTCTCAATCAGCATCGTGCAACTGGTCGGAGTCCCTTCATCGTCCATATTCAGCGAACCGCGGCGGAACGGAAGCGTCCCGTCATCGACGATCGTGCACACCTCCGAGGCGACCCGCGTTCCGATCAAATTCGAAAAGGCCGACGTTTTCTTGCGGTTGAAGTCCGCCTCAAGTCCATGCCCGATCGCCTCGTGCAGTAGAATCCCGGGCCATCCCCCGGCCAGGACGACCGGCATGACTCCCGCCGGAGCGTCAATGGCGGAGAGATTCACGATCGCCTCTCGCGCTGCTTCCCGGGCATACTCCAGGTATCGATTGTGTTCACGGTAATACTCGAACCCGACGCGACCCCCTCCGCCGAAACTCCCGACCTGTCGATTCCCGTTCTCCTCGGCGATACAGGTAATCTGCAGACGGGACAGCGGCTGGATGTCCCCGATCAACGCGCCCTCCGACGTCGCAACCGCAACGACCTTGAATTCGGTGTTGAAGGAGGCCATCACATTCTTGATACGGGGATCGTACCGTCTGGCTTCTGCATCAATTTCGTTCAACAACGCCACACGGTCAGCCGTGGCCACCTCAGCTCTGGCCTGTTCGATAGGATACAGATCCCTCGTCGGTCGTCGCTGCGCCGGCACTGGAACCGCATGCTCCCCCTTGGGAGAATTGGCGACATACCGCGCGGTATCCGCGGCGAGTTCAAGATCGCGCTTCGTCAACTCGTCTGAGTAGGCAAACCCGGTCTTCTCGCCGGCTGTCGCCCGTACCCCCACGCCCTGCGAGATACTCTTGGCCGCACGCTTGACGAGGCCCTCCTCCATGGAAACCGACTCCGAGATGCGCGATTCGAAGTAGAGATCCGCATAATCCACATCACGGACATTCAACCGGTCGAGGGCATGCTGGGCCTCGACTTCCGTCACTCCAAATCTGGCCAGTTGGACCGGATCCCCCATGGTTGCGTTTCCTCTCTGCTTACGCGGGTGGAAGTAAAGTATAGCCCATTCATTTCCACAGCCGCAATGTGATGGTTCCCGGCGCCTGCATGACTAAGTAGTTTCCTAGTTATCGTTTGACATTCCCTACCCCCGCCAGTAGACTTTCACCGATCCTCAGCCCCAGCCTCAGTCACGAGGAGCACGATCGAAATTTCATGGCACAGACCCCATCTTCGAACCTCGACGACCTGTCCGAGGACGAATTGACCGCCAAGTTGGAGCCGGAACTCCTGCCGAAGCATGTGGCCGTCATCATGGACGGCAACGGGCGATGGGCTGAGCTCCGCGGCCTGCCTCGAATCGCAGGACACCGTGAAGGCATCAACTCCGTGCGTGAAATGATCACGCAGTGCCTGGAACTCGGCATCCGGGCCCTCACAATCTACGCATTTTCACAGGAGAACTGGAATCGCCCGACACAGGAGATCAGCGCCCTGATGGGGCTGTTGGAGCATTACTTGTCCACCGAACGGGCCAGCCTGATCGAGCAACAGGTGCGTTTTCGGGCAATCGGGAGACTGGAACTCCTTCCCGAATCAGCCCGACACTGGGTGCGCACGACCGAGAAGGAGACCGCGCATCTGGATAAACTGGTGCTGACCGTCGCACTGAGCTATGGAGGCCGGGCGGAGATCGTCGATGCGGTCAGAGCCCTGATTACCGACGCCCGCGCCGGGGCGATAGAGCCCGAGCACCTCGACGAAGCCACGATTCAGCAATACCTGTACACCCATCCGCTCCCCGATCCGGATCTGCTCATCCGGACGAGCGGGGAAACGCGGATCAGCAACTTTCTCCTCTGGCAGCTGGCCTATACGGAACTGTGCTTCACGCCGACCCTGTGGCCGGATTTCCGCCGACGCGAGTTCCTGCTGGCGCTGATCGAGTATCAACGACGCGAACGCCGTTTTGGCCGAATCTTGAGCACCGTGTCCTCGTAATTCCGGTGGGACATCCCTCCGCTACAGACTCGACCGTCAGCGGCTCGACCGACGTAACCGCCCCGCCCGCCATCACTCGGCGATTTGATCGTCGGCGTGTCTATACCGCGGTCATCCTGGTTCCCTTCATTTACGTCGTCATCCGGTATCTTCCCCCGTGGGCCCTGACGCTGCTCCTGGTCGCCGGCGGCTCGATCGCGCTTCTGGAGTTGTACCGGATCTGTTTTTACCCGCGATCCAACCGAGCCCTGGTCGGAATCGGACTGGCTGCTTCGGCCCTGATGGTAGCCCACCGCCAGCTGAGCCCTGCCTCCCCGTGGCTGCTGGCCGTCTCAGGCCTGGCGTTGATCCCCGCGCTTCTCTCCTCGTCCGGCCCGATGGAACGCCGACTCAAAGACGCCGGCATCACGGTCTTCGGTGTGTGTTACGTGGGCTTCACCCTGAGCACTCTGGCATCAACCCGTGCGCTACCTGAGGGAGAGTTCTTCGTGTTCTTCGTCGCCCTGGTCACCTGGGCCGCCGACACCGGTGCCTACTACGCCGGTACGCTCTGGGGAAGGCACCTGCTCGCCCCGTCGATCAGCCCGAAGAAAACGATTGAAGGCGTGATCGGAGGCCTGGTGCTGGCCATAGGGGCCTCCCTCCTGGCCCACGGGTCGTTCCTTCCGCAACTGCTCCTCTTGGACGCAGTGCTCCTCGGGCTGCTGTTGACCGGGTCCGGTCTGGCCGGCGATCTCTGCGAGTCGGCCATCAAGCGACGTATGGGGGTAAAAGATTCCGGAGGGATCCTCCCGGGCCATGGAGGCATGCTTGATCGACTCGATAGTCTCTTGTTCACCGCCCCCACCTTCTACTACTATGTCAGCTACATCCGCGGCATCTCACCGCCCCCATAACGAGGAGAAGTTATGAAGTCCATCATCATCCTGGGCTCAACCGGATCGATCGGCACCAATACGCTCGATATCGTTCAGAGATTCCCTGAGGAATTCCGCGTGCTCGGCCTCACGGGGGGGGGTAATATCGATAAACTTGAAGAGCAGATCCGCACGTTCAAGCCCAAGGCTGTGGCGGTTTCAACCGAATCATCCGCCGCGACGCTGCGTACGCGATGTGCGGGCCTGTCGCTCGACATTCTGGCGGGCGAGGACGGTATTGCCCAGATAGCCGCCATGCCGGGAGCCGAGCTGGTGATCTCCGCCATCGTAGGAGCCGCCGGACTCGTACCGACCCTGGCCGCTATTCGCAGCGGGAAACACATCGCGCTGGCCAACAAGGAACCGATGGTGATGGCCGGCAAGCTGATGCAGGAAGAAGCCCGCAAATATGGTGTCCGGATTTTCCCCGTCGACAGCGAGCATAGCGCTATCTTCCAGTCACTGGAAGGGCATCGGATCGAGGATGTCCGGCGGTTGATCCTGACAGCCTCGGGCGGTGCTCTGTGGGCGCTCACGAAGGAGCAACTGCAGGACGTGACGCCGGAGCGGGCGTTGCAGCATCCGAACTGGAAAATGGGTTCAAAAATCACGATCGACTCAGCCACACTGATGAACAAAGGGCTGGAAGTGGTGGAGGCCCGCTGGCTCTTCGATATTCCGGAATCCCGGATCGACGTGATGATCCACCGAGAGAGCATCATTCATTCTCTGGTAGAATATCAGGATCGATCGATGATCGCCCAACTTGGATTACCGGACATGCGCACACCAATCTCCTACGCGATGCGGTACCCGGAACGGATGCCCCTGGATCTGCCCTCACTGGATTTGACGGAGATCGGCACGCTCACGTTCTGCCGGCCAGACCATGACCGTTTTCCCTGCCTCAACCTCGGCTATGAGTCGCTGCGAATCGGGGGTACCATGCCCGCCGCCATGAATGCCGCGAATGAGATCGCCGTCGATGCGTTTCTCAACGGAGGCATTCGCTTCATCGAGATCGCCGACGTCATCCGCAGTACCATGGCCGCCCATTCGCCTCACGCCGTGACCCGCCTCGATGACGCGCTGGAAGCCGATCGGTGGGCAAGAGACAAAGCCGAATCGTTGGTGCACGCGTTGCCGCGCTAACGCGTATCATTTTGAATTTTGAACGATGGATGGTAAATTGACTTCCCACACATTCACCACTGGGCAAGACACATGATGTTCTCCGCCTTTACCTGGTCCCCCGACACCCTCTGGCTGCTGATGCAGAAGGCTTGGTGGTTTCTCGTCGTCCTGGGCGTACTCGTGGCCTTTCATGAACTGGGGCATTTTCTCGCAGCCCGCTGGGTGGGAGTCAAAGTATTGAAGTTTTCGCTCGGCTTCGGTCCCAAACTGTTCGGGAGGCAGGTGGGAGAGACGGAGTATCTGTTGTCGACCATTCCCCTGGGAGGCTACGTCAAGCTCTTCGGCGAAGATGAAACCGAGGCCAGCACTCCGGAGGACCGTCGGCGATCGTTCGCCCATCAAGGCCTCTGGGGCAAAGTGTTCATCGTCGCAGCGGGGCCAGGATTCAATTTCATCCTGGCCTATTTGATCTTCGCCGGATGGTTATCCACGGGAACGCCGCTGTTTGTGCCCACCTTTCGTGATCTCAGCGCCGATATCGAAGCGCTCGTTCCCGGGTCGCCCGCCGCCACAGCCGGGATGGAAGTCGGGGACCGGGTCGTCAAGGTCAATGGAAAGGACATCTCGACCAAAACCGAGCTGCTCGACGCCGTCGCCCGAAGCAAAGGACAGGCGCTCTCGTTGGAGATCCGGCGGGAGGGACAGTCAAAATCCT
>DASPGL010000122.1:0-36341 GCA_035620635.1 Nitrospira sp. | reverse complement strand
CGCCGCCTTCTGGCCGGCCGGTCCGGTTCCAATGACGAGCAGATCGTAATGCACCATGCGTGCCGAGGAGGTTCAAGCCGAGGCGAAGGTTGAGGTTAAGAATGATGGATCTTGGTCCTTCACCTTAACCTCAACCGTAGCCGTGCGCAAGCTAGCTTGCAGTAATCAACGAGCGGGCAAACCGGAAAGCTTCTTCCATGTCCGGAAGCTGCGCGAGTTCCGGTGTGACTTGAAGGTACCGCACGGTATTCTGCGCATCGACGACCATGATGGCCCTCGTGAGGATGTGAGGATCCTTCAGAAACAGGCCATGCGCCTTGCCGAACTCCGCACCCCGGTAGTCGGAAAGGAAAGTCACATTTTCAATCTTGGCCTCCCCGGCAAACCGTTTCTGGGCGAAGGGAGTGTCGACGCTGACGGTGATGAGCTCGACCATTTTATCGAGCCCCTTGTTCTTTTCGCTGAGGTAATGAGTCTGTTGTTCACACACGGGAGTATCGAGGGAGGGGACGACGCTGATAATGCGCACCTTCCCTTCACCTTTGGTATGAGCGATGTTGACGAGCGACAGATCGGCCTGGGCAACCTTCACGTCGCGCAGCGTATCGCCGATTTTCACTCCGTGACCTGCGAGCACCAACGGGCTGCCTTTGAAGAGGACACGATTGCCTTCACCGGCGATGGCACTCCCGTCGGCGACAGTGAGGTTCTTGTACACGAAGGTGCTGGTTGCGGGTGGAGGCATGGTCTCGCAACCGGCCAGACCGAGGGAAAGACATAGTACCGAGCCTGCAAGACCGGGATATCCTCTCTGCATAAGATTCTCCTTTCTACGATGCCGATTCGAGCGAGCTTATTCTAGCAGGAACGGAACAGGATGTCCTACGGTTGTCCGGACCCGATGAACTCGATCAGCCGCTGGTTGACGAGATCCGGCCGTTCCCACTGCGGAATATGACCCGCATTGGGGATCGGGGCGAAGAGCGATCTCTTGATAGATCGATGGAGGGCGTCTCCGACGGCGATTGGAAACACACGGTCCTGTTCACCCCAGATGATGAGCGTCGGGTGCGTGAGCGTGCCGATTCGCAAGGCAAAGTCCGATTCCCACCGGGGGAGGTTGTCCCTCAAGGCTAAGATGGGCTTGATCAATCCGGGGCGCTGACGGTTCCGATTGGACCGGTCGATGACCGCCGGGGTGAGGAGCGCAGGGTCATGCACGATTTCCTTCAGGATGGACCCAGTCATCATTCCTCCGAAGAGCCGGTTGCCCAGTGAAACCATCCACACCGGCAGCCGGGTTTCCAGGGCCCGTCTGATCGTCGGGCTGGTGAGTTTTTCCATGACCTGCGGTGGGAGCCCGTCGATGAGGACGAGCTTGGCGACTTTCTCCGGATGCTCCAACGCCATGCCGATGGCCAGGCCGGCGCCCATGGAATTGCCGACCAGCGTCGCTTCCTGAACCTCCAGCGCATCCATGAATCCGGTGAAGAAGGCCAGCATCTGGTCCGGCCGGTACTCAATGTCAGGTTTGTCCGACAGACCGGCGCCGGGCAGGTCCGGTGTCAGAATACGGAAGTGCTGCGACAGCGCGCGTTGCTGGTATTCCCATTGCCACATCGATCCTCCGAATCCATGGATCAAAATGACCGGCGGGCCCGCGCCGACGTCGAGGTACGCGATCCGTTGGTCCTGGACACGCACGGTTTTGATCGGAATACGTTCAACGGCGTCGAACTGCGCCGGTATCGAAGAGGGAGAGGTACAGCCGACCACGGCGTGGAGCACCAGGCAGAAAGTCAGCAGCGAGGGGTACAGCGATGAGCGGGAAAGATGGATGCGGGGGGCGATGACCCTACTCCAGCTGGATGACGGTTTCATCCGTTTTCACGTTGTCTCCCTCGGCGGCCAGGATGGCGACGACTGTACCATCGATAGGAGCCGGCACCCGGCTTTCCATCTTCATGGCTTCGATGATCAGAAGAGGATCGCCAGATTTCACCCGATCATCCTTAGCGACGAGGATTTTGACCACGCGGCCCGGCATCGGTGGAGCCACATCGCCGGCTTTCGAAGGCCGGGGCCGCCTGGGTTTGGTCGCCGACCCCGTCTCAGGAGACTCTGGCACACCGGCAAGAATTTCCTGGATGGGCTCGAGCGACACTTCCTCCAGCTTCTCGTTGACCCGGATGTAGTACGGTTTCCGTCCATCGGTCTTCCGGCCTGACCCGGACACCTTGACGTGATAGGTTTCGCCGTGCACGGTGACGTTGAATTCCACGGGAGCGAGATGGAGTTCGTGCGCAACAGCCGGTCCTTTGGGCGAACTCGCTTCGAGCGGTTCCGGGGTCAGATCGCCTCTCTCCCGGGCCTCGAAGAACTCTCGCGCGATAGCAGGAAAGAGGGCAAAGCAGAGCTGGTCCTCAATCGAGGTTGCGGACTCCGGGAGGTCTTTCTTGATGGTTTCGAGTTCAGGATCAAGCCGGTCCGCGGGCCTGGTCTTGATCGGTTCTTCGTTGCCGATGGCGCGGATCATCACATCTTGATCGACCGGGCCTGGCGCGCGCCCGTAGAGACCGAGGAAATAGTTCTTGGTCTCGGTGGTGATGACCTTATACCGCTCTCCGGTCAGGACATTCAGCGTCGCCTGGGTGCCGACGATCTGGCTGGTCGGTGTCACGAGCGGCGGATAGCCCATTTCTTTCCTGACGCGTGGGACCTCATCGAGCACTTCCTTCATCCGGTCGAGCGCGTTCTGCTCGCTGAGCTGTGCGGCCAGGTTCGACAGCATGCCGCCCGGGATCTGCGATGTCAGAATCTCCGCGTCGACACCGGTAAAATCGCTCTCGAACTGGCGATACTTCCGGCGAACCGAGCGGAAGTGCTCGGTGATCGGGGAGAACGAGGCCAGGTCCAGGCCGGTGTCGTACGGGGTATTTCTGAGCGATGCCACGACCGTTTCCGTGGCGGGATGCGAAGTCCCGCCGGCTAACGGTGACATCGACGTGTCGAGCATGTCGAGGCCGCCGACGATGGCCATCAACGACGACATCGACGCCATGCCAGAAGTGTAGTGGGAATGGAGATGGATCGGCACCTTGACGGCGGTTTTCAGACGGCGCACGAGGTGATAGGCGTCGAGCGGGGCCAGGAGCCCGGCCATGTCCTTGATGCAGAGGGTATCGGTGCCCATGTCTTCCAGCGTTTTCGCCAGGTCGACGAACCGGTCGATACTGTGCACCGGGCTGACGGTATAGCTGATGGCGGCTTCGGCGTGTTTCCCGCAGGCTTTGACTTCGCGCACGGCCTGGTCGAGGTTGCGCACGTCGTTGAGCGCATCGAAGATCCTGAAGACATCGATGCCGTTCGTTGCTGAACGTTCGATAAACCGCTCCAGGACATCGTCGGCATAGTGGCGGTACCCGACGAGATTCTGTCCTCGCAGCAGCATCTGCAGTTTGGTGTTGGGCATTGCCGCGCGCAAGGCACGAAGCCGCTCCCACGGATCCTCCCTGAGGAAGCGCAGGCAGGTATCAAAAGTCGCGCCGCCCCACACTTCCAGCGACCAATAGCCGACCGCATCAAGTTTCTGGGCGATCGGGAGCATATCTTCGGTACGCATGCGCGTGGCGAGCAAGGATTGATGCCCATCTCTGAGCGCCACATCGGTGATCAGGAGCCGTCTCCCCGGCGCCGGCTGGATCGCGAACTCTTGAGAACTCGGTTTCGCGCTCTTGGATGTTTTGAGAGCCGCCCGTTTCTTCGTGCGGGGCTTATTCGGTGACGGCCGTTTTTTCGCCATGGTCTGTACGGGCTCTGGTGTTGAGGTTATCCTGGTTACAGCCCTTCGTAGGCCGCGATGGCGGCAGAGAGCGCCAGGACCAGATCTTCCGGCTGCTCGAATTCGTGGTACGCGTAGAGCTCAGGGTGGGTGTCCAGATAGGACGTGTCGAACCGTCCAGACTGAAAGTCCGGTTCTTGCATGATCGCTTCCATGAACGGGATCGTCGTTTTCACCCCCCGAAGGACATATTCCTCGAGTGAGCGTCTCATGCGGCTCACGGTTTCTTCCCATGTGCGGCCGCGCACCGTCAGCTTGGCTAGGAGGGCATCATAGTACGGGGGGACGGAGTAATCCTTGTAAACGGCCCCGTCGATACGGACACCGATGCCGCCTGGAGAAAGATAGGCCGTCACGGTTCCCGTGCAGGGCATGAAATTGTTCTTCGGGTCCTCCGCGTTGATCCGGCACTGGATGGCATGGCCCTGGAGGGTGACATCTTTCTGCTGAATGTCGAGCGGGATTCCTGCAGCGATCGAAATCTGATTCCGTACGATGTCGATCGCGGTAATCTGCTCGGTGACCGTATGCTCGACCTGGAGGCGGGGATTCATTTCAATAAAGTAGAAATGGCCGTTCTGGTCGAGGAGGAACTCGACCGTGCCTGCGTTATCGTAGTTCACAGCCCGCGCGATACTCGTGGCGGCTTTGCCCATCTCCATGCGCAGTTTCGGTGTCAGAATGAGGGACGGCGCAATTTCGATGAGTTTCTGGTGCCGGCGCTGGATGGAACAATCCCGTTCCCCCAGGTGGATGACATGGCCATGACGGTCTCCCAGGATCTGGAACTCGATGTGGTGCGGCCGCTCGATATACTTCTCAATGAAGACGCTGCCGTCACCGAACGAGGCCTGCGCTTCGCGCGAGGCAACCTCCATGTTTTCACGCAATTCGGCATCGGACCGTACGACCCGGAGGCCGCGTCCTCCGCCTCCGGCGCTGGCCTTGATCATGACCGGATAGCCGGCTTTCTTCGCGAAGGCGAGTGCCTCTTTCACGTCGGTTACCGCACCGTTCGTGCCAGGGACAATGGGAACCCCGACTGATTCAGCGAGTTCGCGCGCCCTGACCTTGTTTCCCATCAGCGTGATGGCATGGGGAGAAGGACCGATGAAGGTGATGCCGGAAGATTCGCAGAGCTCGGCAAACTCCGCGTTTTCGGACAAGAATCCATACCCGGGATGGATCGCATCAGCCCCGATACGGGTGGCCAACTCGACGATCTGCCGGCTGTCCAGAAATCCCTTTACCGGTCCCGGACCCACCAGGTAGGCTTCGTCGGCTTTCTTGACGTAGATACCGGTCGAATCCGCCTCGGAGTAGATGGCAGCCGTGGCGATATTCAACTCGCGGCAAGCGCGGATAATCCGCATGGCAATTTCTCCGCGATTGGCCACCAGGATTTTCTTGAACATCCCGCGTCAGCTCCTCTTCGGTCACCAATGCCGGAGCATGGAACCGGTGAAAACGAGCGCGTACGCTAGCATAGGATCAAGAGGTCTGTCGAGGGAGGCAGGGGTTTTGGGGGCCGTCCGTGGAGGGAAGGGAGTTACTTGGCTTGGACCAAGAAGGCTTTCGAACGGGCATTCCCACCGCCGGTGACGACGTCGATGAACGACATACCGGGCCGGACATCAGGGACGGTGATGTCGATGGTGGTCTCGTTCACAAATGTGTAGTCGATCTTCGCGGAACCCGCAGCACTGAACGCCACCCCCTGGAAACATTCCTTCGTTCCGAAGTTCTCGCCCCTGATCGTGACTTGTTGCCCTGGTTTTGCCTCGTCCGGCTCAACTTTGAGAATTTTCGGCTGTTTGCTGCGGTCGCAGACAGGGTCTTTCTCAATCTTTTCTGCGTCGGACC
Organism: Nitrospira sp.; assembly: GCA_035620635.1. Taxonomy (GTDB): domain Bacteria; phylum Nitrospirota; class Nitrospiria; order Nitrospirales; family Nitrospiraceae; genus Nitrospira_D. The sequence goes on along the minus strand of DASPGL010000122.1, from coordinate 30,637 downwards.
CCTTGATGGACTCCATGTCGTACAGCGTAAAGCCTGCGCCGTCAACGATGGCGCCCTCTTCGGCACGGAGCGATGGGGCGAAGGGCAGAATGGGCAGAATGGGCCAGAGCGAGCAACAGAGCACGAGCCATAGGGGCAACTGCCTGGGGCGCATGACAACCTCCTTCGCCGAATGACTACCGGCCCGGCATGGGAATATAGATGTCTCCAATAATGGACTGCCCCTGGGCCGAAAGGGCGAATTGCACAAATGCGTCCACCAGGGGATTGGGTTCTTTCTTCGACAGTATCAGCAGCGGGCGGCGGAGCCCGTAGCGGCCGTTTTTTACCGTCGGTATCTCGGGTTCGACCTTGTCCACGGACAACAGCCGGACAGCGACGCCGCTTGAGACGACAGAAAGGCCAGTGCCCAGTGACACGTAGGCGATGGCCGAGAGCGGAGGAAGGGTTCCCACCACTGTCTTGACAACCTTCTCATCCGTTCCGATCATCCTGGCAGTATTGGGGATTTTTCCGGTGATTCCGAGGAAGGATTCGAATGCCTCCCGGATGTTCTGATTGCGTGGCCGGTCGATCAACAGAATCTTGGTATCCGGCCCGCCCAACTCAGCCCAGGTTCGTACCTTGCCGGAGAAGATGTCAGCGACTTGTTGCCTCGTGACTTCTTTGGTGAAGTTCGACAGGTGGACCAGAATCCCGATCCCATCCCATCCGATCTGCGTGGCAGCCAGCGCCGGGTCCTCGGCGCCCGTCACGGCAAGATGGGCCTGGCCGGTTTTGACCAGCTCCAGTGGCTTCGCATTCTCGTCCCACAGGATATCGATATAGGCACGGGGGTGGAGCTTTTCAAATGCGCGCGCCAATGTTTCCAGGGTGATCTGCTCTGGTCCATTGCCCGCGATGACGAGATTCCCGGCAACCTCCGCGAACGCTCCGGACGGAAGGGACAGGCATAAGCTAAGTGCGATGAAGGCCTGGCGCAAGAAACGACCCGGCATGCTCAGGCACCGACTCGATGGCAAAGCCCGGTCGGAGGGAGCGCGGTCGAGGCGGAGGGACGGGTTCATCCCTATGACCCGGAGCTCGATCCTGCCCCGGTGACAGGGTTTGAGTCTGAAGACGCGTTGGGCGGCGGCACATTACGCTTCGCGTTCAGCGGCGGTAACTTGGCGAATCGTTCCATCCGCTCATGGTTCATCGCTGCGGCTTTGCTCTCGGCAAATCCCGGTTTATGATCACCAACGACCTTTGATGAAAATGAGGACAGGAGGCGGGTGGCTTCTCGAGCATGGCAAAAGGGGCATTCCGTATCTTCGACTCTCGCGTGAACGGACTGGGTGGTTTCAAACCGTTTGGTACATCGCTCGCAGCGATACTCATAAAGGGGCATGAGTCGGTTCCCTTTCCTCCCCCGGGATCCTCGCGGATCCACGTCCAAACACCCTTGACCGGCCGGCTGCGTTGCGCTTATTGTAGCACAGTTGCGTGCGTGAACTGCCAGTGTCACAGGAGGATTCCGATGTCAGTGCTGATTCGACGGTACAAGGGCAACAACGGGATTATGCAGGAAGAGCGGATCGATGACGACGATCGAATCGAGCGCTACATGCGGCTTTTCGACAAAGATGATGTCAAGAAGTTGGGCACCGGTGTGAAGGTCTTCATCGAGAAGGATGAGTGGCAGCTCCTCCCGTAAATACGTGAGGGGTCAGGGTGAGCAAATGACGGCGGTGCCTCACCTCGTGCGCTTCAACGGCCCCGCATGACGTACTGGATCCATATTGCGCGCTCGATCGATCGGGTGACGCTGCATCGGGACCGGTGCTCCGAAGTCCCGTCGAATTCCACATCCAGCGATTTCTGGGAAGGGGGATGGTTTGACTATCCCGAGAAGGAGCGGGCGCTTCGCGCCATGGAACAGGCCGGAACCAACGAACAACGGCGCTGCCCGCTCTGCAAGCCATAGAGTATGAAGTACTGAGCCCTGAGCGCTCGGTGCCAAGGCGTGCATGCAGATCTATCCGCTCAGAACTCGGACCCAGCACTCAGCACTTCTGTAATCCGATGCCGCGACTTGCACTGTTCTTGACGACCGTGGTCTGGGGCGCCACCTTCCCTGCCACTAAGGCGGCACTGGAACAGATTCCTCCGCTCTCGTTCCTCCTGCTCCGCTTCGCACTTGGGCTGATGCTGATCGGTCTCTGGTTTGTCTTTGCGCGGCGCAAGCTCCATCGTGATCGTGCGCTCCTGACTGCAGGCGGGGTCGCGACCGTGTTTCTCTTCCTCGGATACGCGCTGCAGACCATCGGGCTTCGCTATACCGCCGCCTCCAATTCCGCCTTTCTCACGGCCCTGTACGTGATATTCGTCCCGCTCATCCTGCGTCGATTCGATGCCCGAGTCTTGCTTGCGGCGGCGATCGCCCTAGCCGGCCTCTGGTTGTTGGTCAAGCCCGGTGCGGCCATGAATGTGGGCGATCTTCTGACGCTTGGCTGCGCGGTGGCCTTTGCGGGGCATATTGCCTGTCTCGAACGGTTCACCCGTCAGTTCGATGCGCCGTCATTGCTGGTCTGGCAGATGGCGGCGGTGACGCTGCTGTTCATTCCGATGACGTGGTGGGAACAGGCACCAGCAAGTGCCTTTTCGCCCACCGGGCTGTTGTTGGTCGCCCTCGGCATCACGGGGGGACTGGCTACCGGAGCGTTTGCCGTGCAGATGTGGGCGCAACAGCTTGTTCCGGCACAGCAAGTCGCACTCGTGTTCGCCTCGGAGCCGGCCTATGCCGCATGGCTCTCCTGGTATTTTCTGGGAGAAACAATGGATCTCCAAGGGTGGATCGGGAGCGCACTGATCCTGTTGGGCGTAGTCATCGGAGCGTTTGAGAGGCAGGCGCAGGCGCAACCGCCATCTGCCGAAGTCGCGCAACCGGCCTGAACGGTTCTTGAAGAAGGTCAAGGTTGAGGTTGAGAGGAACTGCCACAGCGGGAAAGGTCAGATTCTTCACTCGGGCCTTAACCTTAGACCGCAGCCTTGTCACAGGAAGGAGCCACATGGCCCAAAAATTTGGTAACGGTCGGTGGATTCTGGAGGGGTTCTTGGATAATCGGGTTGAAGGCACCGTGGTCGGCCGCATCGTGTTTGCGGCGATTGGACCTGTGGATTTTTATCTGCGCGGCAACTTCAAAACCGATATTGCGGGCGAGGTCATCCAGTTTCGCAATAGCCGGTTCGAGGACGCGGACATGGCTGGTCACGTGATCGGGGACATGGACAATCCGCAGACCGGCACGGTCAACCTCATTTCATTCGATCCGCATCCGAATCTGGCACCGCATCCCTATGTCGAGTGGTTTTCACGAGGAGAGACGCACTATCGGTTTGAGCTCGATCCCGGGGATGCCTGGATCGTACCTGCCGCCGAGCGCGAATCCATCGATCACGAGAGCCGGAGGATTCGCGAGGCTGTGGTCCAGTTCCCGAGCGAGCGGACACGTAAGCTGGAAGAGTCTGCGGAAGAGTCTGATTGGGTGTAGCGGCTGTGGTGTGCGAGTCGGCCTGTACTACACCGCAATCGATTCCAGTTTGCTCTTGCCGTCCCGCACGTATTCGGGCACATCCCGGATGTCCCACACCAACCCCAGCTGCTCCAGCAGCTTGAGGCAATAGTAGGTCATGTCGATTTCCCACCAGTAGAAGCCCTGCCTGGTGGAAGCAGGATAGTAGTGGTGATTGTTGTGCCAGCCTTCTCCCATGGTGATAAGGGCCAGGAAGAAGTTGTTGCGGCTGTCGTCTCCGGTCGCGTAGCGTTGCGACCCGTAGACGTGGGAGAGCGAGTTGATCGTGCAGGTGCCGTGAAGCAGAGCCACGGTCGAGATAAAGAACCCCCAGATCAGCATCTGGGGTCCGTTGGTTCCGAGACCTGGCGCATAGGCTTCCAACAACTGTCCCAGCCCGAACATCCCGAATCCGGCAATGGTTGGAACAAGGCCGTCGAATCGATCGAGAAACCGCAGCTCCGGATACTTGGCAAAATCAGAGATCGCCTTCAGGCGCGGCGCATAGTGTGTTTGCGACGTAAACCAGCCCATATGCGACCAGAGAAAGCCTCCTTGCCGAGGGGAGTGCACATCATCCGGCGTATCGGAGGCGATGTGGTGATGACGGTGATGGCCAGCCCACCACAAGGGGCCGCGTTGTGCGCAGGAGCCGCCCAGGATGGCGAACGCGAACTGAACGGCGCGCGAGGTCTTAAAGGTTCGATGGGAGAAGTAACGATGGTACCAGCCGGTGATGGCGAACATGCGGGCGAAGTAAAAGGCAATCGCAACGGCAACCGCGGTCCAGCTCCAGCCAACCCAGAGAACGCCGAGGCACATCACGTGAACGGCGATGAAGGGGACGCTACGCAGCCAATCGACCTTTGGCGGTCCCTGCACCTTCATCTGGTCAAGACCGGCCCACGAATCAAACCAGCGTAACACCGCGAACCCGAGTTCCTGAGCTCTGGTCGGGCGGAGCGTTTGCACGTCGGACATTCAATTACCTCCGGATCGAGGGGCGGCGACTCACTGTGTCGGAAGACAGGGCGCCGGGATCCCGATTAAACTGAGTGATCTCGCGGCGCTTGGGTGGTACAGAATGTGGCAGGCCGCAGATGCCGAATCATCACCACGACGGGTTCCGATCCAGCCGTATAATGGGTCCTCATTATACACACAACCACCGGGAAAGTGAAATCGGGCATTTTCCCCCGGACCATTTCGCTCAATTCGATTGTACCGGAATGGCTGGACCTGTCTATTCTTTTGTCCGAGTTGGTACGGGAACGAATTGCGGCGTAGCCTCGATTTGACAGGCTCGCCCGCGCGTCTCTAGAATGCCGAAACGATGAATGAGCGTTTCTTGAAAGCCTGTCGGCGCGAACCGGTCGACTGTACACCGGTATGGTTCATGCGGCAGGCAGGCCGCTACATGGCCGAGTACCGGGCCCTGCGCGCGAAGCACTCCATCCTTGAGATGTGCAAGACGCCGGAACTCGCGGCGCAGGTCACCCTTCAGCCCATCGACCGCTTTCCCCTCGATGCTGCGATCATTTTTGCCGATATCCTGCTTCCCCTGGAACCGATGGGGATCCATCTGGAGTTTGCGGAAGGGGAAGGGCCGGTAATCCACAACCCGGTCCGCGACCGTGCGGCTGTGGAACGGTTGCAAGTAGTCGAGGGGGATGAGCTCGGCTATGTCTCAGAAGCCATCAGGCAGGCGCGCCGGGCGCTGCATGGTCGAGTGCCGCTGATCGGATTCGCCGGGGCGCCGTTTACGCTGGCCAGCTATGCGATCGAAGGGGGCGGATCGCGCAACTATCTGCGCACGAAGCAGATGATGTATGCAGACCCGACGGCCTGGCATAAGCTCATGGACAAGTTCGCACGGGTCATCACTGGGTACCTCAGGCGGCAGATCAGAGCCGGGGCCCAGGCCATTCAGCTCTTCGACAGTTGGGTCGGGTGCCTCTCGGCCGGTGACTATGCGGAATACGTCGTGCCCCACGTGCAGGTGATCTTCGACGGGCTCAAACGCGAGGGGGTGCCGATGATCCATTTCGGCACGGGGACGACGGCCATCCTTCGACAGATGCGTGATGCGGGCGGGGATGTCATCGGAATCGACTGGCGGGTTCATCTCGACGAAGCCTGGGCCAGAGTCGGACATGATCGCGCCGTGCAGGGTAATCTGGATCCGCTCGTCCTGTTTGCGCCGCTTCACGAAATCGAACGTCGGGTCGAAGATATTTTACGACGTGCGGGCGGGCGCACAGGCCACATCTTCAATCTCGGGCACGGGATTCTCCCTTCCACGCCGATTGACCACGTCGCTGCCACTATCGATATGGTCCATAAACTCAGCCAGCGATAAGGCGCGTCAATGGTTACCCGTCGTACGTCAAGCGTGAGAACCAACCTGCGATTGACGTTTGACTGTTGACGAATGACGAGGATCTGCATGTCTGCCACGCCACGTCCGACTGCGATCCTTCTGATGGCCATGGGCGGACCAGATTCTCTTGAGAATGTGGAGCCGTTCTTGCGCGATGTGCGAGGAGGGCGTCCGACTCCGCCTGAACTGGTGGAAGAGATTCGCGAGCGGTATCGCGCAACCGGCGGGAAGTCGCCTGCGGTCGATATCACGAGGAACGTGGCGAAGCGACTCGAAGCGCGGTTGAACGAATCAGGTGGTCATCGGTACCGTGTGTATGTAGGACTGCGGCACTGGCACCCATTCATTGAGGAAACCTACGCCGAGTTGCTCGTTGAGAGACCGGATCGCGTGATCGGCCTCTGTATGGCACCGCAGCAGTCCGCGCTCAGCACTGGGGCGTATCAGAAGAAAGTGGAAGAGGCACGGGTCGCACTGCAGCACTCCGGCCCTGTCAGCTATGTGGGCAGCTGGCACCGGCATCCGAAACTGATTGCGGCTGTCGTCAGGCAGATCGAGCAGGGGCTCCTGAAATTTCCTTCCGACATCCGGACGAACGTGCCGGTGTTGTTTACGGCGCACAGCCTGCCGGAGCGTATCGTCGCCATGAAGGATCCCTACCCCGATGAAGTGCGCGGCACGGTCGAAGCGGTGTCGGCGTCACTGGGGAATCAGCCGACCCGGTTTGCCTATCAGAGCCAGGGACGATCGACAGAACCGTGGCTGGGCCCCACCGTGGAAGCGACGCTGGACGCGTTGCACCGGGAAGGGCATCGTGCGGTGCTTGTGGCTCCGATCGGATTCATCTGCGACCACGTCGAAACGCTCTTCGATATCGATATCGAACTGAAACAGTTGGCCCTCACCAAGGGCATGCAGCTTGAGCGGATCGCCATGCTGAATGATTCGCCGGCGTTGGTCGAGGCACTGTGCGATATCGTCGTCGCACACGAGTCGGCGCTTCCTCTTCTGTCGTGAACCGATCCTCCACAGTGGTCATTGTCGGCGGCGGTATTTCCGGTCTGGCCACTGCTCAGGCGTTGCAAGAGCAGGCGGCCGCCGCCGGGTTCCCGCTCCGATGCACTGTGCTCGAATCCGGGCCGTCCTGGGGGGGGAAGATCGTCACGAGGCGGGTGGGCGACTTCGTGACCGAAGCGGGCCCTGACTCGTTCCTGTCTCAGAAACCGGCCGGCATCCAGCTCTGCACGAAACTCGGTCTCGCCGGGCAGCTCATCAACACCAATGAAACGGGCAAGAAAGCGTTCGTGCTGAAGGGCGGGCGCCTGCACGAATTGCCCGAGGGGCTCGTGTCGTTCGTGCCGAAACAGCTGGGGCCGTTCCTCCGCAGCGGCCTGCTGACCTGGACAGGTCTGATACGTATGGGGCTTGATGTGGTCGTTCCGCGCGGCCCCGCGGGAGGCGATCAGTCGCTAGCGGAGTTTCTTCGCCGGCGGTTCGGCGCACAGGCGTTTGAGCGTGTGCTCGAGCCACTGATGGCGGGGATCTACGCCGGTGATGCCGAGCAGATGAGTCTGCGGGCCACGTTCCCCGCCTTTCTGGACCTTGAGCAGCAGCACGGAAGCGTCATTCGCGGCATGATGGCGGCCAGGAAGAAAGCAACGGCAGCTCCGGCCGGCGGTGTGAAGCGCACGATGTTCGTGAGTCTCAAGAACGGACTCGGCGAACTGGTCACGGCCTTGACCACAAGGTTGACCGAACAGGGGGTGGACCTCCGTCTCGGGTGCCGGGTCGAGGCTCTGAGAGTCCGATCTCATCAACCGGGCCGGTGGATGTACGATCTGAATTTGAGCGACAGGTCGGCGCTTTCGGCGGAAGGACTGGTGCTCGCGACGCCAGCCTACGTATCCGCGGAGCTCATGAGGCCGTTGTCGCCGATGGCGGCAGGCCTGCTGGACATGATTCCGTACACCTCCACGGCCACGATCTCACTCGCATATCCCGCCGGTGCGGTTGCGGGTGCGGTGGAGGGGTTCGGATTTATCGTGCCTCGCAAAGAGGGGCGTGATTTGATTGCTGCGACCTGGACTTCGCTCAAGTGGCCGTTCCGTGCCCCAGACGGTCAAGTGTTACTGCGCTGCTACGCAGGCGGGGTCGGGCGGGAGGCGATTTTGCAGCTGGATGATGAGCAGCTGGTGTCGAGAGTCCGTACCGAACTCTCGGCCCTCTGTGGCATCAAGGCAGAGCCGGGCTACGTGGAAGTGAACCGCTGGTCGAAGGCGATGCCGCAATATACCCTCGGTCATCTCGACCGGCTGACACAACTTGACGCGGCCCTGAGCCGCTTCGGCGGCCTGGTGCTCACCGGTGCAGGGTATCGCGGCGTGGGCATTCCCGACTGCATCCGTGAAGGCGCAGTGGCGGCCGGCCGGATCATGCGCTACCTCTCACACCCGTCGGCCCATTGAACGCCAGATGCGAGCTTCTCGCCGCGGCCGTCGAAAGACGGGAATGCGAGCGGGCCGGCCCGTGTCAGTGCGAGAGCGACGTCGGGGACGTCATCGAAGAAAAGTCGGACAGGCTCGGGTGTTCTCCCAAGGAGTACATCCAGGCACGTGTTAACGGCAATTCTGTGGGACCGTCGGCCTCCTGTCGGCTGGCCAGCACCTGGTAGACATTCAGCCAGCCCTGATCGAATCCCAGCGAGGAACCGGCAAGATAAGCACGCCAGACCCGCAACGTTCGTTCCCCGACCAGCGTCCTGGCGGAGGCGAGCTGGGCCTCAAGTCGTCGGGACCATTGGGCGAGCGTGCGCGCATAGTGCGGCCGCAGGCTCTCGACATCATAGACTTCGAACTGCTGGGCAGCCATTTCACGCACGATCAGATGCAAGTGCGGAAGCTCCGTGTGCGGAAAGACGTACTTATCCATAAACTCGCTGATGCCGGAACCGACGGTGCGGCTGTCGGCGTCGGGTGAGGTAATGCCATGGTTCATGAACAGCCCACGGTCGCGCAACAGACTCCGCACGACGCCGAAGTACGCCGACAGATTCTTCTGCCCGACATGTTCGAACATGCCGATACTCGAGATTTTGTCGAACGACGCGTCGCCGAACCGTGCCGGGGCATCGCGGTAGTCGAGCAACAGCACCTGCACGCGTTCCTCAAGTCCGGCTGACTGAACGCGCTCGTGGGCGAAGGCGAACTGGTTGTCTGAGAGGGTAATGCCGACGGCCTGCACGCCATAGTGTTGCGCCGCATGCAGGATCAGCCCGCCCCAGCCGCAGCCGATATCGAGCAGCCGTTCGCCGGGCTGCAGACGCAGCTTTCGGCAGATGTGGTCGAGCTTGGCGACCTGGGCGGCGTCGATCGTCTCGTCGCCGGTCTGGAAATAGGCGCAGGAATAGACCATGCGCTCGTCGAGCCACAATCGATAGAATTCATTGCCCATGTCGTAGTGATGCTTGATATCGTCGAGGTCCTGTCTCGGCGTATGGTGTGCGGTTGTTGCGGCAATCCTGGCCGTCGCCGGTGAGCCGCCGGCCGCCGCCAGTCGTTCGGCGCTCGCGATCACGGCCATGATGTCTCCGTCGATGTCGATGCGGCCGTCGACGAAGGCTTCGCCGAGCGATCCGAGCGTGGGGTGGGCCAAGGCGGGCAATACGTCAGGGTCCCGAATGGCCATCACGACGCGGGGCTGCTGGCCAAAATTGAGACGGGAGCCATCGGGGAGCACGAGATCCAGCGGTTGGCCGCCGTTTGCGCGGACCGTTTCGGCCAGCCGTTGAATTCCGCGGCTGACCGCCATGCTGACGACCTTGCGTGTCGCCTGTGAGAACAGACCTCCGTTCGACATGATGACCTCCGTTGGGCTGTGACCGAGAATTCCTGCCGAATGCGCGTGTCTCGTCTAAGAGGTAGCCGCTCAGTACAGGCATTCTTACTCTGAATTCGGTTCAAGCGAGCGTCGGGAACGCTCGAACACCCTCGAGAAGCACCGATGTGGGCCTCGAATTAGACTTTTCCGCCGCGCTTGTCAAGATGCTCATGCGCGGGGGCTTCTGATCTACGGCGACACGCCAAGAACGTGCCACGTGAAACCAGACGGGAATTCACATGGTTAAGTAAATTGTGAGGACGGAATACCTGGAGCCTGAGGTGAAATTCCTCACCCAAGAGATGATCGAATGAGGAATATTGCGGCAATTTGTTCTGCGACAGGAGGTGCCAGCATCCCTACGCCGGCGGGTCCTGTCTTTCTCGCTCACGGAAGAATGATAGCCTGCTCAGGATAGCCCAGTTCCTTGAGGGTGACCTCCAAGGCGTCGACCATCGGCGGCGGGCCGCAGAGAAAAATGCAGGTGTCGGGGGAAGGAGCGGGGAGATGCCGTCTCAACATCTCGATCGTGACGCGTCCGGCTCCCTCGGACCATCCGGGAGGAGGCTGTTCCAGAACGTGGTAGCAATGGAAGTTCGGGTGTTCCCGCACGGCTCTTGTCCAGTCTGCCCGGAGAATAATGTCCGCGTCGGTCTTATTCGCGAAGATGAGGAAGAGTTCCACCTCGATCCGTCTGGTGAGAATCCATCTGATGATGGAAATCATCGGCGTGATCCCGGTGCCTCCGGCCACAAACCCCACCCGCTTCGCCATGCCGTCCACCCAATGGCCGCCGGTGTTCGGGCCGCTCATCAGCACCGTATCGCCGACGCGTTGATCATGGAGGTACTTCGAGACCGTGCCGGATTCGTAACGCTTGACCGTGAGATCGAAGAAGCCCGTCGTCCCGGGCATCGAGGAGGGGGTGTATGGTCGCTTGACGGCCTTGCCGTCGAGCGTCGCATGGACATAAAGAAAATCACCGGGGAGCATGTCCAGCGTCGCATCGGCAGGAAGTTCGAAGCGAAACGTCTTGGTGTCGTGGGTGTCTGTTTCGATAGCCGTCAGCCTGTACGGACTCGGCGTCTTGGTCTTGATGCGGGTGACTGCGTCCATAGCAGGCGCTCATCATAGGATATCGGATCGGGGTTCGCAACATGACGTGTGTCGGAACTTCTGCAGAGACCTCTTGAATCTGTCTCGCTTCGGTCCCATACTTTCCTCCCATGACAGCTCCATCGGCGGGTCGTTCCACTCCACTCCAGAATCTCGAAACGGACGTCGCGCTGCGCGCGATCCTTCAGGGCACCGCCATGGAGACGGGACACGGTTTCTTTGCCGCGCTCGTTCAGAATCTCGCCGACGTGCTCGGCACCCACGGAGCATGGGTGACGGAATATTTTCCTGAGACCCGCCGGTTGCGCGCACTTGCGTTTTGGATGGACGGCCGGTGGGTCAAGGACTACGAGGTGGACATTGCAGGTACGCCCTGTGAGCGCGTGATCGATACGGCTCAACTGGTACATTTCCCCGACCGTGTTCTAGAGATCTACCCGCACGAAGAGGAGTTAAGGGCGGCCGGCGCGGTCAGCTACATGGGTGTGCCGTTACGAGACACGGATGGGCATATTCTCGGCCATATGGCGGTGATCGACCGGCGGCCGATTCCTGAAGAGCCGCGTGTCCATGCCGTCTTTCAGATCTTCGCCGCGCGGGCTGCAGCGGAGCTACAACGGCTGAGAGCGGAGGCCGAGGTGCGTGAGCGGGAAGAAAAAGTGGGCCGGCTCCTCAGTAGCGCCATGGATGCCATTATTGAACTGGATGATCAACTCCAGATCACACGGGTCAATCCCGCTGCCGAGAAGACGTTTTCCTGCCATGCTGACAAGATGATCGGACAAAGCTTCGCGCGATTTCTGAGCCCGACGGATGCCGCCAGGCTACAGACGCTGATCGCCGAGATCGACAGACGCCCAGAGGGACAGCAATCGCGCTGGATTCCCGGGGGGCTCACGGCGTTCTGCCCTGACGGCCAATCGTTTCCCGCCGAGGCAACCCTGTCCCGATTCGACCTGCATCGCCGAAAGTTCACCACGCTGATCCTTCGCAACGTGCACGATCGTGTGGAAGCGGAGCAGAAGATCCAGTCGCTCACGGCCGAAACGGAACTGTTGCAGGAAGAGTTGCGGACGGTACATCAAGACGAAGGGTTGATCGGCCAGAGCCCGGCGTTCCGACAGGTCTTACAGGATCTCGCGCAGGTGGCCGACACCGACACGACCGTACTGATCCTTGGCGAGACCGGAACCGGCAAGGAACTGGTGGCCCGTGCCATTCATGCGGCCAGCAGGCGTCACGCGCGCCCGTTGGTTGTCGTCAACTGCGCGGCGATTCCTGCCGCGCTTATCGAGAGCGAACTGTTCGGCCATGAAGCGGGGGCCTTTACCAGCGCGATCAAGAAGCGCGACGGCCGTTTCACCAGAGCCGATAAGGGCACCGTCTTTCTTGATGAAATCGGGGAATTGTCGCTTGATCTGCAGGCCAAACTGCTCCGGGTCCTCCAAGAGGGAGAATTCGATCCCGTCGGTGGGTCTTCCACCAGAAAAGTGGATGTACGAGTGCTGGCCGCGACCAACCGGGACCTGGAACAATCCGTTCGCGAGGGTAAGTTTCGGGAAGATCTTTTTTACCGGCTGAACGTCTTTCCCCTCCGTCTGCCTCCGTTGCGTGAGCGCGGCGACGATGTCGTACGACTGGCTTCCCTGTTCGCGCAGCGGTGTGCCGCCAAGATGGGCAGGACCATCGCACCGTTGACCGCCGAAGGCGTACAGCGGCTTCGGCGGTACAGCTGGCCGGGCAATGTGCGGGAACTGCAGAATGTCATCGAGCGAGCGGTCATCACCGCCCACGACGGTTGCCTTAACCTGGATCGGGCTCTGCCCGAGGCCTCGACGCCGACTGCCTCGATTCAGGTCAGGACGGCCTCGCCGGGAGCGATCCGCACGGCGAGAGAACTGGAGGAAATGGAACGCGCCAATATTCTGAACGCGCTCGAAGCGGCCCGCTGGAAGGTGTCTGGTGACAAAGGAGCCGCCCGGCTGTTGGGTATGAATGCCTCCACGCTCGCGTCTCGTATGAAGGCGTTGAAGATTCAGAAACCTGTCTGAAAAAGCTTTCGCTGTCCTTTCAATCCATCAATCATTCGTATGTGCTCATCTGCTGTTCATGAGATTTCGCGAAAAGCCTCATGAGACTTCACGACTCGTGAAATCTTCAGGACGGTTGAATTCTTCCACACGCAGCCCAACCTGCTGAATTTTCTTAGTCTCATCCCAGTTCATCCTGCTGGCATCGATCGTGCTGGAGCAGCTCGACCGTAGAACGTTCATTCTTGAAAAGGAGAGGGGGTAGTGACCAACGTGTACGAACTCGGCTGGTGGTACTGGCTTCTAACGGCAGGACTGCTGGGAGCAGGACTCTTCGGCTGGCAACCGGGAATGATTCTGGCGATCGCACTGTGTGTCGTCCAGATCGCTCATGTGATGAGGCTCACACGTGACCTCACTGCCTTTCTCGTACAGGTGCGGGTGGTATATCTGACGCTGTTGCTGGCCGGACTATGGGGGCCATTGACGTGGCTCCACTGGATGCAGTTCGTCGGAACAAGCGCCCGGGTCCTGTTCGGCTACTGTTTTCTGGCGAGGACCCTGTCGTTGGCGCCGTGGAATCGCTGGCAGCCGCTGACGTTCGGTCTGCTCCGGCGGACGTATCTCCCGCTCCGGTCGAGCGTGCCGCCCTGTGGTGCCGTCTTTCGCCGGATGTCGCTCGAACGGGGGCAGGGATGAACTGGGAATCATTATGCCGGAATGCCGACCGGCTCTTATTTCGGCAGCATGCCATCGTCCGATGTCATCAAGAAGGAGGAGTACACATGTCACAGAGAACCGTGAGTGGAGTGATCAATGGGGTCGACGCGGACCGGATGGGCGCGACCGTGCAGGCGGTGCAGCAGAATCCTGGTCTCGCGTCTTACCAGTTCCGCGCGGCGAACCGCTGGATCGACGGCGGCCACAATCGCTCGACCATTCAGAGTTTCTACGGTGCAGGGCAGGAGGATACGGTTCGCGAGAAACCTTTCGTGCTCGATGCTGACGAGCCGCCGGCATTGCTCGGCAAGGATCAGGGGGCGAATCCGGTGGAATATGTGCTGCACGCCCTGGCCGCCTGCGTGACGACGTCACTCGTCTACCATGCTGCGGCGCGGGGCATTACGGTCGAATCCGTCGAATCGAAGCTGGAAGGGGATATCGATCTTCGTGGATTTCTCGGCATCTCGGACCAGGTTCGGAAGGGCTACCAAGCCGTTCGGGTGAATTTCACCGTCAAGTCCGATGCCTCGCCGGAGCAGTTGGAGGAACTGGCGAAGTTTTCCCCGGTCTATGACATCCTGTCGAATCCGGTGCCGGTGTCAATCCACGTCGAATCCCGTTAGGGCGGAGGGCCTGGGTGTTGTTCTATTCATCCAGGCCCTTTCTTCGCCAGAGCGAGACTCCAAAGAAAGGCCGCGTCTCGCGAAACGTGGGGTGCAAACGACGAGCGAGCCTTGCTAGCGGCGGGAGATCGATAATACGGAGGTAATTATCTGCCGAAATGACTCCTGACACCATTGCTGGCACCAGAAAAGTAGAATGTCCCTGTCTCAGGTGCAGGTCTAACGCCCTGCCTCCTTGGTCAAGGATAAGTTTGACCCTCGCTTCAACCACATGGCGTCAGTTCTCATGCCGTACCCTCGGGAGCTGCAGGCTTACCTGGAGGTTGGGATCGGCGCTCCGATGTCTCTCTAAACGCTCAAGTACTGGACGAGCCGCCGCAACTTGGCGTTCAACGGCCTGGGTCAACCAGCGTTGAGCTTGCTCTTGATCCTTCGCCACTCTGCGCCCGAATGCGTTCATCACTCCGAGCACGTACATCGCTTCTCCGTTTCCGGCCTCTGCCAAGCGCCGAAGACCATCAGACGCTTTCATGTACCAACTCACGGACTCCCGCGCGTGTGGCCCGTCACGTTGCGCGAAAAATCGGCCGAGGCGATACTGGGCAAACGCATCGCCCTGTTTGGCGAAGCGGGTGTCGAGATCCGGGCTTGATGCAGGCGTATCGGTGGTCCGGCTCGTTGTGGATCCGTCCGCCGAATCATAAGGATGGGCCATCGATGCGTGGCTCGTGTTGGGCTGTGTCGTGAGTTGGCTGGGATCTGATGCGACCATGACGACGCGACTGTCCGACTCAGCTTGGCCAACTCGCCGTGCTACTTCGATAACGGCCGACTCACTCTGGCGGGAGCGTGCCCCGGTTACGGATTGACCCGCTTGGCCGCACTCCTCTCGAACATGGAGAGAGCCTCCATGGTCCATCACAGTTTGGCAGTCCGACTTGTTGCCAGATGGGGGAAGCCAAGCTGTGATCGCTGACGCACAAGAAGTCACGGCAATGATGAGAAAGGACCAACGAACCAGTCGACGCCTGAAGATCCGTCGATCGCTGGGAGGTACCACTACGAGTCCTGGGTAGCCTGGCTTTGCCATACCTTCTCCGACAGGAATGCTTGAGAAAAGTATATCAATACCGTAAAGAACTGTCTCGCTCACAAGCGGAGTCGACGCCACACCCTTGTCCTTCCTATGCGCGGGCTTCTATAGTAAAAGAAGCGAGTATTCACAGTATAGCGGGTACTGTTACCCCGGAGAACTGATGAATCATGCAGTCGATGGACAGCAAGTTGACGATTGCGGATGTGAGTGGTCCGTTTCGTGAGCCTCGAGAGCCGGTCTTTTCGTACGACTACTCGATTCAACGGCAGATCTGGGTCACACCGCAAGGTGTGCGCGTGAAGGTGTCGATTCCGGATGAACTCGATGTGCTGAAGGAGCGGCTCATGGGGCCGGTCACAGGATCACCCGGGCAACAGCTCATCATCGGCCAGGTCCTTTCACGGGCGATTGCGGACTGGAAGGTCAGGATCGCCGAGGCGGAAGGCCTGTTGGCGGAACGGCGTGATGTGATGCTGGCGCCCTACGTCGGTCCGCTGGCGCATCTGTTCCCTAAGCTGGAGGTGTTGTTCGAGCAGGACAAACAAGCGGTACGCAACGAAATCCGGACACGAGTCGGCCTCTGAACCGCCTTCGTTCCATCCTTTCATTCCCTCCCTGTATCCATTAAGATGGGTGCGTGATTGCCTGCCGTGAGAGGCGCTGATCGATGCGTGCGAAGACCAGTTTTTCCTGCCAGTCCTGCGGCCATCAATCGCCCCGGTGGCTGGGCCGTTGTCCCGATTGCGGCGGCTGGAACACCATGAAAGAAGAGCGGCAGGCGGCGACCGGCAAAGGCCGCCCCGCGGCCATTAAAACGGCGCAGACGAAAGCGACGCCCATTGCGGAGATCGAAGCGGTCGGGGAGGATCGCCGGCTGACCCGTATCGGGGAGTTCGATCGGGTGTTGGGCGGCGGCGTGATTCCCGGCTCGGTGATCCTGATCGGCGGCGACCCGGGTATCGGTAAGACGACCTTGCTCTTGCAGGCGCTGCCGCGCTTGGCCTCGCAGGGCGAACCGGTGCTCTATGTGTCCGGTGAAGAGTCTCCCCGCCAGATGAAGATGCGTGGGCAGCGACTCGGGATCGAACATCCTCACCTGCTCATTCTCTCCGAAACCTCCCTCGAACAGATTCTGAAAGTTGTACAGGAAGTTCAGCCGGCGGCGGTCGTCGTCGATTCGATTCAAACGGTCTATACGGAGCAGATCACGTCGGCACCGGGCAGCATCAGTCAGGTGCAGGAAGTCGCCGGGCAGCTCATGTGGTTTGCCAAGCGGGCGGGTGTGCCAGTGTTCATCATCGGGCATGTGACGAAAGAAGGAGCGATCGCAGGCCCCAGACTGCTCGAACATATCGTCGATACCGTGCTCTATTTCGAGGGCGATAAGGGCCATAGCTATCGCATTCTTCGCGCGGTCAAGAACCGGTTCGGTTCGACCAACGAGATCGGCGTGTTCGAGATGAAGGACGAAGGGTTGGAGGAAGTCAGTAACCCCTCCGAGTTGTTCCTGGCGGAGCGTCCGCAGCGCAGCACCGGATCGGTCGTGGTGTCGAGCCTCGAAGGGACGCGACCGATTCTGGTCGAATTGCAGGCGCTGGTGTCGTCCACCAGCTATGCGATGCCGAAGCGGGTGGCCAACGGGGTGGAACTGAGCCGGGTCTCGCTGTTGCTCGCGGTGATGGAAAAGCGATTGGGGATGCACCTGTCGGGTCAGGATGTCTATGTGAATGTGGTCGGGGGCATGCACATCGATGAGCCGGCGATCGATCTGGGCATCGTCGCCGCCGTCACGTCGAGCCTGCGGGAGGTGCCGATCGAGCCGGGTCTGCTGATACTGGGCGAAGTGGGGCTGGGGGGGGAAGTGCGGGCGGTGAGTCAGACCGACTTGCGTATCCGTGAAGCTGCAAAGATGGGATTCAAGCGCTGCCTCCTGCCGGAGCGCAACCTGGCCAAGTTGGACCTCATCGACGGCATGGAGCTGATCGGCATTCAGGAAGTACGAGAGGCGCTGGATGTGGTGTTGGCGTAGGCGTAGGGAAGCCAGGAAAGGACAAGTCTCGGTGCTCGCGCAACGCGCGGTCTCGGAAGATCCTCGTTGCATTCGCGCAGTGAGGAGAGTGGTGCTGCACTCCATTATTGGTGCGGTCAGCGTTGCAGCCATGCTTCTTGGAGTGGGTTGTGCGCTGATGGGGCCGACGGAGGAGCCGTCGCTCAAGCGGGCCACGGCGGAGGAACTGACTTCGCTCCTGCGTCAGCGGGAAGCGGCGCTCCATTCCATGAAGGGCCTCTTCAGCGCCAAGCTGCGCGGGGGCATCCTTCCCATCGCATCCCGCGTTGAAGGCGTGGTTTATTATCGGCGTCCCAATGCCATGCGGCTCAGAGGATTTCAGGCGCCGATCGGAATCGAGCTTTTCGAGCTCGTCCAGGCGGACGATCTGTACAAGCTGCGTCTGCCGACGATGGGGAAGGTTCTGACCGGTCGCCAGTCGGAGATGAAGGAGATGGGCAAGCTCGCGCGTCCGTTCCAGTTGAGCGTCTGGGCGATGGGCGGCGTCCTTGGCAACGGCACGATTGCCAAAGGGGAAACGGTGAAGCTGGCGGAAGAGGGCGACCGGTATCGGTTGGATGTATATACGGCCGCGGAAGGCGCCGAGAAAGGCCCGATCCTGGCGCGTCGCCTGTGGTTCGACCGGCGAACGTTGTTAGTCGTGCGAGAAGACCGATTGGCACAGAGCGGGGAAGTGGATGCCACCATTGAATACGATGATTTCAGGCCGTTGGATGATCCGGAATTTCGATCGGTCTCGAGGAAAGGGGCTGCGGATGGCCGGCTGCTCAGACCTTTCAAGATTTCCCTCGAAGATGGCCGCGGGCAAGGGAGTGTGCAGGTGACCTTCCATGAACTTCTTCCCAATCAGGCGGTCAAGGCCGAGGACCTCGGTCAGGTGTCGTGAGCGTGTATGAAAGTTCTGGCAGTTGAAACCGCCACGTCGTGGCAGAGTGTCGCGATTGTCGATGGCGACCGCGTGCTGGCCAGACACGACCAGGATGCCGGCAAGGCGCACGGCATGCTGCTCCTGCCGGTTATCGACCGGTTGCTGGTCCAGGCCGGTGTCCGGCTGACCGATCTCGATGGGCTCGCCTGTTCCGTCGGCCCGGGTTCGTTCACCGGAATCCGTGTCGGCCTGGCCACCTGCCTGGGACTGCGGGCTGCGACCAACCTTCCACTGGCATTGGTCCCGACCCTCGAAGCCATGGCCTGGAATGCGAAAGGCGCGATGCTCCCTGTGTGTCCCGTGCTGATGAGCCGCAGAGATGAAGTGTACTGGGCGATTTTTCGATGGACGGACGGAGAACGGGTTGTGCGTGTGCTGGCCGAACATGTTGGGCCCCCGAAGGCCTTGGCCGGGTTTCTCACGGAACCCACGCTCGTCTTCGGCGAAGGCTGGTCGTTGGTCGAGCCGGAGATGCGTACCGCCCTTGCGGACCCTTCGGCTGCTGTAGGAGGACCGGAGGAGGCAGCGAAACCAACCGCGGCCGGTGTGGCGCTCCTTGGGATACAGCGACTCCAACGGGGGGACGTGGCCGGAGACCACGTCGTACCATTATATGTCCAGCGGGCTGAAGCGGAGCTGAAGTACGAGCAGTCCGGGGGTGTCTCGCCGGTCGCACGTCGACAGGAACGAGTTTCCCGGAAGGTGGCCGCGCGACTGGAACGGGGGCGCCGTGGGACAGGGCGGGCGGGTCCTGCCGAAACCGTTGCATGACCAGTAATGTCCAGATTGTGCCGGCGACCGCAGACATGTTGCCGGAGATTCTCCGGTTAGAGGAGGCTTGCTTCTCGGCCCCCTGGACGCGCAAAATGCTGGCAGCCGAACTGACCGGCAACCCCTTCGCCCACTTTCTTGCGGCAGTGGATCAAGAGCAAGCGAGGCCAGCCGGGGTGGTGATTGTCGGGTACCATTGTTTCTGGATCGTCTTTGAAGAGCTGCGGTTGATGAATCTGGCGGTGCGCGACTCGATGCGGAGACGGGGGATCGGGGAGGCGCTTGTCACCGAGGCCTTGAGGATGGGTCTGGGACAGTCGGCGAGCCGGGCGGTCCTCGAAGTCCGCGCTTCAAACGATGCGGCACTCGCCCTCTACCAGCGGATCGGATTCACTCGGACCAGTACACGCCCCAGGTATTATACGAATCCTGTCGAAGATGCCGTGCTCATGGAAATGGCCCCGCTTGTGATTCAGTCAGGGCCGCGGCCCGACCGCGAGCCTGTCACCGGAGGTGGATCGGTCTCAGCACACTAACCTAACCTAGGAGGTGTCGCATGTTGACGGAAGACGCGATTGCGGAACAGCTTCGCCAATCCAACACCGAATTCCGCGCGCTGGAAGCGTCCCATCATCGTCTGGATGCTGAGTTGAATGAGCTGCAGAAACGCCACGTGCTGACTCCGGCGGAAGAACTCGAGAAGAAACGGATTCAAAAGGAAAAGCTGGCGAAGAAAGACCGACTGGCGGAGTTGATCC
Organism: Nitrospira sp.; assembly: GCA_035620635.1. Classification (GTDB taxonomy): domain Bacteria; phylum Nitrospirota; class Nitrospiria; order Nitrospirales; family Nitrospiraceae; genus Nitrospira_D. The sequence goes on along the minus strand of DASPGL010000122.1, from coordinate 10,714 downwards.
GTTTGTCCCGTGAGCAGGGGCTGCAGCCTGCTGCACACTGAAAGGGTCGATCAGCCGGACGCCTGACGGATCGCTGGCGTCGTTGCCATGGATCAGATCATCAATCCGCTTGCCGTCCACATCCAAGCCCTCAAGCGGCGATTGATCGTCATGGGTGCGACGGTGTTCGCCGCCTTGATCTTCACCTTTACGTTTTCCGCCGAGATGGTGGCGTGGCTGAACCGGCCGTTTCCGAATCAATTGGTGTTTTACGGGCCAACGGAAGCGCTCTTCGCCTCCATCAAGGTGTCGTTCCTCGCGGCCGTCGTTCTCAGTCTGCCCGTCATCTTTTATCAATGCTGGAAATTCGTCGAACCGGCGTTGTTGCCGAAAGAGCAGCGCTGGGCGATTCCGCTGTTTTTCCTCGCCGGCGGCCTCTTTTTTCTTGGGCTGGTGTTCTGTAATCTCGTCATCCTGCCGCTGGTGATCGACTTGTTCGTGAGTTTCGGCCTCGAACGGGATATTACGCCGCAACTGAGCGTCGGCACTTACATCGACTTCAACGTGAAATTCCTGTTCATTTTCGGCTGCGCCTTTGAGATGCCGCTGGTGATGACGCTCCTGGCGATGGCGGGGATCGTCCCGGCGGGGGTCTTTGTCCGTTACCGCCGGCATGCCATCCTGCTGTGTCTTATCGTTTCAGCCGTCGTGACACCCGACGCGACGCTGTTTACGATGTTGCTGATGGCGGTGCCGATGATGGTGCTGTACGAAGTCGGCATTCTCGGGGCCCGCCTGTTCGGACGCGGTCCGGATCACAACCGGATTGATTTGCCTCTGGATCCTGATTTGCCGGTCGGTACGGCGGGAACGAGGGTACGATGAGGACGCTGTGCATGCCGGGGCAGGGAGTGCGGTGTCTGACCGCGGCGGGGCTGCTTGTCGGGTGGCTCCTTGGTCCCGCGGGTACGCTGAGTCTTCAGGCGGGGTCCGGAGAGCAGGCGGTCCCTGGGCCCTTCGATCAATCAGCGGCCAGCATCCAAGCCCTGACGATAGCGGGGAGCGGATCGGTCTATGCCGGATCGTTCGGCCACGGAATATTCAGGACAACCGATCGAGGGGCGACGTGGGCTCCGGTCGGGGGTGGTGTGACCGATCCCTTCATTCTGAGCCTGACTGCCGCGAAAGACGGAAGTGTATACGCAGGCACCCTGCGGGGCGGTGTGTTCCGCTCGCGCGATAACGGGAACTCGTGGCAGCCGGTCAATGCCGGTCTCAAACGGCTGGAAGTGAAAGCCCTCATGACCACGGGCGACGACCTCTACGCGGGCACAGGCGACGGAGTGTACCGGCTCAATGAATCGGGGACGCATTGGTCGGTGGTGACTACCGGACTGGATGACGTACTGGTGCATGCGCTGGCCCGTTCAGCGGACGGGACTCTCTATGCCGGAACGTCCGGCAAGGGCATCCTCTATTTCAAACGGCAGTCCACTGGCTGGGTACGGGGTCACCACGGATTGAAGGATCACGAGGGGATGATCGAAAACTTCATTCGGGTGCTGGTCATCGATCAGGACCAGAGCATTTTCGCCGGAACGTTCGGCGGCGGGGTCTTTCGCAGCGCCGACGGCGGCATGACCTGGCGTCCGATCAGCCGGGCCTTGCCGAATGATTCTATCCGTGGGATTGTCCTGCTCGACCAGGGCTTGATCGTGGCCACCGGCAACGGTATTTTCAAGACCGTCGATAAGGGAAAGCAATGGATTCCCCTGAACAAGGGGCTCACGAACCTCGCGATTCAGGTATTGATCGGATCCGGGTCCGGGGTCCTGTACGCAGGAACGAGTGCGGGAGTGTTTCGCAGCGACGACGGTCTGACATGGATCGCCGTCAACCAGGGACTGGAGGCAGGGATGGCGCCGCCACCTTTCCTGTTTCGATGATCAATGAAAGGATGGGGAACGATGTCCGATGTGACGGAGAAGACCAAGGCAACGATCACGGTGACCAGCAAAGGGGTGTCGCTGGGTGAAATGGTGCTTCGATTTTTCCCCGATGTGGCCCCCGACCATGTCAAAAATTTTGTGAAGCTTTCCAGGGAAGGATTCTACAACGGGACCATCTTCCATCGCGTCATTCCCGGGTTCATGATTCAGGGGGGGGATCCCAACAGCAAGAGCCACGACCGCACCGCGCACGGAACGGGCGGACCCGGGTACAAGGTGAAGGCCGAGTTCAACAGCACACCGCACAAGCGCGGCATCGTGTCGATGGCACGCGCGAACGATCCCGACAGTGCCGGCTCCCAGTTCTTTATCTGCGTTGCGGAGGCGACGTTCCTCGATTGGCAATACACCGTGTTCGGTGAAGTCATCAGCGGAATGGATGTGGCGGACAAGGTGGTCAGTATGAAACGCGATGGGCGAGACAATCCGCTGGAGCGCGTGGAAATGACCGTCACCATCAATGAAGGTTGAGGTGAAGTTATCAATGCATCTGAAATCAGCGTGCCAGACCTCGGCCTTAACCGTAGCCTCAGCCGTGCTCCTGTCCGGCTGCGCCATTCCTCATGTGCCGTCGCGGATCGTGTACGAGGATCCGGTCAATTACATTCGCCTGGAAGAAGACAAGCGGGTATTGCCGGAATGGCCGGAAGGTCATTTTTCCCATCCCAACACAATCGGAGCGGAGAAGATACGGCTCATGCTGTCGGGGCTGAAGGTCCGGGAACACCGGATCGCACCCCAGCGGTGGATCCAGGGAGAGGCACCGTTGGTGCCGGCCTTTAACGACGAGGAGCTCACCCTGTTGTCGACGCAGTTGGCTGAGGGATTGGCTTAGGCCAAATTCAACGAACGGATCACCTTCTACTTGAGTCAGCCTCAGACGTCGATCAAGCGGGTGGTGACGTCAGGAGGGGTCTACATTCAGGGAAACGAATTCCACCTAATTCTCGGCAACTGGAAGATCGTCTACGGGATTCCGGCCTATGGCATGATTTACGATCGCCGCTATCCGATGCGACCAACCGCCGCGAAAGGGTTCGACCTTGTCTTTGAGCCGGCCGAAGCGGTCCATCCCCTCACGAGCAGTCTGTTCGATGATCTGATCGCGAACGCCCGGGATGAACTGGTTTTTGATATGAGCAAGATCGACTTCCCGGAATCAGCGCCGGCGCCGTCATCACCGAACCTGTTCTAGTTCACCCCGTCACGATCGCCTGGCGGGTGCCTGAAAATACATTTTCGGGACTTCTCTCAAGGCTTCGAGAATCGTCGGCCACCCCAGCTTGCTTTGCCCGTGAATCCGACCGCTGAAGCGGATGGGCAGTTCACGGATCTTCGCTCCAAGCCGATAGGCCCGCCAGGCCATTTCCACCTGGAAGACATAACCTTTTGCCCGTACACCGGTGAGATGCATGTCATGTAACAACTCGCGGCGGTAACAGCGAAAGCCGCCGGTCCAGTCATGGATGCTCGATCCGAGGAACAGCCGGACGTACGTGTTGCCCAACCCCGAAACCAGGCGCCTGCGACTATCCCAGTTCTCAGCGCCTCCGCCGGGTATATAACGACTGCCAATGACTAGATCGGCCGTCCCGCTGCTGTGGACTAGTCTTGGCACATCCCAGGGCGGATGGCTGAAGTCACAGTCCATCTCCAGCATGAGCTCGTAGCCACGGGCGAGCCCCCATTGAAATCCTGCGATATACGCCGGGCCGAGTCCTTCCTTCCTGGTCCGATGCAGCACATGCACATGGGTGTGCGCGCGGCTCAGCTGATCGGCCAGCTGTCCGGTCCCGTCCGGCGAATTATCGTCCACGACAAGGATATCGGTGATCAGATAGCGACTGACTGTCTCGATCATGGCGTGAAGATTTTGGCGTTCGTTGTAGGTCGGGAGCACGATCAAGCTCGGCCGGTCGAAGTGGAACGGCTCGACGGGGACCAGTGACCTGTTCGAAGTGTCCGGGACATATCCCGGGTAACCGGCATCGGAGGGATCGAGCCGGCTTATTGCAATGCGGGCACTGTCGGCGCCGCGTGCGATCAATGTCTCGGCCATCTCGAAACCGGATACAACGAACGCCTCTCCCGGCCCTAAAGAGCACTGGGCCATCACGTCGGTGACGCGGTCGACCGGAAGGTAACGGACTCGGGAGTGTTCCAGTGCCGGACCGGGAGTCGGCGCTGCGGGATTATTTGACATATGCAGCCGCTTCAGTAGAACTCGGTGAGAGGTCCGCCGCGTGTCTGGACCGGACCATCAGGACGCCCAACACCAGGAGCATGCCGATGGTAAACGGCTTGAAGCTGAGAAACACCAGGAAGTTATGTTTGCCCAACACTTCATAGTTCAGCACGATCGCGATCATCGCATACAGCCCCATCGCGACTTTGGCCGGGGTGGTCAGACCGTCGCGGCTGCACGCCTTGGCCACGATCCAGTAGAGCGCCGGAACGAGCCACGGCAAATGTTGAATCCAGGTCAAGGGAGAGAGGAAAAGCATTATGATGAGAAGGCCGCTGCACTCCCGTGGCCAATCGAGATCCCCGGGGCCGCGATACGGTCGACTCGTATAGTGACAGAACGTGATGACCAGGACCAGAATGGCGGCGATGACCAGCGTCTGTGCGACTGCCGGAGACAGGTCGAGCACCGCCACATACCCTGGGTCGTTTTTTCGAAGGGGATGCTCGGGAGGGAGCGTGACAAGATACCGCAGCAATGCCGGTTGGATGCCCGAGTTCCGTACGTTGTCCTCATTCGCGTTGGCAAACGAGGTTTTCTGGCCGACCGCCGATCCGGCTGCGACCTTCACCCATGTCTGCTGGTGTATCCACCAGTTACTCGGTCCCATCCAAGCGATAGGCAGCATGATCCAGCACGTTGCTGCGATGGTCGTGTAAAACGCCAGTCTCCATTGACGTTTCCACAGAAAAAACGGCAGAAACAGTCCCGGAGTCACCTTCAGGGCGATGGCCAGTCCGAACCACACCGCGGCGAGCTTCTCCCGTCCACTCCATGCGGCGTAAACGGCGCCTACAAGCATGCCCATCAAAATGGTGTGGGGACCGCCGTCGTCAAAATCGTACAGGATGAACTGTCCGGCCAACACGATGGTCAGGACGCTGAGCACACTGTTGGCGTGAGCCAGTTCCTCGAATCGCTCACGAACCATCCGGTGGAGGAGCACGCAGGTCAGCCACAGACAGGAGATCGCAGTCAGGTAGCGCAGGGCCAAGCCAGTCTTCTGATCCACCAGGGCCAGCAGAGAGAAATACATGGCCCCGGTCGGCATGTACGGGTAACTCACGGCACTGTCGTAGAGATTTTTCCCCGAGAGGAACCATTGTCCGATCTCACGATGGATATCGAAATCCCGAAAACGCGGCTTGCGAAGGAACACGAGGATGATGCCGTAGCCGGTGGCCGCGGCAATGCAGAGGGCAGTCAGCAGGCGCTGACATACCGGATGGGATAAGAAGGTCGGTACCATGGAGTGGAAAGGGCGTGTATACGGCCGCCCCTAAGGAGGGAGCTATTCTAGAGTACTGGCGGAACCGTGGCAAGCGCAGGATCGGAGAGGAGAAGTAGGGAGTCTCGCCGTCGGCCTGTTCCCCTCCTTCGTCGCGAGTGCTTTGACAGTCAGTAAACGGCTGTGCTAAAGTCCGCGGAACTGTTGAGGTTCTAGGCTTTTCGTTATTCATTTTCCTCAGGGAACACGGCATGACTGCACAGCATACGCACGTGATTATTGTGGCCGGGGCTGGACCAGCCGGTATGGCCGTCGCCAGTTCACTTTCCAAAGCCGGCCATGAAGTCATCATCCTCAATCGCGACATCAAGTTCGGTGGGTTGGCGGAGTACGGCATATTTCCTTCCAAACTCAAGCTCCGTGGCGGTCTCAAGAAACAGTATTGGGAACTTCTGGAACAGCCGAACGTTCACTATTTTGGGAATATTTCGATCGGCCACGGCAAGGATCTCACCGTGGAGGAAGTCCGGAAGCTGGGTGCCAGCGCAGTGGTGTTCACCATCGGGGCGCAGGGGACCAAGGCGATCGGTGTGGAAGGAGACTCGGCCAAAGGCGTATTCCACGCAAAAGACGTGGTCTATCATTTCAATCGCCTACCTGGTTTCGGGGACCGACCGTTCGATATGGGCCAGCATGTCGCTGTGATCGGGGCGGGTGATGTCATGGTCGATATCGCCCACTGGCTGGTTCGTTACAAGAAGGTTGAGCGGGTGACGGCCATCGTTCGACGGGGACCCGTTGAACGGAAGTACAATCCCAAGGAGATTCGGGCCATCTGTGCCAATATGGATCTCGATGGAATCAATCAGGAGTTTGAACGGATCAAGGAGCGCCTCCTTGCCGTCGGCCAGAAGTCCGATGAAGTGTTGAAAGACTTCACTGACGAGTTTACGAAGTGCGAGCCCAAGATCAGTGAGACGAAGATGGGCTTCCGGTTTCTGGCCTCCCCCAAGCGCATTCTGGTCAATTCGGAGAATCGTGTCCGCGGGCTCGAAATGGAGGACAACCGGCTCGACCCGAAGGGTGAAGATACGGTGGCCATCGGGCTGAAACAGTACTACGAGTTCCCGTGCGATGCGGTCATTTTCGCCGTGGGTGACAAAGTGGATGAGACCGTGGGACTCCCCTACAAAGGGGGCATGTTCGTCACGAATCCCAATAAGACAGGCAATGATCCCGACGATGCGCTGTTCCAGGCGTATGATGATGTCTCCGGCAAGGTGCTTGACGGAGTGTTTCTCGCTGGCTGGGCCAGGAAGGCGAGCGAAGGCCTGGTTGGCGTGGCGAAGCGGGATGGGGACTGGTGCGCCGAGGTGGTTGAGCGCTATCTCGCCACGAAGCCCGTCACTACGCAGGCTAAGGTGATACTGGACACCCTGCAGGGAATCTTGAGGGCCCGCCGGAGTCGACCCGTGGATGTAAAAGGACTCCGCGCGCTGGAAGCGGCGGAAAAGGCGCATGCCGGGGAAGGCCATTGTATTGGAGAATTCAAGTTCGTCGCCAATCAGGACATGCTGAGCCTGATTGAGCGGAGCGGGCGGTAGGATCGGTCAGCGCGGCTGACGGCGCACAGCCTCAACCGTCTCCCCATTTCAGTTTCTCCCGAAGGACTTCGTAGTAGTGGCTTTCAGGAAACCGGATCAGCCTGGTGCGATGATCCGAGGCTTGAATCACGGCCGTATCACCCTGCGTCATCGCAATCCCTACCTGCCCGTCGAGTGTGGCCATGGCGCCGTCATCTTTGCTCGTCAGGGTGACCTCGACCTCCACATTTCCCGGAACGATCAGAGGCCGGTGGGTCAGCGTGTGGGGGCAGATGGGCGTGAGAATCAGCGACTGTACGGCCGGATTGATGATCGGGCCTCCGGCCGACAGAGAATACGCAGTGGACCCGGTCGGTGTTCCGATGATCAGTCCGTCTCCTCTGAGATTCGTCACGAACTGGCCCTGAATGGCGATCTTCAATTCGATCATGCGCGCCAAGGTCCCTTTGCTGATGACGACATCGTTCAGCACCGTGCCTCGCGCCACCGTTTCTCCGTGCCGATGCACATGGGTCTTCAACATCAGTCGCTCGTCCAGGACAAAGTCGTTGGCGAATACCCGATCGAGAGAAGGATACAGATTGTCCAGTCGAACTTCGGTTAAGAATCCGAGGCCCCCCATGTTGACTCCCAGAATAGGAATGCTCCGTTCTGCCGCCAGGCGCGCGGCACTGAGCATGGTCCCGTCTCCGCCCAAAATCAGCAGGACATCGGCTTTGCCGGCCAGCTGGGTTTTCTGAATGCCCCCCGGTTCGCCCAGCAGGGTGGCCGAGGTTGTATCGAGCAGGACCTCGATGCTCCGGGCGCGCAGCCAGGTCACCACGCCCAGCAGGGTGGTTTTGACTTCGGGGAATTTGGGTTTGGTCAGAATCCCGATGTTTTTACTTTTCATGCGCGGCGGACTCTAGAATGGCTTGAAAGGGTGCGGGATTGTATCGGGACGCTTCTTTTCATGTCAACGCAACCGGAGCAGAAGCATCGTGCGCGCGCGGGACCGGTTGCAGGATCAAGTGGTCGGGCGACGAGAGCGCCGTCGCTTTTCCGTGCAACCTTGACTCTGAAGAGCAGCGTGGTTAAAATTAGGTCAAGTTTTTCCACGGGTTTTGCTCGACACGGCCATTACTCGTACCCACTAGTAAGGAGGCAGGATGTTCGAACGATTCACGGACAAAGGTCGAAAGATCATTATTCTCGCACGTGAGGAAGCTGAGCGGCACCAGAATGACTATCTGGGGACCGAGCACCTCGTCTTGGCGATACTCCGTGAGTCTGATGGCATCGCCCTCATGATTCTGAAGAAAATGGGGCTTTCCACGGAACAGATCCGTTTGGAGATCGAGCGCAACCTCCCCGGCGGCGGCACGACCATGACCTTCGGCGAGATTCCGTTCAGCCCGCGCGTAAAGAAAGTCATCGAATACGGAGTCGAAGAGGCCCGCCTGCTGGGCCACAATCATATCGGCAGTGAACACCTTCTCCTGGGTTTACTCCGGGAAGAGGAAGGGATCGGCGGCAAGATTTTGCGAAGCCTGGGCGCCAACCTGCTCACGGCCCGGCAACTCACCGTGACGTTTCTCCGGAAATCCGCTCCGCGGGAGCGCGACCGGAAGAGCAATACACCGGCCCTTGATGAATTCGGGCGCGACCTGACCCAGCTGGCCCAGGAAGGTCAGTTGGATCCGGTTATCGGCAGGGCGGATGAAATCGAGCGCGTGTTGCAGATCCTGAGCCGACGGAGCAAGAACAACCCCGTGCTGATCGGTGAATCCGGCGTCGGGAAAACGGCCATCGTCGAGGGACTGGCCCAGCGGATCGTACAATCTGAGGTTCCGGACAATCTGCTCTCCCGCCGGGTGATCGCACTGGATCTTGGTTCGCTCGTGGCGGGCACGAAGTACCGGGGCCAGTTCGAAGAACGGCTCAAGGTCGTCATGAAGGAGATCGTCCAGGCGGGAAACATCATCATTTTCATCGATGAGCTCCACACGCTGGTCGGGGCCGGTGCCGCCGAAGGGTCGATCGATGCCTCGAATATGCTGAAACCTGCGCTGTCACGCGGGGAAATTCAGTGTATCGGAGCGACGACGCTAGATGAGTACCGCAAGCACATTGAAAAGGACGGTGCCCTGAAGCGACGATTCCAGCCGATCCACGTCCAGCCGCCCAGCATCGACGAAACGGTCCTGATCATTCAGGGACTGCGGGACCGGTACGAAGAACATCATGGCGTCGAAATCACGGAGGACGCGATCGTCGAGGCCGTGAAGCTGTCGGATCGCTACATTACAGACCGGTTCCTGCCGGACAAGGCCATCGACTTGATCGATGAAACCGGCTCGCGCGCAAAATTGCAGACCTACGCGCTTCCCTCGGAACTGAAGGCGATGGAGCAGGAACTCAAGAAGGTATCGCGCGAGAAGGAGCTGTCGATCTCTATGCAGAATTTTGAGGAAGCCGTCCGCCATCGCGAAGAGGAAGAGCGGTTGCGGAAGCTCTTGGAGGAATCCAAGCGGGAATGGAAAAAGAATCAGGAGAAGAACAAGCCGGTGATCGGCAAGGAAGACGTGGCCTATGTGGTTTCGAAGATGACCGGCATCCCCCTCTTCAAACTCGAAGAGGAAGAATCCAACAAACTGCTGCGGATGGAGGAGTTTCTCCATAAGCGGGTAGTCGGTCAGAATGAAGCGATTTCAGCGGTTGCCCGGGCGATACGCCGGTCCCGCGCGGGCCTGAAGGAGGCGCGGAAACCGATCGGCTCGTTCATCTTCCTGGGGCCGACAGGGGTCGGCAAGACGGAACTCGCCCGGACATTGGCCGAGTTTCTCTTCAACAGCGAGGATGCTCTGATCCGTGTCGATATGTCCGAGTATCAGGAAAAATTCACGAGCTCGCGATTGTTCGGCGCCCCTCCGGGCTATGTCGGCTATGAAGAAGGCGGGCAACTGACCGAAAAGGTCCGCCGTCGGCCCTATTCGGTCGTGCTGTTCGATGAAATCGAGAAGGCGCATCCAGACGTCTTCAACGTCCTGCTCCAAGTGCTGGACGACGGTGTGCTGACCGACAGTCTGGGACGAAAGGTGGATTTCAAGAATACTGTCGTGATCATGACGTCCAATATCGGGACCAAGATGATTCAGAAGGGTGTGTCCCTCGGTTTTCAAGGGACGGAGAGTGAAGCGGTGCGGAGGAAGAAGGATGAAGTCATCGGAGAACTCCGGAAGTCGTTCAGCCCGGAATTCCTGAACCGGATCGACGAAATCGTCATCTTCCATCAGCTGGAGAAAGAGCAGCTGTACAGTATCCTCGATATTCTGCTTCGCGAGCTGAATCTTCGACTCCTGGACAAGGGCATCGAGATCGAGGTCGAGGACGAAGTCAAACAATGGCTCATCAAAGAGGGCTACGAGCCTCAGTACGGCGCCAGACCCATGCGCAGGGCCATTCAGCGTGCGATCGGTGATCCGCTTTCGGATGAGCTCATCCGGGGCCGCTTCAAAGAAAGCCGCAAGGTCAAGGTTGTGCTCCGGGATGGCGCGCCGGCCTTCATCGAGCAGGAGGCGATGGCCGGAGTCTAGTGACCGACTTGTGATCATCATCGCGTGCGCGTGTTATGCAACAATCGGCGACCCCAGCGGTAGGTAACCGCAGG
>DASPGL010000121.1:0-5901 GCA_035620635.1 Nitrospira sp. | reverse complement strand
GGTCCGCGCAACCGTCAATGAAGTGCTCCGCATCCTCGAAGATCCTGCCCTGAAGGATCGGGCCAAGCTCATGCCTCGTCGCCGGATGTTGGAAGAGGTGATCGCCAGCCGATTCGACTATGCGGAAATGTCGAAACGGGCGTTGGCGGCCCACTGGATTCCGCTTACCTCTGCCCAACGCGCGGAGTTCGTTGAGGCCTTCAAAAGCTTACTTTCCGACCGGTACGCCGAGAAGATCGAAGGATATGCCGGAGAAGAGATCCTGTACCTGTCGGAACGGATCGAAGGAACCTATGCCGAGGTCCGCACCGAACTACGGTCGAGGAAAGTAGAGATCCCGATGGACTACCGTCTCTTCATCAAGGAGGGTCGATGGCATGCTTACGACATCGTTGCAGACGGCGTGAGTCTGGTAAAGAATTATAGAAGTCAGTTTGAAACGATCATCCGATCCCATTCGTACCAGGAACTTGTCCGGCGATTGCGCGAGCGTATACTCGTCGAGCGGAAGAACACAGATGTGGAGAGATGAGGCTATTCGCCACAGTCGTGACAACCTGGTTGACGTCGAATATTTCACGGTTATCTTGGGAGTGAGCGGAGGCCTCGGTGAGAGGAACACTCAAGGGAATCGAGGTCGAGCGCTGGGGTGGTGAGCAGGCCCACCGGTGGGTGGGAAGCCTAAAACCCCTCCAAGGCCTCCACATTTCTGGATGAGCTCTCTGGACCCGCCTCCGCTCTGCTTTTTTATTCCCGCATGATAGGCCTCGGTTAATCCTTCTACTAATGGGGGGCGGATTTTTGACACCTAGCGGTTGGGGTGCGCGGTTATTGTGTTTCCGAAGATCAAAAAAAGAACGCTGACAACCGTTCGTGGAGGAATATCCTTAAAAAAGGGGCCCGCTCTTGTGTGGAACCACGGGGGCCATCGACCGGCCGGAATCAGGTTCAGCAATCCTTCAGTCGCCTAAGGCTGATTGCCCCGCGCCCCGATCTTCATCTGGCTCCACCTCGAGCCGTGCCTAGTGGCACCGACGATTGGTAGCGCGTCCCTCGAACCCCAATCCCGCCACTGAAGCAGCGCCCGCCTCCTCTGCACGCTGGCTGCACAAAAGCGGGTCAACACGTGAGGGTACCAACCTCTTTAGGCTCAAGCCACCTCCTTCGATTCTTAGGTAATCTCGATCCTGCTGGAATCAACAGAGGCACGATGCCTCACCGAACCACAGCCGGCGGGGGGTTCATAGGTTCATAATCTACAGGACTGCATGGTCTACTCTTAGTTGAGGCGGGACTTGCCGTGGCCGACAAACAGTCTTTCGGCTTCTTCGCGTGCACGGTCCTTGGGGCGATAGGTTTGACCTCGACGATGAGCGAGAATGACGGGATCGATCCGCTCTCCACAGCTCACGCAGCGCCAATCCAACAACCCGAGTTCGAAGACTTTTTCCTGAACCATGAGCCCGCCGCAACGGTGGCAGCGATCACGCTCCGCTTTCTTCGCGGTAACCATCTTGGTCATGAATAGATTCCTCCTCCTGAATGACTCTGATCTCCTGTACTTTGAGTCGGAAAGAACAAAAAGGATTCGTCTCGGAGACAAGCTGCCTTCCTTTGGAGCAATGAGGAAATTGGCAACAGCGTGGCCAAATACTCCTGCCCCCTAACGCCCCAACCCTTCTGTCGTTCTTGCATCCCGTAGTCAGATGCTCCCTTCCTAACATCGCGATGTTACGTCGATCCCGTCTTCCCTGGTTCCCTCCCATCGTGTGGCACCTCACCTGCACAAGCGAAGGAAGCAAGTTCGCTGCACCAGGAGGTACCCGATGACCGCCACGATGACCCCAGCCACGAGAATTCTGGACGTGCTCACCCACTCAGACGGCTGTCTGCTGGAGGATCTCGTGTGCGAATGTCCCGACCTGACCTGGAATCAGATCTTTTTGGAACTGGATCGGTTGAGTCGGACCGGTGATGTTAGATTGAGGCTCAGGGGCGCCGGTCAATATGTCGTGACCCTGGGCGGGGAGAACAGTAGATCACCGATTCATTAGGACTGCAATCAGACACACAAGGAGGGTCGTCCCATGAGCGCGCTGACACGTTGGGAACCGTTTAAGACGAGGTGGGATCCGTTCAAGGAACTCGAAGAGATGGAAAAACGCCTTTCGACCTGGCTCGGTCATCCGGCCGCCCGCCGCGACGGCGAAAAGGAGGCGTTGACGGTCGCAGAGTGGTCCCCTCTCGTCGACATCTCCGAAGACGAGAAGGAATACGTGATTAAGGCGGAAATTCCGGAAATGAAGAAAGAAGACATCAAGATCTCCGTCCAGGACAACGTCCTGAGCATCTCCGGCGAACGGAAGTACGAGAAGGAGGAGAAGGGTAAGAAGTACCATCGCGTCGAGCGGGCCTACGGCAGCTTCATACGGAGTTTCACCCTCCCGGAGGATGCCGACGCCTCCAAGGTGAACGCGGAATATAAGGACGGCGTCCTGAAGGTACACCTGTCCAAATCGGAAAAGGCAAAGCCCAAAGCAATCGAAGTAAAAGTCGCATAACGCGAACGGTCAGGCCTCAGTCGCACCTCGCTCTTCTTCTGGAGGAGAAGTCCATGATTCGCCATCCCCGCTACCTTGAGATCCCGTGGGACGTGCACTGGCATCAGGGAGAGTCCGTGCCTCATCGCCATCTCCGGCAGCTGATGATCATCCTGACCTTGTTGGCGATGTTCTTGATCGGAATCGGTGTCACGAGCGGCATCATGTGATGTCGCCTTCCGTTCGACAGGAAGGAGGAGCGGTGACCTTTACGAATCGGGAAGAAGCCGGTCGTCGGCTCGTCGAGCGACTGACCCTCTACCGTGAGCAGCCGGCAACCCTCATCCTCGCACTTCCCCGAGGAGGGGTGGCAGTCGGCTACCAGTTGAGTATGGGGCTGCGCCTGCCCCTGGATGTCTTCATTACCCGGAAGCTGGGCGCGCCGGACAATCCCGAATATGCGCTGGGGGCCCTGTGCGAAACCGGGACCATTTACATGAATCCGGAAGCGGCCGCCTACCGTCTCTCCTTCACGGAGATTGAGCAGCTCGTCCAGGTGCAGCGCCAGGAGATCGCCCGTCGGCAGGCCCTCTATCGCCAGGGCCGGCGGCTTCCGGCGATCACTGACCGCACCGTCATCCTTGTCGACGACGGCATTGCGACCGGGTCCACATTTTTTGCCTCGGTGGACGCCATCCGGCATCTGAAACCACGCCGCCTGGTCGGAGCCATTCCGGTCGGGCCAGAACGTACCATCCGGGCAGTTCGGGCGCAGGTGGATGAGCTGGTGGTCCTTGCCACACCGGACCCTTTCTGGGCCGTGGGCAATCACTACATCGACTTCACCCAAGTCGGTGATCAGGATGTCGTGGAATACCTCAACCTGGCCGAGGAAGCGGTTCGCGAGCGATCACAGCCCTCCTCGGTGTAGACGACGAAGGAGCAGGCATGTCGGCAAAGATCAAGACTCCGGCCGGCCTGGGCGCCAGGCGTGACCGCAGCGTTCAGGAATATCAACACGATACCTACAAGTTGCGCGGCAAACTCAAGGAACCCACCGTGTGCCCAGAATGCGGCGCTTTGTTTCATAAGGGACGATGGACGTGGGGCATTGCCCCGGATAAGGCTGAGGAAGCCAGCTGTCCGGCCTGCCATCGCATGCGCGACAAGTACCCCAAGGGCCTCGTCACCATCCAGGGTGCATTCAAAGACGACCAGCACCAACAGGTCCTCGGCGTGGTGAAGAATACGGAGACGATCGAGAAGAAAGAACACCCCCTCTCTCGAATCATGTCGATCGAATCCACGCGCGAAGGTCTCGTGATTTCCACGACCGACACTCACTTGCCCCGGCGTATCGGGGAAGCGCTGAAGCACGCCTATCATGGCGAACTGGAGCTTCATTACGACAAAGACGAGGATTTCGTGCGCGTGACATGGACCAAGTGACACCTGCAAGCGGTGTTCCCCGCAGAGATCCGATCCGACGACGGAAGGAGGCATTCTTGAGGTCACGAGGCAGAACAGCAACGACCCTCATCGCCGGTTGCGCGATCGTCACCCTCCTGCTTCTTGGCAGGGAGACAACGCACGCCAAGATCGTCGTGCCGACCGGCTCTGTGATTGAGGTGGATGAGCCCACGGTCAATGCGGTGGTCACCCTCTTTGAGCGTGCCGAACAGGCGATCAAAGCTCACGACCTCGAAACGGTCATGGCCGTGTATGCGGCCCAGTACAATTACCACGGGCTCAAGAAGGACGACATCCGGCGAGTGTGGAAGGATCTCTTCGATGAATACGGGGAGATTGCCAGCACGCATCTCTTTACCAAGATCAACAAGGTGGGATCGGGCCGCAGTGCGGTGCTGGAAGTCACCTGTACGGGGCATCTCTGGGCCGTCTCCAAGACCAGCGGTCTGTATGTTCCGATCGACAGCTGGCATGAGGAGGTGCACTATTTGGTTTTCGAAGAAGGGGAGTGGCGCATTCGAGGCAATGTCGGCGAATCACCGCGTGTGCTTCCGTTCGGCACCGCACCGCATCCGCTGTTTTGAGAACGGGACCGGGGAGGCAAGACCATGAGAGTCGTCATCGGCGTCGATTGGTCCGATCAGGCCTTCGCCGCTGTTGCCCAGACATTTCATCTGTATCACCCGAACGACGTCGCGTTGGTGCACGGGATTGATCTCGGATTGTTCGAGAATCCTCTCATGGCCGGCGCAGCCGGCATGCAGGGCTACGACGATTTTCGCAATTCAATGGTGGAAGCGGGCCGTCAGCTGCTCGACCGGGCCGCCACCATGCTTCCCCAGGACATCACCTCCGTGCGCAAGCTCAACGAGATCGGCAGCCCCGCTCAGGTCATTCTCGAAAGCGCCGAAAACCTCTCGGCCGATCTGCTCATCGTCGGTGCGCGTGGACGCGGCCGCCTGTCCGAAGTGGTCCTCGGCAGCGTGTCCCATCGGGTGCTCATGCATACCTCCCGCCCGACCTTGATTGCCAGGGGGTCGGCTCGAGCGATCCAGCGTGTGCTCGTGGCTGTTCAGGGGCAAGACGACGCCGACAGGATTACACAGTGGTTGATGCAGCATCGCTTCGTCACTCCGGTCGAGCTGTGCGTCTTCAATGTCGTGGTCCCGGTCGGATTGGAGGATCCTTACGACCCGCTGGGATCCAAAGCCTGGTGGGAAGCCGCCGAGCGGTATGCGGAGGATTTCGTCAAATCCACCGCGGCCAAGCTCCTGGATTCCCGGCATACAGTGAGTACGAAGGTTGCCGTGGGCAATCCGGCGGCGACCCTCGCGGAAGAGGCGAAGAAAGCGGATCTCGTGGTCGTGGCTTCCCATGGCCGGAAGGGGATCTCGCGCTTTCTCATGGGCAGCGTCTCACACGCGGTCGTTCACCACGCAACCTGTCCCGTTCTCGTGCTACGGTAAAAGGGCTCGCCAATGAAAACGCTGCTTACCGCCGTCGTCCTGCTCGTCTTCTTCGGAACGTCCTGGGTCTCCGCGCAGATGTCTCGCGGCAATCCCGGTGCAGGACAAAGTGTCTATGAACAACAGTGCCTCCGCTGCCACGGGAGCAAACTGGACGGGAAGGGCCCCGAGAGTGAAGACTTAATCGTACGACCGGCCAATCTGCAGTCCCCGGTCACTCGCTCCAAGACCGATTGGGAACTCCTGGTGGCAATTTCGAACGGGGTGTTGTTCAGCCCCATGCATAGCTTTCGAGGAAAGCTGACGGATCAGCAGATGCTGGACGTGCTGTCCTACATCAGAGCCATGTCGCCGCCTGACATCGTCAGCTGATCCAGGGGCGTGTCTGTTCACCGCACAGCCGGCCAGAGCCTCCGTCGGTGGCT
>DASPGL010000120.1:0-2957 GCA_035620635.1 Nitrospira sp. | reverse complement strand
TCCGGATGACGCCGATGGAGGAGATCCGCTCGCTCTATTATCTGCGGTTCACCGTGGTCGACCGCCCTGGCGTGCTGGCGCAGATTGCCGGAGAACTCGGCCGCTGCGGGATCAGCATTTCGTCGATGTTGCAGCAGGGGCGCCGGGAAGGACAGACTGTGCCGGTCGTCATCAAGACACATATGGCGCAGGAGCGTGATGTCCAGGTGGCGCTGCGTGAAATCAACTGCAAGCCGTTTGTCTCCGAGCCGGCCTCGCTCATTCGCATCGAAGGCAGGGACGAGTAACTCAGATGAATCAGTGGCGCGGCGTCATCGAGGAATACCGCAAGTTCCTTCCCGTGACCGAGAAGACTCCGGTCATTACCCTCGGAGAGGGTAATACGCCTCTGATTCGCGCAGCCCGGCTGGCCAGGGCGATTGCCCCGGGCGTCGTGCTGTATCTCAAGTTCGAAGGCGTCAATCCGACCGGCTCGTTTAAGGACCGTGGAATGACTCTGGCCATCTCGAAGGCCGTGGAGAACGGCGCGCGTGCCGTCATGTGCGCCTCGACCGGCAACACCTCGGCCTCCGCAGCCGCGTACGGGGCCCGGGCCGGCCTGTCCGTCTACGTGCTGATTCCGGCTGGCAAGATCGCCATGGGCAAGTTGTCCCAGGCCATGATGCATCAGGCGACGGTGATCCAGATCGAAGGCAATTTCGATCAGGCGCTGACTCTCGTCAAGGAACTCTCGGCGGCCTATCACATCGAACTGGTGAACTCGCTGAATCCCTTTCGCATCGAGGGGCAGAAGACCGCGGCTTTCGAGGTGTGCGATCAACTCGGCGATGCGCCGGCTCTCCATGTCCTTCCGGTCGGCAACGCAGGGAACATCACCGCGTACTGGCGAGGATATCGGGAATACCGTCTGGCGAACCAGATCACGAAACTGCCGCGCATGATGGGATTTCAGGCGGCCGGTGCGGCCCCGATCGTGCTGGGAAAGGTTGTCGATCAGCCGCAGACGATCGCGACCGCCATTCGAATCGGCAATCCGGCCAGCTGGGTGTCCGCGTTGAACGCGGTCGAGGAATCATCCGGCGCGATCGACATGGTGACCGACGAGGAGATTCTTCAGGCCTATGCCACGGTGGCGGCGACCGAGGGTGTCTTCTGCGAACCGGCCTCTGCGGCATCGGTCGCGGGGATGGCCAAGTTGCATCGGGCCGGGGTACTGCGAGAAGGAGAGACGGTGGTCTGCACACTGACAGGGCATGGCCTGAAGGACGCAGATACGGCCATCACTGTGTCGAAACCGCCACAAACTGTCCGGGCGACACGCGAGGACGTGGTGCGCCTGTTGAACGTGTGAGAGACGTGTGGGCTTCATGAAATACGTGATTGTCCATGCCGGAGGAATGGCGGATCATCCCAAGCAGGAACTGGGTGGACGCACGCCGCTCCAAGCGTCCGAGACGCCCCATCTCGATCGTCTGGCCCAGTTCGGAGAGCTTGGTCAGTTGGTGATTCCCGTTGATGGAGCCTCTCACGGCAGTGGGTTGAGCAGTACCGCTATCCTCGGATATGACCCGAAAAAATTCTATCAGGGCCCCGGGCCGTTCGAAGCGGCGAGCTTAGGGGTGTCCGTCACGGAGCACGATGTGGTGTACCGGTGCACGATGGTCACCCTGAAAGCCAAAGGCGGAAAGGGAAGCGGAGAAATCAAGAAACTGGGTCTGCATGTAATCATGGACGATGCGACGGCTGGCCTGATCGAAACTGAAGAGGCCCGGGAACTGATTGAGGCGATTAACGAGCAGCTGGGTTCCGAAACCATCCAATTCTACCCCGGAGCCGGTCATCGCCATCTGATGGTCTGGGTGAACGGAAAGCCGCGGGCGGTCTGCGTCGATCCGCAGACCATCCTCGGCGGTTCCATCGGTGAAGCGCTCCCGACGGGAGACGGATCGGATATCCTGCGGAAGCTGATGGATGCCGCCCATCTTATCCTCGAAGGCCATCCGATCAACGAGGAGCGTGTGGCAGCGGGTAAGAAACCGGCAAACTGCGTCTGGTTGTGGGGGGAAGGACGCGCGGTACCCTGGCCGAGCCTCGTGGAAAAGTATGGAGTGACTGGTGCTGTGGTGGCGACGAGTGATGTGCACCGAGGGGTGGGGCTCTGTGCCGGTCTCGATGCGGTGGATCCCGATCGACTGGCCGGCGGGGATCTTCGGACTCAGGCGGCCGTAGCATTGGCGGAATGTGCGAAGAAGGATTTTATCTATGTCCATGCCGGGCTGACGGATGAAGTAGTGCATGGCGCGGATATCAAGGCACGGGTGCGCGGCATTGAGGAATTTGATCGGAACCTGGTCGGTCCCCTCACTGAGGGATTAACGAAGCAAGGGCTCTTCCGGTTTCTGGTGGTCTGCGATTATCACGAGGGGGTGCCCGGTCGTGGGTTCTATGCCTTCGGAGAGGGAGGCGGAAAACGTTCGGGACCGGCCGACCGCCGGTTTACGGAGGCCGATGCCCAGGCGGCGGATGCTCCTGCCCGTGACGCCACCAAGTTCGTGAACAAGCTCTTTGCCAACAGCTGAAGCCCGTGTCATTGATCGTCCAGAAATACGGCGGCACCTCGGTCGGAACCATTGAGCGCATCCACCGGGTTGCCGACCGGGTCGCCCAGTCGCAGCGTGAGGGCCATCAGGTGGTGGTGGTGCTCTCTGCGATGCGCGGTGAAACGGATCGCCTCATCCGGCTGGCGCAGGAGACGACGCCGAATCCGGATGAACGCGAGCTGGACATGCTACTCTCCACGGGAGAGCGGGTCACCATCGCGCTGCTGGCGATGGAGTTGCGCGGGCGGGGGATCAATGCGCGGTCGTTCACGGGCCGGCAGGTCGGCATCATCACCGATAGTGCCCATACCAAGGCGCGCATCGCGCGCGTCACGGCCCATCGCATCCGCGAAGCGT
>DASPGL010000119.1:0-12693 GCA_035620635.1 Nitrospira sp. | reverse complement strand
GAAAACCCTTTGTAGAACGCTGAGTTGATGGATTTCACGTGAGTGATCCGGTAAGATGCCTCCAAGGCGTGTACGTATTCCTGAAGGGGTGGTGTGTCCCGTCTTCGGCTTGGACTTGTCCTCATTCTTCTCCTGATGACGCTTGGCGTTGTCTTCCTCTCGTATTCCCGAGAACTGACGGGGGAGGACTATCTCAAGGATTTTGTCCTCCAACAGCTTGAAGAGAGCCTCGGTCGAAAAATCGACGTCCATCGTGTGAAATTCGTGATCTTCCCACGCATTCGTGTGGAACTTTCCCAGGTCACCATTCATGATCCCAATTCAAACCATGTGGTCCTGGCCGCCAAGCGCGTCGATCTGGTTCTCCGCCTGTTTCCACTCCTTCGGAGGCAGGTCGTGGGCAAGCGCTTGTTGATCGAAGAACCCACCTTCACCCTCCGCCGGAACGAAAGCGGGCATTGGAATCTCATGGACAAACTGAACGAGCAGGGGGCGACGGACCAGCGCACGATGGACATGATGGCGCGGGTGTTCATGATCCGGCAGGCCACGCTGGTCAACGGCATCGTCACGGTGATCGACGCTGCAAGACCCGACGGGGTGCGCTCCATCAGGCTGGAGCGTGTGGAAGCAGGGCTGCTGATCAGGGCTGACCGTGGACTTGCGGAGCTGCATGTATCGGCGGCTCTTCCGGGAGAACAGGGCTGGTCGGCTCTGTCTCTGAACGGTGTCGTTCGTCGGGCCCCGGCGCCGCCGTCCCTGTCCGGCGAGGACAGCGGCGCGGCCGTTGCAGTCTTCCAGTTCGATGGCCATATCGACGCGGCCGATCTCAAGATTCGAGGCGTGGCGGATTTCCTCGGCCCCCGGCCGCTTCCTGAACATCTTCAGGGATCGCTGAATCTTCAGAGCGCCGTTCGTGTCATGCCAGGTGTGGCAGGATATGACATGGTGCTGTCGGACATGACGGCTCACCTGAACGATATGGATCTGACCGGGCACGCCGATCTTGCGGGCCTCCTGACCTCCCAGCCGACGTTTGCCGTGACGTTCAACAGTTCGCTGGTCGGCCTGTCGCAGCTGCTGCGCACTGTTCCTGCCGAATGGATTGACCCCAGGATTGCGGCATTGCTGGTCGATCACCAGATCGACGGCAAGGTGCAGGTGCTGAACGCGACAGTAACGGGGTCTGCAGCGACCGGCCCTGAGCTGTCGGCGATCGGGGAGTTTCACGTGCAGGAAGGACAGGGATTGATCGGCCGCGACCGTGTGCTGGCGAAGGACCTTGCTGGCATGGTGGTCGTAGAGGCCGGACGTGTTCGCGTGTCCAACATTACCGGCATCTACGGGGCCATCCAGATGACGGATGGGAAGGCGATGGTGTCGTTTCTTGAGGCGGGGCCTTGGCTTGAGCTGGAAATCACCGGCAATATGGCCGCGTCGCACCTGCTGGATTTCCTCTCGAGATCCGTGAAGGCCGAACGACTGACGCGGGTGCTTGCAGGTGTTCGGGATGTGGAGGGCATGGCGCAGCCGACGTTCCGACTTGTGGGCCCGTTGAACCGGCCAGGCGGCGTGACCTTCGCCGGTGGAGAAATTACAGCCCGCTACGTGAGCTTGAATCACGTGGCGTTGCCGGAACGGCTCACGGGAATGCAGGGGCGATTCATCCTCGCAGACGGGTCCACCCGGTTCGAGGAGGTCAGCGGTCATCTCGGCGATACGGTGGTACAGGTGCAGGGGACGATGACAGGCGGTCAGGCCAGCCAGTTTCAAGATTTTGTGCTGCGTGCGCAGGGTGATGCGGGGCATATGGCCCGGTTGACCACCGGCGGTGCGATTCCGCAGGGCACGTTCGAGGGAATGCTCAGCGCGGCTGTGGCGCTGTCCGGTTCCACGGAGGCACCCCACATCCGTGGCGCCGTGATGCTCGACGAGGCAAAGGTGTCCCTCCCCTCGGTCATCGACAAACCTATCGGAGCGCCCGCCACCGTGGAGTTTGAGGGGGATGTGGCCAGGGCCAATATCCTGACGCTGAATCGCGCGGAGCTGATCCTTCCATCGATTCGTATTCCAGCCAAGGGTAGGCTGGTCTTCGGTGAACGCTTCGCGATCGATGCTGCAGTAGCGACAGGAAACCTTTCGCTGTCGAGTCTGCCCGAGTGGATCTCCCGAGGGGGCGTCGAGGCGGGCAAACTGGAAGTCTCACTCGATATTAAGGGAAAGGAGCCGGATTGGAAGGCGTGGCGAATCACGGGGTGGGTCGCTCTGACGAACGGACTGATGCTCGCCAAAGGAATCGAGGGGCAGGTCCAGGACCTTTATGCCCGCGTCAAACTGGTGCGTAACGGCGCAGAAATCAAACAGTTGTCGTTCAAGATTCGGGATAGCGACATTGCCCTCGAAGCGACCGTCAGAAACTGGGCGGTGAAACCGGTGATCACCGGAAAGATCGAGTCGAATCAGCTTGATCTGGCGCTACTCATTCCCCAAAGCGGCCACTCGCCGATACGGGAGTTTCTCGAAAACTTGGCCGCCGGCAGTCAGGTCACGATGGCAGCCGCCATTGCGAGAGGGTATTACAAACACATGAAGTTCGGCGCCTTGTCGGCACGGGTGACGATGCAGGATGGCGTGGTCGACATCGATCGGATAGCCGGCGAATCACCACATGAAAGGATCGCGGGCCGCTTGGTCGCGCAATTGCCGAAGAAAGCTCCAGCGGAGGTTGAACTGTCCTTTCGCGCCACCGGTGTGCCGGTCGATGAGTTGTTGAAGTTGACGAAGACTCAGCATCAAGGAGTGTCCGGGCGGGTACGGCTCCGTGGCTCCATCCGCGGGCACGGACGCAATCCCCACGGGGTGTATCCGTCGCTGAATGGGAAGGCGGAGATCGTGCTGGAGAACGGGAGGATTCTCAAGGGGAACGAGCGGACGGTGTGGAAGATCATCAGCCTGCTGAACCTTCCTGCAGTGTTGCAGGGGAAAGTGGATCTCGAAAAGGACGGGTTGCCCTATAACAGGATCAGTGCGACTGTGGTGATTCAGCATGGGCTCTTTCAGACGGAAAATCTGCTGATCGATAGCCCGATTCTCAAAATCACAGCGGCAGGCAACTACGACCTGCCCACCGATCAGCTCGAAATGGTCGTGGCTGTAAGCCCGTTTGGGTCCTACTCGCAATTTCTCAAGGCGATCCCGCTCTTCGGACGAATCCTTGCGGGTGATCGGCAGGGGCTGGCGACGGCGATGTTCGAGGTCAAAGGAGCCATGGAGGAACCAGAAGTCACCTATCTTCCCATGAAATCATTTACCACGGGCATCTCGGGGTTGGCTCAACTCGCGTTCGATGTTCTGAGAAATACGGTGGCGCTTCCAATCGACCTCGTGAGACCCGATGAAGAGAATGCTCCGGAAACGGAACCAGCACCGGTGCCAGAATCCGCCCCCGCAATGCCTTGACCGACCCTGCACCCCATGCTAGCATCCGAGTCATGATGCTGAACACGTCGACGTTCCTGCTGCCTCAGACTATCCGCCCGGTGCCGATCTTTCATTAGCTCATCCATGAAGCGCATTACCGACTCTCAGCTAGAGATCGCTACGCTGTTCATCGCGGCCAGCGAGTATGATTCCAATCTCTACTATGCGACCAGATTCATCGCGCCGGACCCGTTTATTTATCTCGAGATCAAGGGCGAGCGTCTGCTGGTCATGAGCGATCTCGAAATGGATCGTGCCAAGGCCCAGGCCTCGGTCGATCGGGTCCTATCCTATGCCGAGATCGAAGAGAAGGCGAAGGGGCAGGGGATCAAAGAGCCGACCACAGTCGATATCGTGCACGTGGTCTTGAAAGAATCCAACATCCGCCGGCTCTCTGTGCCGGCGAATTTCCCGTTCATCCATGCGACGCGGTTACAGGAACTGGGGTACAGCCTCAAGCCGAAGCGGGATCCCTTCTACGAACAGCGCGTGGTGAAAACCGCGGAAGAGGTCCGGCATATCGAGGCTGCGCAGCGGGCCACGGAGGACGCGGTGGCAACGGCCCACGCGATTCTTCGCCAGGCTAAGATCAAGGACGGGCAGCTGTGGGCCGACGGCACGGTCCTGACGTCCGAGCGGATCAAGCAGGTGATCAACGTCAAACTGATGGAGCGGAATTGTGTCGCGCAACACACGATCGTGGCCGGAGGGGAGCAGGCCTGCGATCCGCACAATGAAGGGAGCGGCCCATTGCCGGCCGATCGCAGTATCATCTTCGATGTATTTCCCCGCTCGGCCGCGAGTCGCTATTTTGCCGACATGTCGAGGACGGTCATCAGGGGGACGGTTCCGCCGGAACTCAAACGGCTGTATCAGACGGTGAAGGATGCCCAGGAGGAGGCTATCGGCAAGATCAAGGATGGCGCAGACGGGATGAAAATCCATCAGGGCATCTGCACGCGGTTCGAGAAGGCGGGGTATAGGACCGGACTGATGAACGGCCGCATGCAGGGGTATTTCCATGGTACCGGGCATGGGGTAGGGTTGGATATTCACGAAGCCCCCCGTATCAGCCGGACCGGTGCCTTGCTGCAGGAAGGCCATGTCGTCACGGTCGAGCCCGGTCTCTATTATCCGGGGTTGGGTGCCGTTCGGATCGAGGATATGGTCTTGGTGACGAAGGACGGCTGCCGCAATCTGACTGATTTTCCAAAGGTCTTCGAACTGGATTAATGGCCTGCTCTCCACGAGCTACCAGGGGCCTCTCACGGTATTGAATCAGGTCTCAGTCCCTTGACGCCCTTTCGACGGGCGGATTTCATGCAAGCCCGCCGATCCTCCTGTGCGACGCCATGCGCCCCATCCCTTCAGGTTCCTCGACAAGGTCGCCATGGCCGATCTCGATTCCCAGGGCGCTGGGGATGCGTCGCGGATATCTGCCAGTTTGTTCGATGTGTGAAAAACGGGCAGGAATCACAAAACACTGGCGGAATTTCGTCCGATCGGCAATATAGAGAGCTAGCAACGAATGAATGCACGGGGTCATGGCGCATGGAGAATAGGAAGGATCCTCGGTTTCCCGTTCAATTCCGAAGCTCGTTCAGCTCCGCGAATGTGGTGTCGGGCGAAGGCACGCTGGGAGACCTCTCCATCCGCGGCTGCCGTGTGGCGAGCCCGACAGAGGTGAAGCCTGGCACAACCGTTCACCTCCGTGTGGAAATCACGGATGATGAGCCGCCGCTTCAGATCAGTCAGGCCATTGTCCGCTGGCATCGGGAAGGCAGCTTCGGCTTGGAGTTTGTCAGCCTGATTCCCGATGAATGGGCCCGGCTTCAGCACATCGTGAAGGAGCTTGAGTTGGAACCCTATCAGCGGGGGAATCGAACGGGCCAGGAGGCGTAAGGGCTTGTCGGGTCCGATCAATCCAATCAGGCTGCTTCGGCCGTGTGACGTTTGTCCGCCTGGCCGAGGATATCCAGGGCGGCTACGCGGTAGGCCTCGGCGTAGGTCGGAAATCTGAAGAGCACGTACCAGAACGCGCTGTCTCACCTGCCCTAAGGCGCGGTGTACGGAGCGCGGTCGGAATCAACAAGGAGTGCGTTGACATGAAGGTGATCAGCCTTCCGGAGCATCAGCAATTCAGTAACGAGAAGATGAAGAAGAACAATCTCTTCCAGACCGAACGATTGTTTTGCGACGTGTACTGTTTTGAGCCGGGTCAGGAACAGAAGGGCCATACCCACGGCCACCAAGACAAGGTGTACCTCGTGCTTGAGGGGCAAGGAACCTTCCGCGTCGGAAGCGAAAGCAGAGTATTGAACGCGGGGCAGGGAACCATGGCTCTGGCAGGTGAAGAGCACGGGGTGAGGAACCATACCGGCGGACGACTCACCGTGCTGGTGTTCGTGGCCCCCAATCCCGCCTGAATCACATCGACGGTTCCGGAAATCTGAGAGCGAGAGGGGAAGGAGCGGTGTCCCGCTCCCTCCCCTCGTTCGCTCACTCAGACAGACCCGAGTGGTGACTACTTCAGGCCCTTGTAGATGTCAGGATTGTCCGGACCCTCGACCTTCAACAGACCCACCGCACCCTTGGCGATGCGGAAGATGGAGTGGTCGACATTGATGTAGGTTCCCGGCACTTCGACCTTGAACTCTGCCATGGACGAGCCGCCTGCAGGCACCACGGTCGTCTGGAGGTTCTGGAGTGGAGGCGTAACCAAGGAGCCCTCAGGGTACACCTTGTCAAATATCTCTCCGATCACGTGCCATGAGGCCACGTGGTTTGGTCCCGCGTTGATGTAGAACATCCGAACATTGTCGCCCACCTTCGCGGTCAGAGGGTTCTTGATGAGCGAGCTTGCATGACCGTTAAAGACCACGTGTGAAGGGTGTTCCGCTAACCCCTCGTCAAATGAGAACTCCAGGGTATCGCCCTTCTTTCCACCAGGCTTGGTATAAAACTCGCTTTGCACGACATAGAATTCTTTGTCAACACGAGGGAGTCCGCCGACTGGCTCAACGAGGATCGCGCCATACATCCCATTGGCAATGTGTTCGGGGATGGAGGGAGAGGAAGTGGCGCAGTGATAGAAATACAGGCCGGCGTTGATGGCCTTGAACCGCAGCTTGCTTTCCTGCCCCGGCTCGGTATTGAGCATGGCCGCTCCGCCACCCGGTCCCGTGACTGCGTGGAAGTCAATGTTGTGGCTCTCCTGGCTGTCTTTCTTGTTCTTCAAGCGGACTTCGACTGTATCCCCCACCATGACCCGGATCATAGGTCCTGGCACAGTCCCATTGAACCCCCAGAACTTGTAATTATTATCGTCACTCAGCTTTCCCACCCATTCAGACGCTTCCAGGTCTACGATCACGTAGGCAGGCTGGGTTCTCGTGATGGGAGGTGGAACATTTGGAGCCGTCGTCACTATAGCCTTGATGGTCTCCCCTGAAAAAGCGGTTGTGCCGGTGAGACACAACGCAACGACTGATGCGCTGATCAACCCTGCATGGCGCGAACGGCGATTAGACATAGGACCTCCTTTGATATTGCATTGTGCTGAACCGAACCTGTTTCTCGATTGTGCATCTGCCAAACGGTCTCAGCCCTGGTTTAAGGGTTTTCGGATTCTCCTCCTGGTTAGGGTTTGTAATCCGTGTGTTCGGCCGGCTTGCCTCCGTGCGAGAACTGATGCTCAAAGGCGATGACCTGCCATATCTGCTCTTCTGAAAGGTACTGTTTCCAGGCCTTCATCTTTGTTTTGGGAATTCCTTCAGAGACGCGCCAGAACCAGAAGCTATCCGAGAAGCGACTGGTGTTCTTCGGGTCACGCAAATCCCGGGCGCCTTTCTTGACCGGTTGACCGTCTTTTCCGTGGCAGCTGCCGCAGTTGACCACCGGGTTGGCCTCACCACTGTAAATCTTTGCCCCTTCCTCGATAGCCTTCGGATCTGTCCACCCTCCTGACGGCATATGTTTATCCGCATACTCAGGTGGCACCGTGGGTAGGGGGGGCAGATCTTCGGCGGAGACCATGCCTCCTGAGAGAATCAGAGCGCACCCCGTGACCACGACCGACAGAACAACATTCCTACCGCTCATTCGCACCTCCTCTTGACTGATGATGAGTGCTCTCGACGAGCGCACGACTCGTCGGACTCCAGCAACTCTGACCACTCGCGCGCCACCCCGCTGCTTGTGATACGGCGTCGTCAGACATTGCTCACGAGAGCATTATACTCGAGACATGGGATGTATCCAGATGGCAGGACTGAGTTCAACAACGTTCGTCCCGATGAGGGAGCTGCCTGATGTCTACACCATCCTGCTTCGATCTTTGTGCCCGCTACACCTCTTCTTCACGGCTTAGCGCGACGTTCTATGCCGAGCGACGGGTGCGAACTATACCACAGAATCATACAGTTGCAACAAAATATTCTGCGTCCTTGGCCGATGAGTGCACCGTGACGCCCGGAAGGTCAACTCGTGGAACTCATTGACAATACAAGGAGCTTTCAGGATTGAGGACGACGCTGATCGATGGAAGACCGCGCTTCAGGTCTCGACGGAATGACCATGCGGTCGAACCGGCTGATGCCGACCGAGGACAGCTTATTTGACGATTTGCTTGGCGGCTTCGACGATGGATCGTGCTCCGATACCGAAGTGATCGACAAGCTCGTCCGGCTTTCCGCTATGTGGAATCGCACGAACGGCGAGCTTATGCACTTTGATGCCTTCCGTGCCGACGGCGTTGAGCACGGCATCGCCGAGCCCGCCGTGGGCATAGTGATCTTCGACGGTGAGGACGCGGCCCTGAGTGGCCCTGGCGCTGTCCAGCAATGTGGCCCGGTCGATGGGAACGATACTATAGAGATCGATGATGCGGACCGAGATGCCGGCGGCGGTCAGGGTGTCGTACGCCGTCAAGGCCTCGAACAACGTGACGCCGGCCGCCACGATGGTGAGCACGTCCGACAGGCTGTGGCGGACCAGCTTTGACCCGCCGATCTGAAAGCGTTCGTCCGGTCCGTACAGCACCGGAGACTTCGGCCGGCCGGCGCGAATATAGACCATCCCCTTGTGAGTTGCCGCGGCTTCAACGAGCCGATAGGTGCTCGTGGCGTCGGAGGGATACAAGACGGTCACGCCGGGTTGTGCGGCCATCATGGCGAGATCCTCCAGCCCCATTTGTGAGGGGCCGTCTTCCCCGATGCTCACGCCCACGTGCGTGCCCACTAGTTTGATATTGGATTGGCTGATTGCCGCCATGCGGATGAAGTCGTAAGCTCTGGTCAGGAAGCAGGCAAAGGTCGCGGCGAAGGGTATTTTGCCGCAGGCCGCGAGGCCGGCCGCGGCGCCGACCATATTCTGTTCAGCGATGAAGTTCTCGAAAAACCGGTCGGGAAATTTCTTGCCGAACTTGTCGGTGTAGGTCGAATTCTTCACGTCGGCATCCAGGCCCACGACCAACGAATTGACCGCGCCTAAGGCCTCCAACGCGACCCCGAACGCTTCGCGCGTGGCGGCGGAATCGCCTACCTTGTAGGGAGAGGGCGGGAGCGGCGCGACGACCGCCGGAGCCTGAGTTCGGACTGCAGGCTGCCTGAACGAGAGCGTGGCGCCGCCCGGCTTCAACTGCCCGCTCAGTTCATCGAGAGCCTTCTTGGTTTCCTCCCCCTTGGCCACAGGTTTCCCATGCCAGGTGGGATGGTTTTCCATGAACGACACGCCCTTGCCTTTGAACGTCTTGGCGAGGAGTACGGTGGGTCTGCCCTTGGTGCCGGACGCAGTGTCGAAGGCCGCGAGAAGGGCGGCGATGTCGTGTCCGTCAACGACGAGGGCCTGCCAGCCGAAGCCGGACCAGCGGGCGCGATAGCTGTCCATGTCATGCTGCAGCATCGTAGGGTCACTCTGACCGAGTCGATTGATATCGACGATGGCGCAGAGGTTATCGAGTCCATGATGACGCGCAACTTCCGCGGCCTCCCACACAGAGCCCTCGACTGATTCGCCATCGCCCATTAGGACATACGTACGGTGGTCCAGCCTGTCCACACACTTGGCGTTGAGAGCGATGCCCACCCCAACCGGAAGCCCCTGCCCCAACGAACCGGTTGCCATGTCAACGAATGGCAATCGCGGGGTGGGATGTCCTTCAAGATCCGAGGCCAGGGTGCGAAGTCTGAGGAGGTCGCTTTTCGGGAAGAGCCCGGCTTCCGCCCATGCGGCATAGAGCAGCGGCGCCGCATGACCCTTTGAGAGGACAAAACGGTCGCTATTGATGGCCTTGGGATTCTTGGGGTCATACCGCATGACCGAGAAGAACAGGGTCGCCACGATGTCGGCGGCCGAACAGCAGCTGGACGGATGACCGCTTCCGGCTTCGCTGGTTGCGCGGACACTCTCGATGCGGAGGTGGGTCGCCTTGTTCTGCAGGGCGGTAAGCAATTCGGGCGAAGCTGCTGTGCTGGCCATTGGAACTCCTTTCAGGACGAAACGACAAGCGCGCTGCCTGATCTCCGCAACGGTTCCCTGTCGGTAGCGACGCGGCGGGGCCTGAGGCTAACAAATCAGGTAGAGGGAGTCAACGAAGCGAAGGGGATCGATGGATGCACTGTGCGGGCGGGGGTCGCTTAGATGAAGTAGCGGCTGGTGTCGAACTTGTGTTCGGTATTGTCGATCAGCCGGATGATGCTGTGACGAAACTCTCCGACATCATCTTTCTCGGTGAGATCCAGCTCCGGTCCATTGTCGATCGGACCGCCCTCGGCGTCGGTGATGATTTTGACGATGGGGCGTTCGCCCGCGGCTTTGTCGGCGGCAGGCTTGAGCACCACGGCGAATTCGCCGGTATCGAGGACCACCAGACTTCCGATCGGAACGATACCCACACAATTGACGAAGAGTTTCAGGAGCGTGGCGTCAAAGCTCATTCCAGACTTCTTGAACATGATGTCCAGCACTTTCGAGGGCGCCATCGGTTCCCGACGGTAGACCCTCGACGAGGTCATCGCGTCATAGCAGTCCGCGATCATGAGGATACGGCCGGTCAAGGACAGTTTCCATGGAGCTGCCAGCTTGGGGTAGCCGGAGTAGTCCAGGTTCATGTGGTGTTCGAACGCGGCTGCCGCCATGCGCGCCGGCAGGTTGGTAATGCCACGCAACTGGGTGAGGCTCAAGACGCCTTCGGTCGGATGGTTGCGCATGGCGGCCCACTCGTCGTCCGTAAACTCACCGGGCTTGTTGAGCACTTCGAGAGGAATGGTCGATTTCCCCATGTCATGAAAGAGCGCCGCCAGACCTAAGTCCGCAAGTTCAACCTTTGGATATCCGGCCCGATTGCCGAGTGCCATCGACAGGAGGGAGACATTGACGGAATGATTATGAGTGTATTGATCGTGGCAGCGCAGGGTGGTGAGGCCCAGCAGAATCGGCTCGTCCTGCATCATCAGGTCGACAATGTTCTGAATGGCGCGTTTGGCCTGTTTGAAATTCAGGCTCCCGCCGTTCCGGGCTGATTGGGTCAGGTTGCCGACCGCATCGGCTGCGTTTCCGTAAGCCTTTTTCGACTGTGCCTTGCGTTGCAATTTCGGGTCCGAGTCTGTCGCAGGATCTGCTTTCAGCGTGAGCTGACGGGGGTCGTTGATTTCAATGCTGGAGACCGCGAGGCTCTTGAGTTCCTGCCGGAAGTCCTCGGCGGATTTCGTGACGGGGTCGAGGCTGACAAAGAGGTGCGCAAACTCGCGAAGGTCGTTGGAGGAAACCGACGACGAAAAGGTCAGCCCGCCGATCCGCCACTTCTTCAGCGCATCGATGATACTCGAGACCACCAGCATCTGCTGGGCCGTCACTTTCAGATGGTTGTCGCCCAGAAAGAGAAAGTCGTCCTGCAGCCACAGCGTAACGGGGTGCTCATGGGCCAGGGTCTGAATGAGAGTCAGCATCGTCTCGACCGGTTTGTCGAGGGCCGCGTTGGTGCGACCATGAATCTTCGAGGTCTTGATGAGGGTATTGAGTTGCGTGATGAGCTGGAATCCCAGCATCACCAGCTGCTGGTCGAGAATATCGCCGGCCTCGGAACCCTGGCCGATCTTTTGTGACAGCGATTTCTCGTGGGTCAGGATCGGCTGGAGGCCCTCCTCACCGGCAGGGGTTTGCAGCGCTTTAGGATCTTGATCACTCACAATCGGTACTCCTCAACGTGCGGCTCCGCCTGGCGGCTTCCCGCGCTGCAGCTTCTGTATCTGGGACAAGGCCATGGCACAGGCCTGGCGAACTGCCGCACTGCCTTTCTTTGCGGCAAGTTCGAGCGTGGCCGCGGCGGCAGGGGTGGCGAGCTTGCCCAGCGCTTCTGCCGCGAGAGTCGCCAACTCTTCCTTTTTCTTCCGGTTTGTCCAGGCCCACTCGGTCATCAGACTTTCCCAGTAGGGGATGGCTTCGTCGCCGCAGGTCGCGCGGATGGCGTGAAACACAGCCCGGCGTTCGCTCAACGGCCGGTCCATGAAGTCCTCGGCCGATACGATCGGCGACCAGGAAGAGAAGGGAGCGGTGTATTGCCCTGCCATGAGCAGCTTCAACGCGGCGACACGCACGCTCTCATCCGTGTCACTGATAAAGGAGATGAGTTTCAAGCCGTTTCCGTTGGGTCGGAAGATACCGATCGCCCGTACGACTTCCTTCCGGACTTGGGCGTCCGGATACCGGACCAGTTTCTCGACCGCCTCGGCGAATTTGGGGTTGTTCCACTTCACGAGGATCGACAACAGATTCCGGACATAGGCCGGCCGGCGGTCGGATAACCCTCGCAGGAGCGGATCGGGCTGCTCCTTGGCCAGAACGAGGAGCGCTTCGGACACGATCGCTTGATGGGTTGCAGAGGTCAGGTTCGCCAGGAGCGAGCACAGAGCCGGAACCGCATCAGGCTTCATCATCAACAGGATGGTAGAGAGCCCCTGTGTGTTGGCTTCGGGTGTTCGATTGAGGTAGGTCTCGATCGCTTTCACTCTGTCGGCGCGTCCGAGCTCGTCCAGCACCGAAACCAGCTGCTGCTTGTGTTCCTCGCTGAGATCCGGCCGAACGGCATCGGTTTCGTGGAGCAGGCCCAGGACATTCTCCAGCACCGTCCAATTCCCCTCGCGTACGAGTGATTCGACAACATGGCTCCACAGATTAAGCAGCTTCGTGAGCAATCCCGGCGACTTCTCGGAGGCC
>DASPGL010000118.1:0-7822 GCA_035620635.1 Nitrospira sp. | reverse complement strand
CACCTGCGCAATCTCTTCCAAACGGGCTGGCCGCCCGAACTGTTGCCCGAGCCGGCGGGTCACGCGAAGAATCCGGTGGGAGGCTTCGGTTTGATGCACCGGAATGCGGATCGTGCGGGACTGGTCCGCCAGCGCGCGCGTGATGCCCTGTCTGATCCACCAGGTGGCATAGGTGCTGAACTTAAAACCTTTCCGGTACTGGTACCGCTCCGCGGCCTTCATCAGACCGATGTTACCTTCCTGCACGAGGTCCAGCAATGTCAGTCCGCGCCCTGTATAGTGTTTGGCCACGTCGACGACCAGACGGAGATTGCACCGTACGAACTCATCTTTGCCCCGTTCAAGTACGATGCGTGCGGAACGGATTTCGCTCAGCTGAGACCGCAGTCGTTTTGCAACGGCAGCGGGGAGTTTCATCTCACGGCGTGATGGCTTGAGCGCGGAGAGCACGGTCTGCTCCGCGTTGTCGAGCACGGAGGCCGACAGTCCGCTTAGCTGGCTGGTCATCTTGAGCGTCTTGACGGACTCCGACAGCGCGAGGCTGTATTTGGAGCGGCCGAGCGTCTTGACCGCCTGCCGCAAGGCAACACGGATGCGTCTGGTGCCCTGATCGACCTGCTTCGCGAGCGAGATTTCTTCTTCGCGCGTGAGGAGTGCACGCTCGCCGAAAGAGCGGAAGTACAGCGACTCCAGAAGGAAGGGACTTGCACCCTGACTGGTGCGCAATGCCGACCCGGGCTGTTCCTCCTGGACAGATTCCCTCTCTCCCTCGCGGCCGATGACTTCCAGGATGCTACTGGCCTGAGGATCATCGGCATCCATCTCAGTCATCACCGCTTTATTTTCTTCGACTTCTCCGGTCGACCGCAGTTCCTCGTCCTTCATGGCGTCACCTCTCACCCCTCGTTGATTGGACATCCCTTTGCCATTATTAGAGCCGTCCGAAGCCAGGAGGATTCATCCGAGGCCTCACCTTGTATGCCTCTCTACGAAGCAAAATGGATGCTGGATTGCAGATGAGACAGCGCTGGCGTGATCTCCACGAAATTGCAGGAAGATTAGAGTGACTTAATGAGGATAATGCCAGGCGTTATTGCAGCAATGCGGCAACTATGCAGAATCAGCACCAGTGGAAAGACCGAATTGCCACACTATTTGGTGCTCGACAGCCCCTTGATGAACGGTGCAAGGGTATCGATCGGGATGGGGAAAATGGTAGTGGAGTTCTTCTCCGCAGCAATCTCCACCAACGTTTGCAGGTAGCGCAACTGAAGCGCGGCGGGATTGCGACTGATGACGTCGGCTGCGTCTGCCAGCCGTTGCGAGGCCTCGAATTCTCCTTCGGCATGGATAATCTTGGCGCGCCGTTCACGTTCGGCTTCTGCCTGGCGTGCGATGGCTCGCTGCATTTCCTGCGGCAAGTCGACATTTTTCACTTCGACCGCTGAAACCTTGATTCCCCAGGGTTCGGTCTGTTGGTCGATGATGCGCTGGAGGTCGACGTTAATCTGCTCGCGCTTGGAGAGCAAGTCGTCGAGCTGACTTTGGCCGAGCACGCTGCGCAAGGTGGTTTGTGCCATCATGGAGGTAGCATACAGATAGTCCTCCACTTGCACGATCGCGCGTTGCGGATCGACGACACGAAAATACACCACGGCGTTGACCTTGACCGTCACGTTGTCTCTAGTGATGACGTCCTGCGGAGGCACGTCCATCGTGACCGTTCGCATGCTGACACGGATCATCCGGTCGATGAGCGGCAGGATGATGATGACGCCGGGTCCGTTGCCACCGACGATCCCTCGAGCCAGTCGGCCCCATCGAAAGATAACGGCTCGTTCGTATTCAGGCAGCACCTTGAATCCGAGAAATAACACGATGAGGAGCAGCACCAGCAGACTGATTGGACTGAGCAGCATGGCTAGGCCTCTTTCTCTCGAAGAACCGGAGTGACGTACAGCGTAAGCCCCTCGACGCGAAGCACCCTGGCAGACGATCCCGGTTCGATCGGGGTGTCGCTGATGGCATCCCAGAGCTCTCCATGGATCGCCAGCTGGCCGTTGGGGCGACAGGCGGTTTTGGCGATTCCGATCGACCCGATCATGCCTTCGCCTCCGGTCTGCGGAGCACGGCGCATGGCGCGGATCCCCATTCCGACGATGAGGAGCGACAATGCTCCTGTGGTAATGATGACCGGGACGATCACGGCCCATGAAATCTGAAAGAACTCCGCATCCGACTTGATGAGCATCAGCGAGCCGAACATCATGGAAGCCACGCCGCCAATCGCGAGGAGTCCATAGCTGGTGACCGTGGCTTCGAGGATAAAAAAAACGATCCCCAGCAGGAGCAGTAACACGCCCGCATAATTGATCGGGAGCGACTGCAAAGAATAGAAGGCCAGAATCAAACTGATCGTCCCGACAATACCAGGCAGGATGGCGCCCGGATTATAGAGCTCGGCCATGATGCCGATGGTGCCGATGGTCATTAGTAGATAGGCGATGTTGGGATCACTCAGGGCTTTCAGCAGTTCGAGGCGAAGTCCCATCGGGAACTCGCGCAGCGTGGTTGCCTCGGTGTGGAGCGTCACCGATCCGTTGGGAAGCAGGATGGTCCTCCCGTTCAACATCTTGAGGAGTGTGGGAAGGTCTTCCGCAACGAAATCGACGATCTTGAGTTTCAGGGCCTCCTGCTCTGTCACGGAGAGACTCTTCCGGACGGCGTCCTCGGCCCATGTGACATTCCGCCCACGCTGCTCGGCGAGGCTCTTGATGTAGGCGACCGAGTCGTTCTCGACCTTCTCCTTCATGGCCTGATCCATCTCGCCGCCCCCCATTGCAACGGGGTGTGCCGCGCCGATATTGGTTCCGGGCGCCATGACGGCCACATGTCCCGCCATGGTGATAAAGACGCCTGCAGAGGCCGCACGGCCTCCGGACGGGGCCACGAAGATGATCACTGGAAGGTGGGCACTGGTAATGTCCTTTACGATAAGCCGCATCGAGGTATCCAGTCCGCCGGGTGTATCGAGTTTCAGAATCAGAGCCTGGGCTCCGGATGAGTGGGCGGCCGCCAGGGCATCGCGCACGTATTCTGCCGCCACCGGATTGATCACGCCCTCGTAGGTCGCGACGACGATCTCATCTGCCCGGGCAGGGCGGTCCGGGAGAATGAGCCAAAGGGCGATGAATGAGCCGAGCCCCGCTGCGGCGAGCCGGCGTGGAAGCGGACTCGTATGTCGGAGAAGGCAGCAACGCACAGTGTGCTCCGTACACGGATCGTGCGCGATGATGTGAGAGTTGAATCGATCTTACGACCCACTCCCCCCCCTGTCAAGAAATGAGCCTTGGTTGCAAACCACGGAATGATCCTCCTAGAATGCGCCCCATGTCGCAGCTATCCAGCGGAGAGCGCCTCCACCTGGTCGATAAGAAGGGACGCCAGTATGCCCTGACGTTGAAAGCGGGAGAGACCTACCAGTTCAGCGGTCAGAAGATCGCGCACGACGCGATCATCGGACGGCCGGACGGGACCATCGTGACCTTGTCAGGCGGCAAGACCATGTTGGCGCTCCGGCCTACCTTCGGTAACTATGTGCTCAAGATGCCGCGGGGCGCGCAGGTGCTGTATCCCAAGGATCTTGCGCTCATCTGCATGTGGGCGGATGTGTCTCCGGGGGTGCGGGTCTTCGAGGCGGGAACCGGTTCTGGCGCGCTCACTATGGCGCTGTTGCGGGCAGTCGGATCGCGGGGTCTGGTGGTGACGTACGAGATGCGGGAGGATTTCGCGCGGACCGCCCTTGCGAATATCGACCGCTATATGGGTCCCGTGCCCAATCTGGTGTCGGTCCGTCAGAACGCGTATGAAGGGATCGAGTTGTTGGAAGACGGGGTGCCGTTTGACCGTGTGGTGCTCGACCTTCCTGAACCATGGCAGGTGGTGCCCCATGCGGCGAAGGTGCTGCGAAGCGGCGGGATCTATCTGAGTTTCGTTCCCACTGTGCCTCAGGTGATGCAGACGGTGGAGGCACTTCAACAGGTTGCCGTCTTCGCGATGGTGGAGACATTTGAAACGCTGCTGCGCACGTGGTCGGTGCAGGGCCGAAGCGTCAGGCCGGACCACCGGATGGTCGCGCATTCGGGATTCATCACTGTCGCGAGGAAGGTAGAGCCGGGTTTGCTGACTTCGGGGCAGGAGCGGGGAATGGCCGAAGAGGCCTTGGCCGATGGGCCGGAAAGCGAAGAGGCGGGATAAGCAGAATGAAGCGACTGGAAGGAAAAGTAGCCGTCATTACCGGGGGGAATGCGGGGATCGGGGAAGCCGTGGCCAAACGCTTTGCTGAGGAAGGGGCGTCGGTGGTCGTCACCGGTCGCCGGCAACAGGAATTGGACCGGGTGGTGAATATCATCCGGCAGAGTAACGGCAAAGCCCTAGGTGTCGCCGGTTCTGTCACTGATGAAGTGCACGCACAAGACGTCGCCAGGAAAGCAACGGACAGCTTCAGTCGGATCGACATCCTGGTGAACAATGCCGGGATCGGCGACTTCGGCAAGCGGTTGCACGAGATTGATGATGCGACATGGAGCACTGTCTTCGACATCAATCTCACCGGCGTCTTTCGAATGACACGGGCCATAGTCCCGCAAATGCTGAAGCAAGGACGCGGCTCCATTGTGAACATCTCGTCCGTTGCCAGCTTGGTGGGTATCCCCGGGTTATCCGCCTACGCTGCCTCCAAGGGCGGGCTCGATGCGCTCACGAGAGCGCTTGCCATCGACTATGCCAAAGAGGGGATCCGTTGCAATGTCGTGAACCCCGCGTTGATCGATACGCCGATGGCCGCTCCGCTCATGGGGAACCCGGAGATGCTCCAGTCGCTTCTCTCGCAGTACGCGATCCGTCGCGCCGGGACTCCCGAGGAGGTTGCGAACATGGTGCTGTACCTGGCCTCCGACGAAGCTGCCTGGGTGACCGGCGGAACATTCGCGATTGATGGAGGGATGACGGTCTATAAGGGCTAGCCCCGTAGCCGGTTGACGGAACGTGTCGCATGAGATGATGGAGATCAACGTCCATACTCAGTTTTGCGGCGTCATCGGAAATCCTGTCGAGCATTCGCTCTCGCCGGCCATTCACAATGCCGCCTTTCAGGCACTCGGTATCAACTGTGTGTATCTCGCGTGGAAAGTCGAGGCGATCGGGGAGGCGCTCCACGGGCTCCGGGCACTCGGAAACTTTCGTGGTGCGAGTGTCACGATTCCGTACAAGGTCTCGGCGATACCGTTCCTCGACCAGGTGGAGGAAACGGCGGCGCGAATCGGAGCGATCAATACTATTGTGGCGGAGAACGGCCGGCTCAACGGATACAACACGGACGCCAGCGGCGCCCTGCGTGCGCTACGGGAAAGCAGGGTCGAACTGGCAGGACAACAGAAGATTGTCATCCTGGGTTCAGGGGGTGCCGCGCGAGCGATTGCCTTCGCGCTGGCCGCGGAATCCAGTGCGCATAGCCTGACGTTACTCGGAATCGATGACCGGGAGCGGGTTGCGCTGGCTGCAGATATCCGGTCCAAGACCGCGCTGGCGGTTGAGGATTTTCACCTCGAAGATGCGATCCTCGCCCGGACACTCCCCGAGGCACAGGTCCTGATTCACTGCACCCCCATCGGCATGTCTCCTCATGTCGAGGCCAGTTGTGTGCCCGTTTCGCTGTTCCATGCTCGACTTGCCGTAATGGATATTGTCTACAACCCGCGCGAAACCAGACTGCTGAAGGATGCGAGGCAAGCGGGCTGCAAGACGGTCGCGGGCCTGGAGATGTTTCTGCATCAAGCCGTGGCCCAATTCGAACTCTGGACAAAACGATCGGCCCCTGTCGATGTCATGCGCGGGGTGCTGGAGTCCCGTTTTCGATGAATATCGTATTGATCGGGTATCGTGGCACCGGCAAGAGTACAGTCGGGCGAATCGTGGCTGCACGTCTGGGGCGTTCCGTGGTCTCAACCGATGAAGAAATCGTTCGGATAGCCGGGCAAAGGATTCCGGAGATCGTGGCGCAGCACGGGTGGGAGTACTTTCGCGAACTCGAGTCTCAGGTGTGTCGGAAGCTCGCAGATCGGGATGGATTGGTCATCGATACCGGCGGCGGTGCCATCCTTCGGTCGCACAATGTCGAGGTACTGAAGAAAACCGGCATCCTGTTTTGGCTGACCGCATCAGTCGACTTGATTGTAAAGCGTATCGGTCGGGACACTCAGCGCCCCTCTCTTACAGGAACGCAGTCGTTTGTAGAGGAAGTCGAAGAAGTGCTGCGCGAGAGAACGCCAAAGTATCAGGCAGCCGCCGATCACATCATCGTTACCGATGGACGTTCGATCGTGCAGGTTGCCGACGAGATTCTTGCCAGGCTGTAGCAGGGCTGCGTGCGCCTCGCGCAGGGATCCGTTCTTGACAACTCTTCCTGCAACATGATTCATGTGAATGATGTGCGCCCGTAGCTCAGTTGGATAGAGCGCCGGGCTTCGAACCCGTAGGTCGCAGGTTCAAGTCCTGCCGGGCGCACCAGGATCGATCATGCAACATTCCTGATGAATCAATAGGTTAAGGGGTGACCGTTTGTGTGTCGGCAGTAACCCGCTGATGCGATCCCCCACCAAAGCTGCATAGATAACCGCAGGATTTTGCTCTAGATTGGTAGCAGTAGCGGAGGGAGGTAAGCTCGTGAGGAGGTTCTGCCGGGAAGACAACCAGGCGAGCCTGAAGGGTGGTAGGCTGGAGGGCAGGGAGGTGCGTTGGGGCTGGACCCGCCAGTGTCCCTGTTGCGGCAGGACATTGCATAAGAGCGATCCGATGAGTGTATGGGTCTGTGAGTGTGGGTGGAAGAGCGGATAAATCGAGCAAGAGGAGGGAGGTACCATGATCCCTGTTTTGCACGACGTACGGGCTGGGTTTTTCCTCTTGGTTGCACTTGCGATGTTAGCGTTTATCTGTGCCCTGGCAGGTCTCGGTGCGGTGTTACGGCCGGTTCGGTGGTCTGACCGGAAATCGATTCGTTAGTGTTGCCCAAGGCTCGTTGACGCTTCTGTCTTGCACCGGCGAGCGGCCGATGGTTTTCTTCCTGCTGGCAGCACACTCGCCGTCGGGAGCTTCAGCGCGTATCTTCTTTCTACCGCCATCCTCTCATTCCCGTTTTCTCTTCTCTGAAGCAACGTCCGTCCTCGTCCTTTCTTGAGTTGAACTCCCGTTATGCATGGCCCGGAAGCAAGTTCTTCCCATGGAGATCTTCCGGCAGCAGAATCGCATAAGTCGTTGATTTTACAAGTCTGCAAAGGGTGAGCTCACCAAAAACCAGCTCAAACAGGCCAATTTCAGCGTCGGTGCTATATTTGTTTTGCATGGTCGAACAGATCCACGTTCAGACAAGTGTGCACACCAGAGGCTAACCATCATCGGCCATCGGCGAGGGGTTTTCGTGGATGGAGCAATGAGAGCCTAACGTTACACGGAGGAGAGGGTCATGAATAGAATGTTCGCGAAGTCGAGGGTGGTGGTGACGGTGGCGATCCTGTTGCTGTCGGCGCAGGGCTGTAGCATGAAATGGTTGCAATCCGGCGGTGAGAGCGAATCCGGGAGCGCAGATTCTGGCTATCCGGGAATCTCCCGTGGAGGGTCGAGCGGAGAATTGAGCGGCTTCTCCAAGAATCCGTCGGAAGAACGACTTGCTCAGGCCCAAGGCGGGGTCTCAACGTCGCTGACTCCCTCGGGGCGCGCCGTTCGCCAGCGCGCGGAACTCACGAAGGAAGAGAAGGCTGCCATTGAG